>JAODBH010000072.1 GCA_025463865.1 Actinomycetes bacterium | reverse complement strand
GATCGGCCGGAGACCCGTCAACGCCGCGCCGACGGCCGCGCCGATGAACCCAGCCTCCGAGATCGGCGTGTTGCGGACGCGGGAAGAACCGAACTCGGCAAACCCGTGATTGCCGTACAGCCCGGATTGGACGTCTTCTCCGAGGACGAAGACCCGTTCGTCGCGCCGCATCTCCGAGTGTTGGGCTTCTGCAAGTGCGTCGATGTAGCTGAGTGTCCGCATATCTCCTGCGCGGGGGTGAGAGGACGACCGGGTCTTGTCTCAGTACGTGCGCGCGACCGGAAACAGATGCGCATAGAGGTCGTCGAACGCGTCATCGGGCTGAGGAAAGGGGCTCTGCCGAGCAAAGACGGTGGCGTCGTCGACGGTCGCCTGCGCCGCGGCTTCGATTCCGCGGATCGCCTCGTCGGACATCACCCCGGCGAGCACCTGCCGATGCAGCGTCAACGGATCGCGACGACGCCACTCTTCGACCTCGAGCTCGTCGCGGTAGGACGTCACCGTCGAGTCGAGCCTTCCCATCTCCGAGTGATCCCGGTAACGGTAGGTCTGCGCGTCGATCAGGGTCGGGCCCAATCCTGCACGCGCCCGCTCGACTGCGGCCGATGCGGCGTGCCACACCGCGACACAGTTCTGGCCGTCGACGAGGACCGCTGGGACGCCGAGCGCCGCCGCGCGCCCGGAGATGTCGGCACCGCCGGAGGAGGAGCTGCTTGGAGTGGTCACCGCGTACCCGTTGTTCTCGCACACGAACACCACCGGGAGCTTCCAGACCGACGCCAGATTCAGACCTTCGTGGAAGGCCCCGATGTTGACTGCTCCGTCGCCGAAGAACGCGATCGAGACCTGGTCGGTCCCGCGGAGCTGCGCGCTCAGACCGGCACCGACCGCCACCGGGACACTCGAACCGACGATGCCGGACTCGCCGAGGCTGCCGACCGCGAAGTCGGCCAGGTGCATCGACCCGCCCTTTCCCTTACACACTCCGGCCGCCTTCCCCATGAGCTCGGCCATGAGCGGCGGGACTGCAGCACCCTTCCCGATCGGATGCCCGTGCGAGCGGTGATTGCCCGACATGAAGTCGTCGTTTCGAACTGCGAGGCACGTCCCGACGATCTCCGCCTCCTGTCCGATGCTTAGGTGGATCGGGCCCGGAATCTCGCCCTTTCGGTGGAGCTCACCTGCCGTCTCCTCGAACCGGCGTATGACAAGCATGCGGCGGTACATCTCTGCGAGTAGATCCGGCAAGATTCCCAAAGTCCGGGGGAGACCGCTCGGGAACCTTGCCGGATCGTTCATGCCCTGACTCTCCGCTCCTGCGTACTACGGGTGAATCGACGCTGAGGGGTCACGGACGAACGAGACCCATTCAGGACTACTTCGTGATCGCCAGGGTGCTCGGGTCGAAGTTCCCGTACCACAGCCACGCCATCTGCTGGATGCCGACAATCTTCGCGTTGTAGAGATAAGGGTTCGCGATCGTGCAAAGCGGGATGATCGTCGCCTGGTCCAGAACCGCCGTGTTAATTGAGTCGTAGATCTTCTGGCGCTGGGCCGCGGTGGTGGCGGGGTCGTCGAGCTGTGCCATCTGCGCGTTGAGGGTTGCGAGCTGGTCCGCGGGGTACGCCTTCGGACCCGAGAGCAGGGTCTGGCGGAACACGCTCACGGCGTCGACCGCAGGGAACGTGGCATTCGCTTCCAGTTCGTAGTTCTGCGATGCGTTGATCCGTGCGTTGAGGAGGCCGGTGGAGGGGAGGCCTTCGATCGTCACGTTGCCGGCTCCCGCGTCCTTCAAGAGCTGCTGCGTGAGCTGCGCCATCGGGTTGAGGAAGTCGTGGGTGGCAACGGTGAGGATCGAGACGTTCTTGTTCTGGGCCTTGCTCATGAGCTGCTTGGCCTTGGCCGGATTCGGCTTCTGGTTGAACTTGGCCGCCGTGCTCGGGCTGTAGCCCTCGCCGGTCTTCGGGATCAACGTGTGGCTGGCGACGCAGACCCCCGGCAGCAGCGACTTGATGATGGCGTCGCGATCGACGCTTGCCTGCAGGGAGCGCCGGAGGTTGAGATCCGTGTTCGTTGGGTTGAAGATCAACGACCACGTCGTGTTGATCTGGTGGTTCAGGAACTTCAGCGAGCCACCGCTCGCCGCCGCGATGGTCTTCTCGTTCGCGGCAGCTGCTCCGGTCGTCACATAGGTGATGTCGGATTGGCCGGTCTGGACTGCGTTCACCCGGTCGGTGTCCGTGACGAGGATCGTGTTCTCGATGCGGGCGGCGCGGCCTCGACTCGCGTCCCAGTACTTGCCCGGAGCCCGCACGAAGGTGAACTTCTGCGTCGGCACCAAGCTCTGGAGCAGGTACGGGCCGGATCCGGCGTTCGCAGGTGGCGCGAGACCCAGGTCGGTGCCGGCCGCGATCACGGCCGGGTTGATGATCGCACCGGCGTTGGTTCCGAGGGCCCGGGCAAGGCCGGCGCCTTGATTCGGAGCGAGGTGCAACACGACGGTTGATGCATCGGGCGTGTCGATCGCCGTGATCGGCGCCAACTGGGCCTTGACGGTGCTGCCGGGAAGCGTCAAGCCACGATTCAGGCTGGCCTTGACCGCAGCGGAGTCGACGGGCGTCCCGTCGTGGAACTTGACGTCGGCGCGGAGCTTCAGCGTCAGCGTGTCCTTCGCCGTGGAGTACGCATATGACTTCGCGACCA
>JAODBH010000064.1 GCA_025463865.1 Actinomycetes bacterium | reverse complement strand
GTTGGCGACGACTTCTGGTCCTACGTCGTCCTCGAAGGGACAGTCGAGCTCACGCCGGTAGCCGCCGACCCGACAGACGAGACCGTCGACGAACTCGTCTCCCTCTACCGGGCGGCGGCTGGCGAGCACCCCGACTGGGACGAGTTCCGACGGGACATGGTGGCCGACAGTCGCCTGGCAGTCCGCCTGCACGTCGATCACGCCTACGGCATGGTGCCGACAAAGCTGAGCTGACACCTGATCCTCGGCCGGCGGCACGAAAGGCGATCGACGACCACGTCGACCCGGGTCCTGGTACCCAGTCGCGAGTTGCGAGTCACCAGCGGCACCAGCTTTCGGCTTGACCGGACAGTCAAGTACCCTCCGGGCATTCGACCAGCGCACGCATCCGGGGGGATCACATGACGAAGGCCGCCGTTTGTCGGGAGATCGGGCAGCCGCTCGAGGTCGTCGACGTGGAGGTCGATGCGCCCCACGCGGGCGAGGTCAAGATCCGCCTCGCCGCCTCGGGGGTCTGCCACTCCGACCTCAGCGTGCAGAACGGCACCCTCCTCCAGCCGATCCCCGCGGTCCTCGGCCACGAGGGCGCGGGGATCATCGAGGAGGTCGGCGAGGGCGTCACCGACCTGAAGGTGGGCGACCACGTCGTCATCTCCTGGGTCCCGCAGGACGGCACCTGCTTCTACTGCACCCACGACCAGCCCGAGCTCTGCGAGTCGGGTCTGCTCGCGATGATGACCGGCGGCCTGATCGACGGCACCTCCCGCTTCACCGAGAACGGGGTTCCGGTGCTGCAGATGGCGAGCACCGGCACGTTCTCCGAGGTCACCGTGGTGCCCGCGATCAGCGCGATCAAGATCCGCGACGACATGCCACTCCCCCAGGCCGCGCTGATCGGCTGCGGCGTGCTCACCGGGTTCGGCGCCGCCGCCAACACCGCCGACATCAAGCCGGGCGACACCGTCGCGGTGGTCGGCTGCGGAGGCGTCGGCCTGAACGTGATCCAGGGTGCCAAGCACATGAAGGCGGCGACGATCATCGCGGTCGACAAGATGGACCACAAGCTCGAGATGGCGAAGCAGTTCGGCGCCACCCACACGGTCAACGCGGGCGACGGCGATCCCGTCGCCAAGGTGCTCGAGCTCACCGAGGGCCGGGGCGCGGACCACACGTTCGAGGTCATCGGCTACACCGCGACGATCGAGCAGGCGTACAACATGGCCCGCCGGGGCGGCGAGACGATCATCGTCGGGGTCCCCGACATGGAGGCCAACTTCCCGACCAACGGCTTCGGCATCGTCTTCGGCGAGAAGACCATCAAGGGCTCCTGGTACGGCAGCTCCGACGTGCACCGCGACATCCCCCGCTACGTCGAGCTCTACCAGAAGGGCGAGCTGCTCCTCGACGAGCTGATCTCCCGGAAGATCGACCTCACCGGCGTCAACGAGGCCTTCGCGGCCATGGGTTCGGGCGAGGTCGCCCGCTCGGTCATCACCTACTGACCTCGTCGGCACCTCCCGACCGGGTGGGATCCCGGGGCCGGAGGACTCGTAGCATGGCGGGGTTCGCACGTCCGGCATCCGTTCGAGGAGCTCGCCGATGCAGTACCGCCGTTTGGGTCAGACCGAGATCGTCGTCAGCGAGGTCGGCTTCGGCACCTGGACCCTCGCCGCAGACTGGTGGGGCGAGGTCGCCGACAAGACCGGGCTGCTCCACGCCGCGCTCGACGCCGGCATCACCTTCATCGACACCGCCCCCGTCTACGGCGTCGACGGCTACGGGGAGACGCTCCTCGCCGACGTCCTGAAGCAGAACCGCGACGCGCTCGTCATCACCACCAAGTGCGGTTACGACCTCGACGCGCCCCGCAAGTTCCCCGGCCAGTCGGAGCGCCCGCACGACTGGCGGCCGGAAGCGGTTCGCTCGCAGCTCGAAGACAGCCTGCGACGGCTCGGCACCGACTACGTCGACCTCTACCAGCTCCACAACGTGCGCATGGAGCCGATGCTCGCCGACGACCTCTGGGCGGCGCTCGAGGACTTCCGCCGCGAAGGCAAGGTGCGCGAGCTCGGCGTCGCGTTGGGCCCGGCCATCGGCTGGGTGGAGGAAGGCCTCTACGGCCTGCGCGAACGGCCGATCGCGTCGCTCCAGACCGTGTTCAACATCCTCGAGCAGGAGCCAGGGCTCACGTTCGCCGCGGAGCCCGCAGTCACCGACGGGCGCACGAGCATCATCGCCCGCGTGCCGCACGCGTCCGACGCGCTGAGCGGCCGGGTCACCCGCGACACCGTGTTCCCGGCCGGAGACCACCGGGCCCACCGCAACAAGGACAACATGCTCGACAACTTCGACAAGGCCGACACGCTCGGGTTCCTGCACGGCGAGCAGACCGGCCGCACCCTCGGCCAAGCCGCGGTCGCCGGGATCCTCGCGTTCTCGGGCTTCGCGACCGTGCTGCCGACCACCACGTCGATCGAGGAGGTCCGGGAGTACGCGGCCGCGAGCGACATGCCGCTCACCCCGGAGGAGAAGGCCCGCGTCGACGAGCTCTACGCGGAGAACTTCGGCGTGACCAACCGCTACGAGATGCCGATGAAGTCCAGCGTCTGATCGGGCCTGCTGCCATGTCGATGCGCCTCCCCGCTGAGCAACGCCGTCGTCAGCTGCTCGACGTCGCGCTCGACGTCTTCGCTGAACGCGGGTTCCACGCGACCTCGATGGACGACGTGGCGATCGCGGCCGGCGTCACCAAGCCGGTCCTGTACCAGCATTTCCCCAACAAGCGCGGGCTGTTCACCGAGCTCCTCGACGACGTCGGCCACCAGCTGCTCGTCGAGCTGATCGCGGCGACGAGCAGCGCGTCCAACGGGCGGGAGCAGGTGGAACGGGGGTTCGAGGCCTACTTCACGTTCGTGGGCCGCCGACCCGCGGCCTTCCGGCTGCTATTCGGCGCGTCGGTGCGCAACGACGCCGACTTCGCCGAGGTCGCCGACCGTGTGGTCACCGAGGTGAGCACCGCGATCAGCGCGCTCATCGTCATCGAGGGCAGCGACGCGCACCGCGACGTGCTGGCCCACGCGCTCGTCGGCATCGCCGAGGCCGTCGCCCGCTACGCGCTCACCGACGGCGACCCGCTCCACGACAGCGAGCAGCTCGCGCGCTGGGTGTCGCAGATGACCTGGTCGGGCCTCCGGGGCGTCACGCCCGACGAGCACGTGCGGGAAGCCGAGCTCGGGCGGTCGGGTCCCTCCACCAACTGAGTCGCCGGACCCGTTTGACCTCGGGCCCGGAGCGTGGTCATGTCGAGGTCCGATCACCAGCCGGGGAGCTGCAGATGCGGACGGTTCGACATGCCGAGGTTCCACGTGTTGGCTGACTTCCGGAAGTTCGTCCTGCGCGGCAACGTGCTCGACCTCGCCGTGGCCGTCATCCTGGGCGCCGCATTCGGGCTCGTCGTGCAGTCGTTCACCAACGACGTGCTGATGAACTTCATCGCCGCCATCTTCGGCAAGGCCAACTTCGACGCGGTCACGTTCAACGTGGGTGACGGGACGATCTACATCGGTCGGTTCATCACCGCGGTCATCAACTTCGTGATCATCGCGTTCGTGCTGTTCCTGATCATTCGGGCGTTCGAGAAGCTGCAGTCGCTCCGGGGGCGCACGCCGGAGGAGGCCGCAGTGAGTGCAGAGATCCAGCTGCTCACCGAGATCCGCGATGAGCTCCGCGAGGGGAAGGTCACGCCATGACCGCAGACATCGTCATCAAGGGTGGAACCGTCGTCGACGGCACCGGAGCGCCGGGCTATCGCGCAGACGTCGCGATCACCGGTTCGGTCATCACCGACATCGGGCCCGACCTCGACGGCGGGCGGGTCCTCGACGCCACCGGCCAGGTGGTGTCGCCGGGCTTCGTCGACATCCACTCCCACTACGACGCGCAGGTCTTCTGGGACCCCGCGCTCACGCCGTCGAGCTACCACGGCGTCACGTCGGTGGTCGCGGGCAACTGCGGCTTCTCCATCGCGCCGGTGCGGCCGGGCGACGGCGAGGTGCTGGCCAAGACGTTGAAGAACGTCGAGGACATGAGCGAGGAAACCCTCATCGCCGGCGTGCCGTGGGGCGAGTTCGAGACGTTCCCGCAGTACCTCGACGCCGTCCAGCGCCACGGCACGGTCATCAACTTCGGCTGCTACGTCGGCCACACCGCCCTCTCGATCTACGTCATGGGCGAAGCCGCGTTCGAGCGCGGGCCCGACGCCGCGGAGCTCGCCCAGATGCGTGCGCTCGTGAGCGAGGCGCTCGCTGCCGGCGCCATCGGCTTCGCGTCGAGCCACGCGCCCACCCACAACGGCGAGGGCGGCCGGCCGGTGCCGTCGCGCTTCACCGGGCTCGAGGAGCTGCGCGAGCTGCTGGCTCCGCTGCGCGAGCAGAACCGGGGCGTGGCCGCGCTGCTCCCCGCGCAGATCATCAGCGACGACGAGCTGTTCGAGCTCCAGCGCGAGATCGGGCGCCCGTTCACGTGGACCGCGCTGCTGACCCGCCACGGCTCCGACTTCCACTACGCCAAGATCGAGGCCAACGACAAGGCCCGGGCCGAGGGCGTGGAGGTGTGGCCGCAGGTGTCGGGCCGTCCCCTGGTGTTCCAGATGAACCTCCGCGACCCGTTCACGCTCAACACCCGGCCCGCGTTCAAGGAGCTGGTCGACGGGCCCCGCGACGAGCGCATCGCCGCGTACACCAACCCCGAGTGGCGGGCCCGCGCGTTCGAGCAGCTCTCGAACGGCGGGTTCGGTGTCAACTGGGACTCGACCACGGTCGCCGAGAGCGAGCGGCATCCCGAGCTCATCGGACGGCTCATCCGCGACATCGCCCGCGACCGGGGCGTCACCGAGCTCGACGCCATGCTCGACGTCGCGCTCGACGACGACCTCGACACCCGGTTCCGCACCTCGGTGGCCAACGACGACGAGGAGGGGGTCGCGTACCTCATCCCCCGTGACAACGTGCTGCTCGGCCTGGCCGACTCCGGCGCGCACATCAGCCAGCTGTGCGACGCGTGCTTCGCCACCGACCTCCTCGGCACGTGGGTGCGCGACAAGCAGGTGATGCCGCTCGAGCGGGCGATCCACAAGCTGAGCGAGGAGCCGGCCGCGGTCTACGGCCTCACCGATCGGGGCGTCGTCGAGGTCGGACGCAAGGCCGACGTCAACGTCTTCGATCCCGACACCGTCGCGCCCGGACCGCTGCACCGGATGTGGGACTTCCCGGCCAACGGCGAGCGGCTCGTCGCCGACGCGCCCGTCGGCATGACCCACACCCTGGTCAACGGCACCCCCATCCGCGTCGACGGCCAGCCCGACCCCGACGCGCTGACGTCCCGCCCTGGCCAGGTGCTGCGCGGCTGACCGCGAAGTCGACGCAGCTGAGTCCCGCGGGACCGCTCTCCGAGCGTGATGGTGTGTGCAATACGTAATACGTCCTCAAACGCATATACGCCTGAAGGCGTATTACCGGGAAAATACCTACCTACGGCGGGTCACGGTCCCGCGAGACCTCGGCTCCGCCCTTCAGGAGTCGTCCGGGATCGGTCCGGCCGTCAGCGTGACTTGAGCTACCGGTCGGTGCGTTGCTCGATGAGCTCGACGAGGACGCCGTTCGGGTCGCGCACGACGGCCATGCGGATGCCTTGGGTGCTGATCTGCTTGGGCTCGCCGCCCAGACCGAGGTCCTCGAGTCGGGCGAGCGTGGCGTCGAAGTCGACGTTGAGCGACAGCAGGAAGAAGCCGTTCTGCGGCGTGTCCGGGGCCGGGTTCGCCGGCAGCCCGGGGCCGAAGTCGACGAGCTCCACCACCCCGGCCTCGGGGTCGGAGTCGCCGGGCTCGTTGAGGAAGATCGAGTGGAGCTGCGGGTTCGGGGCCCCGAACAGCGCAGGCCAGTCGCCGTCGAAGACCATGTCCATCGACACCTCGAGGCCGATCCCGTCGCGCCAGAAGCGGAGGCTCTCCTCGATCTCGTGGGTGACGATCGCGGAGTGGTGGATCTTCGTCATGCTCGGTTCCCCCCGGGAGCGGTCAGGGCGGCGAGCTTAGACTTCGGCGGCCGCAGACGGCCTCGACGCAACCATCCCGGGGGAACACCATGACCAGCACACCTGTAGGCGCGGTCGTCGTCGGCGGCGCGTCCGGAATCGGCGCCGCGGTGGCGGAGAACTACCGCGAGCGGGGCGTTCCGCTGTCGGTGTGGGACGTCGCCGGCGAGCGCGACGTGAGCTGCGACGTCAGCGACCCGGCCCAGGTCGACGCGGCCATGGCCGAGACGATCACGGCCATCGGCGTGCCCGACGAGTTCACCGTGTGCGCGGGCGTCGCGTCCTCCGGTCTGCTCCTCGACATCGATCCGGCCGAGTGGGACCGCGTCCTCGGGGTCAACACGAAGGGTGTGCTGCTGGCGATGCGCGCCGGCGCCAAGGCGATGATCGACGTCGGCGTCAAAGGCTCGATCGTCGCCGTCAGCAGCGTGAGCGCCCGGCTCGTGGACCGCAACATGGGCGTGTACTGCGCGTCGAAGGCGGCGCTCAGCATGGTCGTGCAGGTCGCGGCGTTCGAGTGGGCCGACTTCGGCGTCCGCGTCAACGCGGTCGGGCCGGGCGTCACGCAGACCCCGATGCTCGGCCGGGCACCCAGCGAGTCGGGATGGCTGATGCACGTGCAGGAGCGCACGCCCCTCCACCGCCTCGGCCAGCCCGAGGAGATCGCCGACGCGATCGTCGCGCTCCACGGCCTGGGCTGGGTCACCGGCCAGGTGCTCGAGGTCGACGGCGGGCTCGGCATCCACAGCCCGATCGACGCGGTCGGCGACGCGGAGCGTGCCGCGAAGGCTGCGGTCTAGGGTCCTGCGATGCCCGAGTCCATTGGCCCGTTGATCGCCGCCGACGAGCAGTTCACGCACCAGATCGTCGACACCCACGCCCGCGTCGGCACCAGCGAGCGGAGCTGGACCGAGAAGGTCTGCGCGCAGGCCTCGGCCCGCGACGGCTCGTTCCAGCTCGCGCTCGGCCTGGGCAAGTACACGAACCGGAACGTGATGGACGCGTACGCCGGCATATCCCGCGGCGTCGAGCAGTGGACCGTGCGGTCGAGCCGCGCGCTCGCCCCCGACCCGGAGACCGCGACGATCGGCCCGATTCGGTACGAGGTGCTCGAGCCGCTGCGCGAGGTCCGCTTCGCCCTCGACGCGAACGACGCGCAGCCGATCGCGTTCGAATGGATCTTCACCGGTACCGTCCCGGCGTCGGTCGAGAACCGCGAGGTCCACGTCAGCCGCGACCGGTACCGCATCAACGCCGACGTCATCCGCTATCACCACGTCGGCACGGCCCGCGGTTGGGTCGAGCTCGACGGCGAGCGCACCGAGTTCGACGACAGCAGCTGGATCTCCACGCGCGACCACTCGTGGGGCGTCCGCTACGAGGTCGGCGCGCCGGTGCCCGACATCGCACCGAGCCCGATGCCCGAGGGCGCGTCGGCCTACGTGCTGTGGTTCCCGGTGTCGTGCGCACACTCCGACGGCACGCCGTTCGGGCTGCACTTCTACTACCAGCGCTTCGGCTTCGGTGGCCGCAGCCGACTCACCTTCGAGGGCGGCATCGAGCACGCGAACGGCAAGCGGGAGGAGTTCGTGGCGGCCGTCCCCGACCTGCGTTTCGACGACGCGACCCGCCGGTTCCAGGGCGGCACCATCACCGTGACGATGGTCGACGGCACTGCGCGCGAGTACCGCTTGAGTCCCGTCGGCGCGACCGGGTTCCACCTCGCCGCCGGCCTCTACGGCGGCTACGACGACCATTACCACGGGCAATGGCGGGGCCAGAGCCACCTCGACGGCGACTACTACCCCGACTGCACGCTCACCGCGGCGGTGAAGAAGCTGCGCCAGCACCGTCTCGGGCTGGTCCGGGTCGAAGATCCCGACGGCGGGGTCGGCTACGGCGACCTGCAGAGCATCGTCACCGGCCCGCACCCCGAGATCGGGCTCACCGAAGCCGGCGAGATCACGTGAGAGCTGCGCTCCTGCTCGCCGTGGACGAGCCGCTCGTGATCGAGTCGCTCACGCCTGAGCCGCTCGGTCCGCACGACGTCCGGGTGCAGGTCGACGCGAGCGGCGTCTGCCACTCCGACCTCAGCATCGCGACGGGACTCGTCCCGATGCCGCCGCCGGTGATCCTCGGCCACGAGGGTGCGGGCACGGTGCTCGAGGTCGGCGATCGCGTCACCCGCGTCCGGGTCGGCGACCGCGTGATCTCGTCGTTCGTGCCCGCGTGCGGCGAGTGCTGGTACTGCGTGCACGACCAGTCCAACTTCTGCGAGCGCATGCTCGACGTCGCCATGGCCCGCCACAGCCGTCGCTCCGTGGGCACGAAGGTCTTCTCCATGAGCGGCCTCGGCACGTTCTCCGACGAGATGATCAGCCACGAGTGGTCGCTGGTCGCGGTGGAGACCGACCTGCCCGCGGAGCAGCTCGCGCTGATCGGGTGTGGCGTGATGACCGGCGTCGGCTCGGTGCTGAACACCGCCCGGGTGCAGCCCGGATCCACCGTCGCGGTCATCGGCCTCGGCGGAGTGGGTCAAGCCGTGGTGCAGGGCGCCCGGGTCGCGGGTGCGGCCCGGGTGATCGCCATCGATCCGGTCGCCATGAAGCGGACGACCGCGGCTGGGCTCGGGGCCAGCGACCTCGTCGACCCGGCCGACGGCGACATCGTCGAGCAGGTGCAGGCGCTCACGGGCGGCCGCGGCGCCGACTACGCGTTCGAGGTCGTCGGCCGCCCGGAGACGATGATCCAGGCCCGCGATCTCACCCGCCGCGGGGGGACGGTCGTCATCGTCGGCATGCCGGCATTCGACGCCACCGTCACGTTCCCGGCCTACTCGATGTTCTACGACGAGAAGAGCCTGCTGGGCAGCAACTACGGCTCGGCCCACGTCCGCCGCGACTTCCCGAAGATCGTCTCGCTCATCGAGGGCGGCTCCCTCGACGTCGCGCACATGGTCACCAAGACGATCGCACTCGAGGACGTCAACGCCGCCTTCGCCGCCATGACCGCCGGCGACGTCATCCGCAGCGTCATCGTCCCCAACACGTAGACCTACGGGAAGACGAAGGGGACGGTGTCGGGGCCGCGGACGAGGCTCGACGGCAGGTAGGTGGCGTCGCCGGCCTGTGCGTACGTGGCGTTGCGCCGGGCGAGCTCCTCGAACAGGACGCGGGCTTCCATGCGCGCGAGCGCGGCGCCGAGGCAGAGGTGCTCGCCGAACCCGAAGCCGAGGTTGGGGACGCCCGGCGCGCGCGACGGGTCGAACTCGTCGGCCGTCGGCCCGAACACGGTCTCGTCGCGGTTGCCCGACGCGTAGAGCATCACGAGGTAGTCGCCCTCCGCCACGGGGACGCCGTTGAGCTCGGTGTCGTGCGTGACCGTGCGGGCGAACTGCTGGATCGGCGTGATCCAACGGAGGCACTCCTCCACCGCGCCCGGGATCGCGGCAGGCTGCGCGTCGAGCTGCGCGCGCGCATCGGGTCGGGCCGCGAGCTCCATCAACGAGCCGCTGATCAGGTGCCGGGTCGTCTCGTTGCCCGCCACCACCAACGACATGTTGAACGTGATCAGCTCGCCGGCGGTGAGCTTGCGCCCTTCGACCTCGGCGCCCACGAGCAGCGACACGATGTCGTCGGCGGGATGCGCGGCCTTGTCCTTGGCCAGCTGGTCGAGGAAGCCGACCATCTCCATCACCGACTGCATCGCGTCGGGCGGCATCGACGCCCGGCCGTCGGAGGCGAGGATGGTGGCGTCGGACCACCGGCGGAAGTCGGAGCGGGCCGACTCGGGTACGCCCAGCAGGTCGCAGATGACGAGGACCGGCAGGGGCGCGGCGAGCACGTCGACCAGGTCGACGACCTCACCGCGCGGGATCGCGTCGAGGAGGCCGACGGCCAGCGCCCGGATCCCGTCCTCCATGCGCCCGAGCGCCTTCCCGGTGAACTCGCGGTTGAGGATGCGGCGCCAGTCGTTGTGGCCGGGCGGGTCCATGTGCAGGATCGAGCCCGAGACCGAGCCGCCCTCTCGCAGCGGGTCGTTGACCAGCACCCCGCGGCCGGAGCAGAAGCGCGCCGGGTCGCGGCTGATCTCGCGGATGTCGTGGTACCGGGAGACCGCCTTGATGCCCGGCGCGTACTCGTAGACCGGCGCGTCGGCGCGCAGCCGCGCGAGGACGTCGTAGTAGTCGGGGCGGAGGAAGAACCCCGGCGTGCTCGGATCGATGTGCAGCTCGTCGAGCACGGTCATCGGTGCAAGACCCCGGTTCGGCCGTTGGCGTCGAACCGGCGGAGGATCTCCGCGCGGTCGTCGTCGGTGAGCGGCTGCAGCGGGTCGCGTCGGTCCGGGCGCCAGTAGACGGGATCGTGCCCGGTCTGGATCCAACGGGCCTTGCGCAACGGCGCCTTGTCGATCTTGTTGGTACCGGTCACCGGGAGGGACGGGACGATCCGGAGGTAGCGGGGCGACCACTTCACGCCGAGGTCGCGCTGCCCGGCGAGGAACTCGTCGAACGCCGCCGGATCGAAGCCGGCGTCGTCGGCCAGCTCGACCACCGCCATCACCTGGTCGTCGATGGTGCGGTCGTCAGGGACGCCGAACACCGCGACCCCGGCGACGCCCGGAAAGCGGGCGATGACCCGTTCGACCGGCGCGCCGGCGAAGTTCTCGCCGTCGACCCGGATCCAGTCGGCATCGCGACCGGCGAAGTAGAAGACGTCGTCGTCGTCCCGGTACGCGAGATCGCCCGACCAGTACCAGCCGTCCCGGGTGCGGGCGTTGTTGGCCTCGTCGTTGTTGTAGTAGCCCTCGAATCGGCCGACCGCGTCGAGACCGACGAGCTCGCCGATCGACTCGTCGGCGTTGACGAGTCGCCCGTCGGCGTCGAACCGCGCTCGCGCACACTCCTCGTTCGTGTCGGGATTGATCACCGCGATGCGATGACCCTCGGGGGGCACACCGAGAGCCTCCGGCGACTGACCCGGCTTCGGCGCCAGGATGATCGCGTTCTCGCTCGACCCGTAGCCGCCGAAGGCCGGCACCCCGAAGCGCTTCCGGAACGCCTTCATGTCGGCCGTCGACGCCTCGGGCGCCAGGATGTACTTGAGCTTGTGGTCCTTGTCGTGCTCTGTAGGCGGGGTGCCAAGGATGTAGGCGAGGGCCCGACCGATCGTGCTGGAGAAGGTGCACCCGTACTCGCGCACGTCGGGAAGCCAACCCGAGGCCGAGAACTTCCGCTTCAACACCAACGACGCGCCCGAGGTCAACGACGGGAAGACCATCGACGAGAGCGCGTTGCCGTGGAAGACGGGCATCGTGACGTAGAGGACGTCGGCGGGCCCGTGGCCCATCTGGTTGGTGGCCCCACGCGCGGCCCGGCCCTGGGTCATGCGCACCGCCTTGGGTGCTCCGGTCGACCCCGAGGTGAAGATGAGGAGGAGCAGGTCCTCGGCAACCGGCGTACCGGTGACGCGCGGCGCGCCGGGACCGCGGACGGGCTCGAGCGCGGCGGCGTAGTCGGGAGTGTCGACGACGATGACGCGGTCGGTTGCCGGGCCCAGATCGAGCCCGCGCAGAACCTCGGCGTAGGCGGAGTCGGTGACGAGCACCTGGCAGTCGGCGTGGCGGATGTCGCGGGCCAACTCCTCGCCGCGCCGGGTCGTGTTGATGCCGGCCAGGGTGGTAGCCGACAGAGCGGCGCCGCCGAGCAGGAAGAGGTACTCCGGGATGTTGTCCAGCAGGACGCCGAAGTGACGGGGCTCGCCTGTCAGAAGGCTCTGGAGGAATGCGCCCCGGACCTCCATCTCCTCTTCGACCTCGGCCCAGGTCCAGCGCTGGTCCTCGAACCGGAGGCCGAGGTTCGGGTCGCCCGCGCGCAAGCGCACGAGCTCGGCGAGCGTGTCGGGCATTTCGGAAGCCTCAGGGGATACGTCGGTCACACGCGTGCTCCAGTCGGCGCTTGCAACGCGGGGCCATCTTGCCCCGAACGGGCCCGCGGGGCGCCAGACCGCGGATCGTTACAGATCAGTCACTCACTGTAAAGGATGGGAAGCCGGCGCGCTGGCCACGGAAGTGTCGATCCCTCCGTCGGCGCTAGCCTCGGAACGCGTCGATCCGGCGTTGCAGGATCGCGAGGATCGGGTTGTCGGCGATCGGAAAGTAGGCCGGCAGGCCGGCCAGCTCGTGCAGGTGGGCGACCCGGCTCATGATCGCGGTGCTGCGGACGAGGCCGAAGATCTCGTACCACGGGAGATCGTGCACCGGCCGTCCGAGCCTCGCCTCGTAGCGCCGGACCGCGGCGTCGTGGTCGAGGAAGCCGGGCATCGTGCGCTGGAACAGCTCGTCCTGCGTGGCCTCGAGCGTGAGGCACCACGCGAGGTCGTGCTCGGCCGCGCCGATCGACGCCATCTCCCAGTCGAGGACGGCCACGGGCGTCCGCTCGTCGTCGAAGATCACGTTGCCGAGGCGGACGTCGCCCCACAGGAACGACGGATCGGGCTCGGTGGCGGGACGGCGCGCCTCGCACCATTCGAGCGCGTCGACCAAAGCCGGCACGAGCACCGTGCCGTCGGCGTACCAGCCCAGGTAGTCGCGCCAGTAGGCGATCTCGGCCGCGTTGTCGCGCACAGGTACGACGTCGGCGAGGTCGCCGTGTCGCCAATCGACGCGGTTGATGTCGGCGATGACGTCGATGTAGTTGCCGTAGAGCGTCGCGTTCAGCTCGGCCGGAACCTTGGTGAGCCAATGGTCGCGGAACGGCATCGGGTCGGGTACGTGCCCGGCGACGGCCGGCATGACCAGGAAGTCGGCGCCCAACCACTTCGGATCGGTCTCGACCTGGACCGGCACCGGCGCGGGCACGCCACCATCAGCCGCCGCCTCTTGCGCCCGGGCCTGCAGCATGAGGTCGTAGCGGGGAAAGATGCCGGTGTTGGGAGGCGGCAGCCTGAGCACGAGCCGCTGCCCGACCGTGCGGTCGCTACCCGCGCCGCGCACGTCGACGAGGAACGTCTCGCTCGAAAGCCCGTCGGACGGCCGCTCGTAGCCGACGAGCTCGGGCGCACCGGCGGGATCCTGATCCCGGAGCCAGGCGACGAACGCCGCCACGACGACGTCGGGATCGCGTTGCACCGCCAGCGTCATTGTCGTCTCCTGTCCGTGAGCGGCTGGAGGATAGTTCCCCGGCCCGCTCCGCGGTGCCGTGCGGTCAGCGGGCGGACGGCGTGATGAGCCCGGTCTCGTACGCGAACACCACGGCCTGCACGCGGTCGCGCAGGCCCAGCTTCATCAGGATGTGCGCGACGTGGGTCTTCACCGTGGCCTCCGACAGGTAGAGCCGCTTGGCGATCTCGGCGTTCGACAGGCCCCGCGCCATCTCGAGGAGCACCTGCCGCTCGCGCTCGGTCAGGAGATCGATTCCCGGACCCGCGCTGTCTTCCGCGGGAAGCCGGTGTGCGAACTTGTCGAGCAGGCGCCGCGTGACCGCGGGCGCGACGACCGCGTCGCCGGCCGCGAGCACGCGGATGGCGTGGAGCAGCCCATCGGGCGGCACGTCCTTGAGCAGGAAGCCGCTCGCGCCGGCCCGCAGCCCTGCGTAGACGTACTCGTCGAGGTCGAAGGTCGTGAGGATCAGTACCCGGGGCGGATTCGCCATCTTGGTGATCTGCGCGGTGGCGGCGACGCCGTCGAGGTTCGGCATCCGCACGTCCATGAGCACGACGTCGACGGCGACCCGCTCGACGAGCGCGATCGCCTCCTCGCCGTCGCTCGCCTCGCCGACGACCTCCATGTCGGGTTGGGCCTCGAGGACCATGCGGAAGCCCATGCGCAGCATCGCCTGATCGTCGACGAGCGCGATCCGCACGGTCACGACGTCGATCCTGCGAGTGGGAACGACGCCACGACCTCGTAACCGCCGCCGACGCGGGAGCCGACCGACACGTCCCCGCCGTAGATCGCGGCGCGCTCGCGCATCCCGACCACGCCCTGCCCGCTCCCCGCAACCGCAGGCATCCGTCCGTAGGGCGCCGCGGGCCCGTCGTCCTCGACCCGCAGCTCGATGCCCGAATCCGCGTAGGTGAGCGCGACGCGGGCGCGGGCCGTCCGCCCCGCGTGCTTGATCGTGTTGGTCAAGGCCTCCTGCACGATCCGGTACGCAGCCAGCTGCAAACCCGGCGCCATGGGCCGGGGCTGGCCTTGCAGCTCCAGGTCGACGGTGAGGCCCGTCGCGCGCACCCGGTCGACCAGCTCGCCGATCTGCTCGACGCCGGGCTGCGGCGTGGTGCCGTCGAGCATCTCGGCGTCGCGCAGCACACCGAGGAGGCGTCGCATCTCAGTGAGCGCCTCGCGGCCGGTCTCCGCGACGACCGCCATCGCGGCCCGCGCGGCCTCGGGATCCTTTTCCATCGCGAAGCCGGCTCCGTCGGCCTGGGCCACCATCACGCTCACGTTGTGGGCGACGATGTCGTGGAGCTCGCGCGCGATCCGCTGACGCTCCGCCGCGACCGCGATCTTCGCCTCCTGGTCCCGTTCGCGCTCGAGCCGCGCCGCGCGCTCCTCGAGCTCGGTGAGGTACGCGCGCCGGACGCGCATCGTCTCTCCGAGCAGAACACCGGCCGCGGCAACGACGGTGAGCGCGATCACCACGCTCCACCAGTCGCGCGCCGCGGACCAGCGGTACGCGGCGAGCCCGATCCCGAGCTCGACCACCGCGAACGCGAACAGCGCCTCGCGTCGGCCCCGGTGCGCCGCGACCGAGTACATGGCGACGAGGATCACCACGTCGGCGGGATGCAGGCCGGTCATGAGCAGGTACTGGGCGAAGCCGGTGGCCGCGACCACCAGGAACACGGTGAGCGGCGCCCGCCGGCGGAACGCCAGTGCGCCGCACATGACCGCGAAGAGCAAGAACCGGTCCCACCCTCCCCGGCCACCGAGGGCGCCGATGCCGAACAGCGCCGCCGCGAGCAGCGAATCGACGACGAGGGGATGGCGCCGCGACGCCAGGGTCGGCCATTGCACGGTTGCAGCGTAGATCCAGACCCGGTCGGCTTCGCCCGCCGCCGGAGCGACCGGCGTCTCATCCAAAAGGATGAGATGCGCCGCCCCCGTCACCCGTCGGAGCTACGGGAAGTCGGTCCCGGTGGCCGATGGCACCGAGGCGTCTTCTCCGTACCGTGAAGACCTCACCCCACGCACGCCGATACGGAGGCACACCGATGATCGAGGCACGCGGCCTCACCAAACGTTACGGGCCGACCCTCGCGGTCGACGACCTCAGCTTCGAGGTGCGGCCGGGTCACGTCACCGGCTTCCTCGGGCCGAACGGGTCGGGCAAGAGCACGACGATGCGCATGATCCTCGGCCTCGACGCACCCGACGGTGGCGGTATCGCGGTCAACGGGAGTCCGTACCGCCAGCACCGCTTCCCGCTCCACGAGGTGGGTGCCCTGCTGGACGCCAAGGCCCTCCACGGTGGCCGCAGCGCGCGGAACCACCTCCTCTGCCTCGCGAAGAGCAACCGGATCCCGCGTCGCCGGGTCGGCGAGGTGCTCGACATCGTCGGGCTCAGCGAGGTCGGCCGCAAGCGGGCCGGGAACTTCTCGCTCGGCATGGGCCAGCGGCTGGGAATCGCCGCCGCGTTGCTCGGCGACCCCGGCATCCTCATGTTCGACGAGCCGGTCAACGGGCTCGATCCCGAAGGGGTCCTCTGGATCCGCAATCTGCTGAAGTCGCTGGCGGCCGAGGGACGCACGGTGTTCGTGTCGAGCCACCTCATGAGCGAGATGGCCCTGACCGCCGATCACCTCGTGGTGATCGGCCGGGGTCGCCTCATCGCCGACACCAGCGTGAAGGAGCTCACGACGGGCGGCGCGCTCAAGGTCGTCGTCCGCTCGCCCCGCCCGGAGCTCGCCGACGTGCTCCGGTTAGCCGGAGCATCCGTGACGGCCGAGGACGGCGCCCTGGGGGTGACGGGCTTGAGCTCCGACGACATCGGCGACCTGGCCTTCCGCAACGGCTTGCCGATCTACGAGCTCACCCCCAAGGCCGTCACGCTCGAAGAGGCCTTCTTCGAGCTCACCGAGAACAGCACCGAGTTCCGCGCCGAAAGCGAAGCGCGCACCTACGAGAGGCAGGCGTCATGACCGCGTCCACGCTCCACGCTCCCGATGCCGGCGTGCTCGCCCCGTCGGGATCGACGCTCCTCGCGGCGGTCGACTCGGAGTGGACGAAGGTTCGTTCGGTCCGCTCGACCATGTGGTCATTGCTCGCGACGGTCGGCATCGTCCTCGGCCTCTCGGCGCTGTTGTGCTGGGCCTACGTCAACCGGTTCGACAGCATGAGCATCCAGGATCGGTTCGGCTTCGACCCGACCCTGCACAGCCTCCGCGGGGTCCAGCTCGCGCAGCTGGCGACCGGCGTCCTCGGCGTGCTCGTGATCGCGTCCGAGTACTCGACCGGCATGATCCGCACCACGTTCGCGGCGGTCCCGCAACGGCGAACCGTGCTGCTGTCGAAGGCGCTCGTGTTCGGCGCGGTCACCTGGGTCGTCGGAACCATCGCGAGCCTCGGCGGCTTCCTCCTGGGGCAGGCGATCCTGTCCCAGAAGGGCGTCGGCGTGTCGCTCGGCGACCCCGGGGTGCTCCGAGCCGTGCTCTCGGGCGGTATCTACCTCGCCGCCATCGGCCTGCTCGGGTTCGCGCTCGGCGCGATCCTGCGCCGCACGGCGGGCGCGATCGCGGTGTTGTTCGGACTCGTGCTCGTGCTTCCGGGCCTGGCGCAGGCGTTGCCGAGCCCGTGGAACGCCGACATCTCGAAGTACATGCCCGGTCAGGCCGGCTCGGCCATGCTCCTGGTCCACCCGGCCAGCGACCTGCTCTCACCCGGCACCGGGCTCGTGGTCCTCGTGGCGTGGGTCGTCGGCCTGTTCGCCGCCGCCCTCGTCCTCACCCACCTCCGCGACGCGTAGATCCAACGGGCGCCGTCAGGGCACCGTGCAGGTGCTCTGACGGCGCCCTGGAACTTGACCTAGTTGCTGGCGCGGCGGGGGTCTTCGACGATGAGCTCGAACTCGCCGCCGACCTCCCGCTGCAGTGCGTGTTGGATCGTGGCGTGCAGGGCGTCGGGCGGGAGGATGCACTCCTCGCAGCGGACGTCGTCGAACTCCAGGCGCAGCCGGATCCGGTCGGTCCTGGGGTCGGCCTCGACCAGCACGAGGTTGCCGCCGTCGGCGCGCAGCATGCGGCCGGTCTCGTGCACGGCGGCTTCGATCTTCTGCTGGTCCATGGCCGACCCCCTACCGATCAGCGCGGCGCGTACTGCGCGGCGACGGACTGGATGTGACTCTCGCCGAAGCTCGGCAGCGCGATCGCGTGCAGGCTGCCGAGACCACCGCAGACCATCGGGATGATCTGGTCGGGCCGCTCGACGAGGTACATGCGGTCGTCCTTGCCGACGCGGCCCTTCTTCCGGAAGACCTCCTGGTTGGCCTCGGGCCACGAGGACAGCGGCTGCCAGGCGTTCTCCTGGAGGAAGACCTGGAGGTCCTCCACGTCGGGGAACGGCACCTTGAACCGGTCGGCCCAGATCGGGTTGATCGCCACGACGACCTCGCCGTTCTCGCCGCCGCCCAGGTACAGGTTGCTCAGCGGGTAGGCGAGGCTCTTGGCGATGAGGAACACCAGGTCGGTGGCGTCGTCGTTGTTGATGTCGGCCATCGGGAACGTGCCCTTGCCCCCATGCACCGTGACGACGTCCTGGTCGGTGCTGAAGCCCGCGCGCTCGGCGAGCGACGGCCACGGCGAACGCTCTTCCCACTCGCCGATGCAGAACCCGAAGCGGGCCGGCTGGCCGAACACCGAGCGGGTGGTGTCACCGGCGCGCTGACCGCCGATGTTGCGCAGGCACAGGGCCACCGCCCGGCCGATGGTCATCGACCCGCGTCCGGCCGCGCCGCCCATGCAGGACGCCTTGTAGTCGATGCTGAACCGATCGCGGCCGGGGCCGTCGACGATGAGCATCGGGAACACGCTCGACGTGGTGGTGGTGAGCCCGAGGGCGTTCCACTCCGGCGCCGACAACGCCTCGAGCGCGGCGATCACGAGCGGCAGCGCGTCGGGCTCGACGCCCGCCATCGCCGCGTTGATCGCGATCAGCTCGACCGTCGCCACGAGCTGCTTCGGCGGCAGGATCGCCACCACGTGGTCGCCGGCGTACGGCGTGGACGCGATGAGCGCCTGCACGTAGTCGTCGGTCGGCGGGATGAGCGGCACCCCGTCGCCCCACTGCTCTTCGAGCGACAGCTCGTAGAAGTCGTACGGGTCGGCGGGAACCTCGATCTGCTCCTGCTGGAGAACTGCGGTCACTTGGTCACTCCGAGAAGCTCGAGGGCCTTGGGATAGAAGTCGTCGGCGATCTGGAGCAGCTCCTCGTGGGGCAGCGCCTCCAGTGGGTACGGCAGCACGAGCACCTTGAGGTCGCCGTGGCCGAGGTGGTTGGCCACGTTGTGGCCGTGGGTCGCGAACTCTTCGGTGACGATCGCGATGACCGGCTTCTCGTGGTCTTCGAAGGCCACCGAGTCGGCGATGGTGAACGACGTGCAGGACCCGCAGGTACCGAGGCCGACGATGGCGAAGTCGACGGTCTCCGCGAGCTTGTCGATCTGCGCGCGGTCGGTCGCGCCGGTGTCGCCGATCATGCCGTGGGTCTCGTACGTGTCGGTGGTCGCACCGTCGCGCTGGAGGTAGCCGTTCCAGACGTCGGCGATGAGACTCCACGAGCGCCATGCGCTGTCGGTGCGGAACCCGACCCGGCGTCCCTCGATGGGGCCGTCGACGGTGAAGGTGGGCGCTGCGGGCTCGGTGCTCGGTGCGGCGGTGGGCTTCCGGACGAGGATGCGGTTGTCGTCGGTGCTGACCATGCTCATGGCGCCTCCTGGCGGGCCTCGGCAGGGTGCCGGAGGCTGCAGATCTCGCCCCGCGAGCTTACGGACTCCATGCGGATGCATCAAGTCACGATCGGACGCTCCACGGGTCGTGGTGGATGCGACCGAGCATCGCGCAGGGAGGAGCGGGGAGCCCATAGCCTCACGGCGACGATCCGTGGTCGGTGGACCCCGGGTCCCCGGACGAGCCACCCCGACGAGCCACCGGACGAGCCAGGAGCACCGATGTCGGAGTCCACACCGCCCGAGCCGCCTGAAGGCCCGGTCGCACCGCCTCCTCCGCCGCCGGGGCCGCCGGAGACGCCGGACCCGGATCCAGACGTCCCGCCGCCTCCTCCCCCTCCACCGCCTCCGCCTCCCCCCGCCGCGCCCGGCTACGGCGACGCGCCGGGCGACGCGCCGGGCTACGCCGCGCCCCCGCCCGGGTACGCGAACCCACCGGGGTACGGCGGCGCGCCGGGGTACGCGCCCCAGCCGGGGTACGGCGCGCCCGCGCAGTACGCGCCCTACGGGCAGCCGCCACGGCCACCCGGGACGCACACCGAGCCGTTCGCGATCGTCTCGCTCATCGCCGGTCTCGTCGGCATCATCACCTGCATCGGCGCGCCGATCGCGATCATCTTCGGGCACATCGCGCGGTCGCGCATCAAGCGCACCGGCGACAACGGCAAGGGCATGGCCCTCGCCGGTCTGATCATCGGCTACGTCACGATCGTGGTCTGGGTCGCCGGGATCGCCACCGTTGCCGTCCTCGCGGCGCGCGGCGACTCCGACGCGAAGAGCTCGACCCGCAACCTCGCGCACGCCATCATCCAGCAGGCCGACCAGCAGCACGCGAGTCCGCGCAACGCCGCGATCATCACCAAGGCGATCCGGGCCAGCGGGCTCCACGACGACCAGGTCAAGGTGGGGAACACCAACTTCGACGCGGTCGGCTCCACCAACAGCGAGCTGGCCGATTCGGGTTGGCGACTCGAGGTCCAACGCGGCCTGCTGGGCCGCGCGTGCCTCTCCGTGCCCCGTTCCACCAACTCGGTCTTCCGCTACTCCAGCGGCAGCTGCTCCGCCCCGTAGCCCCAGCCGTCCGCAGGTTCATGGAACCCGCTGTGAGGGCTCTGTGCTCGCCGTGAGGGCTCTATGCACGCCCTTGATCGCCGGCTCGGAGGTGGTTGACCCAGCCACCGGCGGCGGTGATGTCGGGCGCGCCCTCGGCCGCGTAGCCCTCGCACACGAAGCCGAGCTTCCACGTGCCGTCGGCGAGCTCGACCCGGCCGATCGCCAGCGGCGCGGCCACCCGGGTCATGAACCGGCCCAGCGCGGTGGCCGACATCGACCAGACCTCGACCGCGAGCGCCGCGCCGTCGCCGGGAATCGCGGTGCGGATCAGGCCCGGCTTCGGTGGCTCGGTCGCCAGCCGCACCATGCGGTACGACGGCGCGGTCTCGGTGGCGACGAGCTTCCGGGCGCCGAGCTCGGTGAGCTGCCAGTTGAGGGGCTGGCCCTCCAGATGCGCGCCGACCACCACGAGGTCGATCGTCGCGGCCGGGTCGACGGCCTCGGGCGCAGGCTCGCCGGTGAAGTCGGCGGCGAAGCGCGCCTGCTGCGCGTCGCTCGACGCGGGCCCGTAGAACGTCACCCCGAGCGGCAGTCCATTGGGCCGGGCGCCCGACGGCACCGAGACGGCCGCGCAGTCGAGCAGGTTGCAGAACGTGACCAGCTCGCCCAAGCGGGCGTTGGTCCCGACGGGGTCCGCGGCCACCTCCTGCAGCGTGAACGTCGTGGCGACGGTGGGCAGGAGCACCGCGTCGTATCGGGCCCAGATCGGCGCCGCGGCTCGGCGCAGCGCTCGCAGCCGGGCCCAGTCGCGGGCGAGCGCGTGGGCCGGCGTGTCGCGCGCCGCGGTGACGATCGCGAAGACGGTCGGGTCGGCGCCGTCCTCGTGCTGCTCGAGGAACTCGCCGAACGCGTCGTAGCGCTCGCTGACGAACGCGCCTCCGTAGAGCAGGCGGCCGGCCTCGAACAGCACCCCCAGGTCGACCTCGACCACACTCGCACCTCGCTCGTGCACCCGTTGCACCGCGGCTCGGAAATCGGTGTGCGTGGGTGCGTCGACCACGTCGCGCAGGAAGTCGGCGGGCGGCACCGCGATCGACGCGCCCCTCAGGCGGTCGAGCACCGGGGCCCCGGCCGGCGCATGCGGATCGGTCATCACCAGGCGCACGCGGTCCGCGAGCGCGACGGATCGGGCCAAGACGCCGAGGCAGTCGAACGAGGCCGACGCGGGGACGACGCCGTCCATGTTGATCGAGTCGTAGGTCGCCTTCACGCCGACGATGCCGGTGAGCGCGGCCGGGACCCGGCCCGACCCCGCGGTGTCGGTCGAGAACGCGAAATCGACCAGACCGAGCGCGACCGCGGCCGCGGATCCGCTGCTCGAACCGCCGCCGACGTACGCCGGGTCGACGGGATTCGGGCACACGCCATAGGGCGAGCGCGTGCCGACGAGGCCCGTGGCGAACTGGTCGAGGTTGGTCTTGCCGACGTCGATCGCTCCCGCGTCCTCGCATCGCTGCACCGCGGTCGCGGACCCGGCGGCATCACGACGCCACGCCGGGTGGCCCGCGGTCGTCGGGAAACCGGCCGCGTCGATGTTGTCCTTGACCGCCATGGTCAGCCCGGCCAGCGGGAGGTCCTCACCCGACGCGAGACGGGCCTCGACCCGCTCGGCGCGCCGCAGGGCCTCGGCCTCGTCGATCACCGTGATCCAGACGCCCGGGTGGGTGCAGCCGCGGATGCGCGTCAGCGCGTCCCGCACCGACTCCGTGGGCGAGGCGGTCGCGTTCGACACGTCGGTCATACCGGATCGATCGCGGCGATCGGGCTGCCGGCGTCGATTACGCCGCCCGCGGTCGCGAACACCGCCTCCACGCGTCCGCCGATCGGCGCGGTGATGTGCGTCTCCATCTTCATCGCCTCCAGGACCGCCAGCAGCTGACCGGGCTCGACGGTATCGCCCGCCTCGACCTCGACCTTCCACACGCTCGCCGACAACGGCGTCCGTACGATCGTCGCCCGGTCGGACACCGACGCCGTCGACAGCCCGGAGTCGACCGCTTCAGGCTCGTCGGCGTCGCTCCGATCGAGCTCACCGCTCTCCGCCCACGCGCGCCGTTCCTCCGCGAAGGCGGCCTGCTGGGTTGCGCGGAACTTCTCGATGCTCGCGGCGTTCTCCCGCAAGAAGGCGTGGTGCTCGGCGAGCCGGAACGTCGACTCCTCGATCTCCACGCCCGTCTGACCCGACAAGAAGCCCGCGCGGATGTCGAGCAGCTCGTCGGGGTCGACGGGGTACCAGCGGATCTCGTCGAACCAGCGGAGCAGCCAGGGCTGGCCCGCCGGGAACTCGCGGGTGACGTTGAAGCGGTTCCAGATCGGGACGGTCCGGCCCACGAGCTGGTAGCCGCCTGGACCCGACAGTCCGTAGATGCACAGGAACGCACCGCCGATGCCGACCGTGCCCTCGGCCGTCCACGTACGCGACGGGTTGTACTTCGTGGTCACGAGCCGGTGCCGCGGGTCGATCGGGGTCGCGGCCGGCGCGCCGAGGTACACGTCACCGAGCCCGAGTACGAGGTAGCTCGCGTCGAAGACCGTCCTGCGCACCGCCTCGACGCTCTCGAGCCCGTTGATCCGGCGGATGAACTCGATGTTCGACGGGCACCAGGGGGCGTCGGCCCGCACGCCCTGCATGTAGCGGACGATCGCCTCGCCGGTGGTGGGGTCGTCCCAGGAGAGCGGCAGGTGCACGATCCGGTTCGGCACCTCGATGTCGTCGATCGCCGGGAGCTCCGGCTCGGCGTGGATGAGGCGCGCGTACGCGTCCTCCACCGAGAGCACCGCCGGGTCGACGTGGAGCTGCAGCGAACGGATGCCGGGCGTCACGTCGACGAGGCCGGGCACGTGTTGCTCGTCGAGCCACTGGCCCAGCGTGTGGACGCGCACCCGCAGGTCGAGGTCCAACGTCAACGGGCCGTACTCCACGAGGAGGTAGTCGTCGCCGTCGCGCCGGTACGTCACCTCGGGCCGGTCGCCTTCGGCCTCGATGCGGCCGAGGACCGGGCCGTCGCTCTCGGAGGGCGCGGCGAGCAACGTGGGGCCACGGTCACCGACCTCGACGAGGGCGTCGCTCGACTGGCGCAGCGCGCCGGCCGCCTCCGACCCCACCCGCTCGAACCGGACCGTGTCGCCCGGGCGCAGCTGACCGATCTTCCAGCGCTCGGCTTGGGTCACCACTGCGGGACACACGAAACCACCGAGGCTGGGGCCGTCCGGACCGAGCAGGATCGGCATGTCGCCGGTGAAGTCGATCGATCCGATGGCGTAGGCGGTGTCGATCACGTTCGACGGGTGGAGGCCCGCGTCGCCGCCGTCCGCCCGCGCCCACTGGGGCCGCGGCCCGAGCAGGCGCACACCCGTGCGGGCCGAGTTGTGATGCACCCTCCAACGGGTCGAGTGGAGCATCTCGGTGTCGGCACGGGTCAGGAACTCGGGCTCGCCGTGGGGACCGTCGAGGGTCGCGATCGTCCACTCCGATGCGATCTCCGGACGGTCGGCCGGGTCGAGGACGATCCTCGGATCGGAGGCATCGCGCCCCGGCGTGAGCACGTCACCGACGAGCAGCGCGCGCCCGCCATGACCGCCGAAGTTGCCCAGCGTGAACGTGGCCGCGCTGCCGAGATAGTCGGGGACGCGCAGACCGCCCGCGACCATCACGTACGCGCGGATGCCGGGCGGCCCGATCGGACCGATCGCGAGCGTCGCCCCCGCGGGCACGTCGAACGGCTCCCACATCGGGCGGGCCAAGCCGTCGACCTCGGGAACGCACGGCGCGCCGGTCACACAGACCACCGCGTCGGCCCGGAACTGCAGGGTCGGCCCCGTGAGGGTCGCTTCGAGGCCCGCGGCGTCGGCCGCGTTGCCGAGGATCGCGTTGCCCAGCCGGTGGGAGAGGTCATCCATC
>JAODBH010000049.1 GCA_025463865.1 Actinomycetes bacterium | reverse complement strand
CGGCTCGCCGGTCTCCGCGCTCATCCGGTCGGCCGCGAGCCGGATGCCGGTCAGCGGCGAGTTGAGGTTGCGCTCCACGTCGACCGCGAGGGCCTTGAGCGGGGAGACGTAGAGGACGCGGCAGCGGTCGGCGGGCTCGGGGACCGGCTCGGTGGCGAGGCGGTCGATCGCCCACAGGAACGCGGCGAGGGTCTTGCCCGAGCCGGTGGGGGCCAGCACGAGCGTGTTCTCACCCTTCGCGATCGCATCCCACGCTCCGTCCTGGGCCGGCGTGGGCGCGTCGAATGCCTGCTCGAACCAGGTTCGGGTTGCGGGGGAGAAGTGCTCGAGTGACACGCCTCAGGATAACGGCGGGACCCCCGGATCATTCCGTCGGTTTCGGCCTCCGGCGGTGCCGCTCACTCATCGCGCGCGACGTCCTGCCAGGTACGACCGCTGCGGACGCTGTTGGGTTGGGCCCCGACGATGTCGGAACCCCGCCGGGCGAACTCGTCGCGCATCTTGATCAGGATCCAGCTGTCGTCACCGGTCCTGGTGAGCGCGAACCCGCCCTGGAGCTTCTGGCCGTCGAGCTTGAACGACAGGTGCGTGGGGTCGTCGCGGAGGATCTCGACGGTGCCCTCGTCCCAGATGATCTTGGCCCCGGTCCCGCGGGACCCTTCGTGCACGCCTTCGAACTCGGCCGCCTCGAGGTCGTGATCCGCGACCGGGACGGCGAGGCGGCGAACGGCCGGATCCAGCGACGGTCCCTTCGGAACGGCCCACGAGCGCAGCACCCCGTCGATCTCCAGGCGTAGGTCGAAGTGCAGCGTGGTCGCGTCGTGGAGCTGCACGACGAAGTGGGGCGGATCGTGGGGTTGGGCCATCTCGGGTCGACGGTACTGCCGTCCTGCCCGGTTTGTTGGTCCTCAGGGTCGGGGGAGAGTCGTCCGATCCATCGAGGACCGAGGCCTCGTCGAGCCTCGATACACGGACCGGAGGATCGCATGCGGGTGTCGCGGGTGGCTCGGAGCTGGACGTTCATGGGGACGGCGGTATTGGTGGCCGCCGCGTGCCTGAGCGGACCTCCTGCGGGTGCAAGCCCCGCTGCCGCGGCGCCACCGAAGGCCGTCACCAAGGCGGTGCTCAAGAAGTCGGACCTTCCCGCGGGCTGGAAGGGCAAGAAGGCGAGCTCCTCGGACTCGGGCTCGGACGCGACGGACAAGCAGCTCGCGACCTGTTTCGGCTTCCCGGCGAAGATCACCAAGTCGAAGAGTCCCACGGCCGACGCGCCCGACTTCACGCTCGCGGGAACCGGCGTGACGGAGCAGTCGATCTCGAGCAGCATCGCGGTCAGCACGAAGACCGGGCAGGACGCCAAGATCTTCGCCGCGCTCCAGGGACCCAAGGGTGCCGACTGCCTGAACCAGGCGTTCTCCGCCAGCATCCAGAAGTCGATCGCCTCCGGCAGCCCGGGCGTCACGGTGACCAACGTGTCGACCACAGGGATCGACGTCGGTACGGTGCTCGACCGCCGGGTCGGGTTCCACTTCACGGCCACCGTGTCCGCCACCGACGCGTCCGGTCCGGTCTCGATTCCAGTGAACGTGAACATCGTGTTCGCCCAGCGCGGCAAGTACGTCGCCGAGTTCGCGTTCTCCGCGCTCGGTTCCGAGTTCGATCCCGCCATCCAGACCCAGGCCATCAACGCGGTCGCCAACCGGATCAAGAAGCTTCCGGCGTAGGCGCGCGTCGCGAGCTGCGAGCGGCGCGGCCACCACTCCCTCAGGCGTGGACCGGCGGCACCTTGTCCGCCCACGGGTGTGCGGTCTCGAGCTGGGACGCGACGCGGATCAGCAGGTCTTCCCGGCCGGTCATCGCGACGAGCTGTGAACCGATCGGTAGGCCCGAGTCCGACCAGGTGAGCGGAACCGACATCGCGGGCTGGCCGGTCACGTTGAAGGGAAGCGTGAAGCAGGCGAAGGGCGTGGCGCGGGCGCCTTCGCGGCCCGGTTGCTCGGGGTCGTAGGCGAGGTCGCCGAGGATGGGCGGCGGCTCGGCCATTGTGGGCGTGAGCAGCAGGTCGAAGCCGTCGTCGAACCACCAGCTCATCGTCCGACGGGACCAGGAGTGGAGGGCCTGGACCGCGGTGACGTGCTGCGCCGCGGTGAGGGTCTTGCCGAGCTCGGCGTAGGCCCACGTGAGCGGCTCGACGTCGGCCTCGGTGACCGGACGGCCCGCGATCGTGGCCAGGAGCTCGAGGCCGGCGGTCGCTTCCGCCGCCAGCACCACGAAGAAGGCATCGATCAGGTCCGCTTCGTCGAGCGCGGCCGGCGCGGCCTCGACGACGGTGTGACCGAGGGCCTCCAGGCGGCGGGCGGTCTCCTCCGCCGCGGCCGCGCACACCGGGTCGACCGCGGCGATGTCGCGCGGGGCGCGGGTGTGCAGGCCGATGCGGAGCTTGCCCGGATCTGCGCCCACCTCGGCGGAGTACGGGCCGGTCGGGGCAACCGCGCTGGAGTAGTCGCCCGGCATCGCGCCCTGGAGCACGTCGAGCACCTTGGCGCTGTCGCGGACGCTGCGGGTCACCGCGTGACGCACGACCATGTTGGCCCAGGCCTCCGAGTCGTCAGGGCCCAGGGAGATGCGGCCGCGCGTGGGCTTGAGCCCGAACAGTCCGCACGCACTTGCCGGGATGCGGATCGAACCACCGCCGTCCCCCGCGTGAGCGACCGGGACCAGACCAGCCGCGACCGACGCCGCGGATCCGCCACTCGAACCGCCGGGACTGCGGGTGGTGTCCCACGGGTTGTGCGCGGGCCCGTAGGCCTCGGACTCGGTCGTCGGCTGGAAGCCGAACTCGGGCGTGTTCGTCTTGCCGACGATGACGAAGCCGGCGGCCTCGAGCTTCTGGAACAGGAACGCGGTGCTCGGAGCCTTGAAGCGGATCTCCTTGAGCAGCTTGTTGCCCCCGTGGAACGGTGCGCCCGCGAGCATCCCGTCCCAGTCCTTCACGAGGACCGGTACACCCCGGAACGGCCCGTCGGGCAGACCGGCGTCGATCGCGGCGTGCGCGCGATCGAACAGCGGGTGGATCACCGCGTTCAGCTCCGGGTTCACGGCCTCGATGCGGCCGATCGCAGCGTCGACCAGCTCGGCCGGCGTGGCGTCGCCGTTCCGGACCAGCTCGGCTTGGGCGGTGGCGTCGAGGAACGCGAGATCCGTCATGGGAGCAACGTAATCCCGGGGGAGATGCTCACCAACCGCGGAGGTCGACCGCCCAGGTCTCGATGACCTCGTCGCCCCGCACCACCTGCATGCGCTCGTGGTACGCCACCGTCGGGTCGATGTGCGACGGCCAGACCTTGACCCGATCGCCGATCGCCACCGGCTCCTCGGGGCTGAAGATCACGTGCTCGTCGTTGACCGACCACACGATCGAGCCGTCGATGACGGGATCGCCGTGGTCCATCCCGAGCGCCTTCAGCCCGCAGTCGGCGACAGCCCACCCTCCCGACGACACGGTGCCGCCCTTCGACACCGAGACGACCGTGGCACTCACGTGCATCGCCCGCTTGAACGGCATGTCGAGGTGCGCGTACGCGTTGTCCATCAGGATGTAGGAGCCGGCCTGGATCTCGTTGGCCCACACGTTGATGTCCCAGGTGCCGGTGCCGCCGGCGCTGATGATGTCGCCGCCGGCGAGCTCGCTCGCCCGGAGCAGGAGCTGCATCGACTTCTCGGTCTCGGCCGACCGGAGCGCACGGTCGGCGACTCCGATGATGTGTCCCTCGTACCCCATCACCCCGCGCACCTCGAGACCGCGGGCGCGCGCGTGATCGGCGATGCGGCCCGCATCCTCCGGATCGCAACCGCAACGGGGCAGCCCGACGTTCACGTCGATGAGCACCTCTTCGAGCCCGGCCCGCGCGGCGGCGTCGACGGTGACGTCCGAGTCGACCGCGATGGTCACGCGTGCGTCGGTGAGGGCGGCCAGGGCGGCAAGGCGTTCGGGATCGACGACCTCGTTGGCCAGCAGCAGGTCGCCGCCGAGCCCGGCCGCAGCCATGCCGATGACCTCGCGGGGCGTCGCACAGGTGAAGTCGAGGTGGCCGGCCGCCGCCTGACGCCGGGCGATCTCGGTGGTCTTGTGCGCCTTCACGTGGGGCCGGAGGCGGGGACCGGGGTGCGCGACCCGCATGACCTCGAGGTTGTGCTCGAAGTCGTCGATGTCGACGACCAGAGCCGGGGTGCGGAGCTCCTCGACCTTCACGCGTGCGAGCATGCCACCTATGAGCCCCACACCGGCCGAAGCGCGCCCTCCGGTCACCCGCGATTTCCGCACGGACGAGCTGCCGCCGACGCCCCAGCGCGACTACCTCATCCCCGTGGAGCACTGGATCGAGGCGCCGGCCGAGCTGCGGACACTGGGCGACGACCTGGGCATCGAGCTCGTCGCGTACAAGCGTCGGATCGGTGACTTCCTGCTGTGGCGGGCCGGTCCCGCGGTCAAGGCCGACGCGCGCTACATGGCCGTCGACGGGCGCGACCTGTCCCGGCAATACACGTTCCGGCTCTTCCCCGACGGCACCGGCGAGGGCATCGGTCCCGACGGCGTGACCCACACCCGCTTCCGCCTGTGGAAGGAATCTCTGCGGGACGCGGCGTAGCGCCCGCAGCATCCCTCGAGTCCGACCGTTGTCGTGCTCGTGCCGTTGCCGTACCCTCGACCGGTAGCAACGGGAGGGAGGCGTGCCGTGGCCCAGACCCTGACCCTCGACTCGCTGCAGGCGGCCTTTCGGGGCCCGCTCGTCAGCCCCGGCGACCCGGACTACGACGGGGCCCGCCGCGTGTGGAACGCGATGGTCGACAAGCGGCCGTCGGTCGTGGCGCGCTGCACCGGACCGGCCGACGTGGTTGCGGCCGTCAACTTCGCCCGGGAGCACGACCTTGCGATCGCGGTACGGGGTGGTGCGCACAGCGCCGCGGGGAAAGGCACCTGCGACGACGGGATCGTGATCGACCTGTCGCTGATGAAGGGCGTACGGGTCGACCCCGGCTCGAGGACCGTGCGAGCACAGGGCGGGGTCACCTGGGGTCAGTTCGACCATGAGACGCAGGCGTTCGGTCTGGCCGCCCCAGGTGGCGTCGTGTCGACCACGGGCATCTCCGGCCTGACGCTTGGCGGCGGTTTCGGCTGGCTCACCCGTCGTTTCGGGCTTTCCTGCGACAACCTCGTCTCGGTCGACGTGGTGACCGCCGGGGGCGAGCAGATCGTGGCGAACGTCGACGAGCATCCCGATCTCTTCTGGGCGCTGCGAGGTGGCGGCGGCAACTTCGGGATCGCCACCAGCTTCGAGTACGAGCTGCATCCCGTTGGCCCGGTCATCCTCGGCGGCCTCGTCGGGTGGCCGCTCGCGCGCGCGGCCGAGATCCTCGCGTTCCATCGTGAGCAGACGCGCGGCGTGCCCGACGAGCTCGGGATCTCGGCGGCGTTCGTGACCGCACCCCCGCTGCCGTTCGTCCCGGATGCGCTGCAGTTCCAACCTGCGATCGTGGTGATCTTCTGTTGGTCGGGTGATCTGGACCAGGGGCAGGATGTCCTCCGACCCTGGCTCGACCTCGCGCCACCGATCCAAATGGTCGCCCAATTGCCGTACACGGTCATGCAATCGATCCAGGACGAGCTTGCGCCCCCGGGGCGGCACTCCTACTGGAAGGCCGGCTACCTCGCAGAGCTCACGGACGACGCGATCGCCGCGGTGGTCGATGTCGCGGCGGGCGTCCCGTCACCGTTCAGCCTCGCGGAGATGGTCCTCTGGGGCGGTGCCGTCGCCCGGGTCGGTGACGACGACACCGCCTTCGGCCAGCGAGACGGGCGCTTTCTCTTCAACGCGGTGTCGATGTGGGAGGACCCGTCCGCTACCGGCGCGAACGTCGCTTGGGCCCGCGCGTTCCACGACGCGCTCCAGCCGTACGCGTCGGGCGGGGTGTACGTGAACTTCCTCTCGGAGGAAGGGCCCGAACGGGTCGCCGCCGCATACGGGCCCGAGAAGTTCGGCCGACTCTCCCGTATCAAGGCCCAGTACGACCCCGACAACGTCTTCCGCCTCAACCAGAACATCCCGCCGGCCCGCTGAGACCGGCCGGCTCCTACGATCCTGCGGTGGACAGGATCGAGCTCGTGGTCACCGACCTCGACGGCACGTTCTGGGATCGGGCGGACGACATCCATCCCGCGCACGTCGCGGCATGGAAGGACCTCGAACGACGCGGCGTGCACGTGATCGTCGCAACCGGACGACGGGTGACGACGACCCGCGATCCTCTCGCCGCGGTCGGCATCGTGCCGCACGCGATCGTCCTCAACGGCGCGCTCGCGATCGACTTCCGAACCCGCGAGACGTTTCACCGGACGCGCTACGACGTGGCCACCGGCCAGCGCGTGTTGGCCGCGTTCCGCGCCGCGGGACTCGACCCGTGCGTCTACGTCGAGCACGCCGACATCGACGTCTACGTCGGCGCCGCGCCTTCGACCCATCCCGCGCATCTGGCGTCGTTCGGTGGGCGGGCGGTGCAGGCGGACCTCGATGCGATCGTCGCGACCGTGCCCGTCCTCTCGTTCGGCATCATCGGGCATCCGCACGCACCGCTCGCCGAGGTGGTCGCGTCGATCGGCGACGATTCGGAGACCCATCTCCTGGTCGAGCCCCTGTACGGGGAGACGACGCTCAACGTGGTCCCCGTCGGGATCTCCAAGTGGGCTGGTGTACTCGCCTACTGCGCGAAGGCCGGACTGGATCCCGCGCGCGTGCTCGCGGCGGGAGACGGGCCCAACGATCGGGAGCTGCTCGACCACGCCGCGGTGGCGGTCGTCCCGTCGACCGGTGGTGCGGAGGCGCTCGCGGCGGCCGACCACGTCATTCCTCCACCTTCCGAGGGTGGCTGGGCGGAGATCCTCGACCTGGTCTGAACCCGATTCGGCCGGCGGGGAACACCGGCGCGGCTCGGAGGGTTCGGGCCGGCATGACGCTTCACGTGGTGGCGACGAGAGTTGGCGGTCCCGAGGTGCTCGAGCTCGTCGACCGACCCGACCGTGAGCCGGGTGTGGGTGAGATCCAGGTCGACGTCCGCGCCGTGGGGGTGAATCCCGTCGACTTCAAACGCTACGGCGGGACCTATGCGCCGGCCGACTTCCCGCTGACCCTCGGCTCGGAGGCGGCGGGCGCCGTGCGCGCCGTCGGACCGGACGCGGTGGGACCGCGGGGGCCGGTGTCGGTAGGTGACGAGGTCATCCTGTTCCGCATCGACGATGCCTACTCGGAGCGGGTGACGGTTCCTGCGTCGGCCGCGGTACCGAAGCCGCCCGGTATGCCATGGCCCGAGGCTTCGGGTCTCATGCTCACCGGCGCCACCGCGGTGCACGGGCTCGCTGCGGTCGACGCCGGCCCGGGCGACACGGTCTTGTTCCACAACGCGTCGGGCGGGGTCGGCATCATGGCCGTCCAGATCGGGGTCGGTCGGGGTGTGCGCATGATCGGCACCGCGAGCGAGGCCAACCACGAGTTCCTCCGGTCGCTCGGCGCCGAACCCGTTGCCTACGGACCCGGACTGCTCGACCGCGTCCGGGCGATCGCGCCCGGCGGCGTCGACGCCGCGATCGACGGCATCGGCACCCCCGAAGCGCTCGACGTCTCGCAGGCGCTTGTCGCCAACCCGGCGCGATTCGTCACGATCGTCGCCACGCCCGCCGCGTTCGAGGCCGGAATCAAGGTCCTCGGCGGCGCGCCGGGGGCTGACCCGGGAACGGAGATCCGCATGGCCGCGCGGCTCGAGCTCGTCGACCTGGTCGCGGCCGGAAAGCTCGAGGTGTTCGTCGAGAGGATGTTCCCGCTGCAGGACGTGGCCGACGCCCACCGCGAGGTGGCTGCGGGCCACGTGCGCGGCAAGCTCGCCTTGATCCCTTGAGCGAACGGTCCCGCGGGACCGCTTCCGCGCGCGCGACTCGTGAGCCGTTGATCAACCGAGCAGGCGACGTTGGGGCTTGCCGCTCGGGGTGCGGGGGATGGAATCGCGCAGCACGAGCTCGCGTGGCAGCTTCATCCGGTTGAGGGTCGCGGCGCCGTGATCCCGCAGGGCGTCGAGCGTCGGCGGGGAGACCGGATCGCGCGGCACCACGTAGGCGACGACGTGCGCGCCCAGGTCCGCGTCGGGTGCGCCCGTGACGATCACGTCCAAGACGTCGGGGTGCGAGCGGAGGGCGTCCTCCACCTCGAACGGGCTGATGTTGACCCCGCCGCTGATGATCATCTCGTCGCGGCGGCCGAGCACCGTGAGCCGGCCGTCGCCATCCAGCGCGCCGGTGTCTCCGGTGCGAAACCAGCTGTCGGGCCCGAACGCGCGGGTCGTCGCGTCGGCATCGAACCGGTAGCCGCGCATGATCGTCGGTGTGCGGACGAGCACGGTGCCGTCCGCGTCGACGCGCAGCTCGACGCCTGGAAGCGGGTAGTGGTCGTGGACGACTCCGCCCCACGTCTCGGTCATCCCGTAGGTCGTGTGCACGTTGGGGAGCGCGGCGAGGTCGGCCGGGACCGGTCCGCCGCCGAGAAGGATCACGTCGAGCCGGTCGACGGCGACGCCGGCGTCGAGGAGGCGCCGGAGCTGGGTCGGCACGAGCGAGACGGCTCGGCCGCCGCCGACCTCGATCGCGTGCGCGAGCGCCGGGAGGTCGAACCCGTCGTGGACGATGAGCTCGGCGCCGGAGGTCCAGGCGCGGCCGACCACCGCGAGGCCGGCGACGTAGTGCAGCGGCAGACACGCGAGCCACGGCCCCCGAGCGTCGTCGCCGAGCACCGCTCCGACCCCGGCCGCGGAGGCTGCGAGCCCCGCAAAGGTCAGCTCGACCGCCTTGGGTTCGGCGGTCGTTCCTGACGTCAGCCCGACCGCCGCCACGCCTCGGGCCACGGGCACGCCGTCGGGCAGGGTCCTGCTGCCCGAGCCGTCGACGAGCGCGGTGGGCCGGACAGCGGCCAGACGGGCGTCGACCCAGGCCGGTGGGGCTGCGGGGTCGAGCACGACGACGGCATCGTTCCGCTCCCACGCGGCGAGCACGACCGGAACCGCGTCGGAGGGTGGGAGCAGGACCGCGACCAGGTCCACTTCGTGGGGATTCGCCATCGGCGGCTACGGTAACCGTTCCGTAGGAGCGTTTGCTCCCACGATCAGCCCAGAGCCCGGCCCGCGATCGGCGACCCCTGCGCCGACCCGAAGTGCCGGGGTGACGCCCTGAATCCGGAGACGTGAGACGTTGAGCGACGACATGATCCGTTCGGCGGCCGACTGGAACAAGGCCGGCCGGGACTTCGGCGACATCCGCTACGAGACGGCCTACGGGATCGCGAAGATCACGATCAACCGTCCCGAGGTCCGCAATGCCTTCCGCCCGCAGACGCTCTTCGAGCTGCAGGAGGCGTTCGAGCTCGCCCGCAACGACCGCGAGATCGGCGTCATCATCTTGACGGGAGAGGGCCATGAAGCCTTCTGCTCCGGCGGCGACCAACGGGTCCGGGGGAGCGACGGGTACGTGGGCGACGACGGCATCGGCCGGCTCAACGTCCTCGACCTCCAGGTGCAGATCCGCCGACTGCCCAAGCCCGTGGTGGCGATGGTGGCCGGCTACGCGATCGGCGGCGGGCACGTGCTCCACGTCGTGTGCGACCTGACGATCGCGGCCGACAACGCCAGGTTCGGCCAGACCGGCCCGAAGGTCGGCTCGTTCGACGGCGGCTACGGGAGCGGCCTGCTCGCCCGGATGGTCGGACAGAAGAAGGCCCGCGAGATCTGGTTCCTGTGCGACCAGTACGACGCCCAGGCCGCACTCGACATGGGGCTGGTCAACACGGTCGTGCCCCTGGCCCAGCTCGAGGAGACCACGGTCGAGTGGTGCCGCAAGATGCTCCAGCACAGCCCGTTGGCCATGCGGATGCTCAAAGCGTCCCTCAACGCGGCGGACGACGGGCTGGCCGGTATTCAGCAGCTCGCCGGCGATGCAACACTTCTCTATTACATGACCGAGGAAGCGCAAGAGGGCAAGCAGGCGTACCTCGACAAGCGCCGTCCCGACTTCGACCAGTTCCCGAAGCGCCCGTGATCGCAGCGGCCGCGCGTCGGGCGCGACGTTGAGCCTGTCCAGCTCGCAGCCGGTGGGTCTGCGCGTCTGGTTCGAGGGCGCTCGTCCCCGAACCCTCGGCGCCGTGATCGCGCCCGTCGTGATCGGCACCGCGGCCGCAGCGCCGTCCGGGCCCACGATCTGGTGGCGCGCCGCTTGCGCGCTCGGCGTCGGCGTCGCCCTCCAGGTCGGCGTCAACTACGCGAACGACTACTCCGACGGGATCCGCGGCACCGACGCGAACCGCAAGGGCCCCATCCGGCTGACCGCCACCGGGCTCGCCCGACCCGAAGCAGTGAAGCGAGCCGCGTGCATCAGCTTCGCGGTCGCCGCCGCGTTCGGCCTTGCGCTCGCGATCGCGGTCGACCTCCGATTGATCGTGGTCGGCATCGCCGCGATCGCCGCCGCCTGGCTCTACACCGGTGGCCCGAAGCCGTACGGGTACTCAGGCCTGGGCGAGTTGATGGTCCTCGTGTTCTTCGGCTTCGTCGCCACCTGCGGCTCCGCCTACGTGCAGATCTCCGACGTCCCCGCGGTCGCGTGGTTCGCCGCGACCGCGGTCGGGCTCATGGCCTGTGCGGTCCTGCTCGCCAACAACATCCGCGACGTCCCCACCGACATCCAGGCCCACAAGAAGACGCTCGCGGTCCGGATCGGCGCGCCCCGGGCGCGCATCCTCTTCGTGCTCGCCCACGTGGGCGCGTACCTCGCGGTGATCGCGATCGGTCTGCAGTACCCCTGGGCCCTCCTCGGTCTGCTCGCCATCCCGCTGTCGGTCGTGCCGGTGACCCTGGTGATGACCCGGAGCGATCCGCCGTCGCTGGTGCGCGCGCTCGTTGGCACCGGACAGGCCGACCTGGCCCTCGCGGTTCTCTGCGCGATCGGCTTGGCGATCTCGTGAGCGTCGCATCGTGACCGGGCCGGCGCTGATCGAGCACCCGATCCGCATCCGCCTGCGCGGCTCCATGCGGTCGAAGAGCGCGTGGGACGGCCTCCTGATCGAGGGACCGGCCGGCTGGGGTGAGTCGTCGATCTTTCCCGACTACCCGTGCCCGGAGGAGTACTCGTACGCGGCTGCGCTCGAAGGCGCCAACGATCCGTGGCCAGCCGCGGTCCGCACGTCGATCCCGGTGAACGCCCTGGTGTCGGAGGGACCGTTCGACCCGGCATCGGTCGTCGGCTTCCCGTGCGTGAAGGTGAAGGTCGGCTACGAGGGCGACGTCGACCGTGTTGCCGAGGTGCGCGACGCGATCGGTCCGCACGTCGCGTTGCGGGTCGACTCGAACGGGGTGTGGGACCTCGACACCGCGGTCACGAAGCTGCGGGCGATGGCCAAGTACGACCTCGAGTTCGCCGAGCAGCCGGTGGAATCGCTTGCCGACCTGGCCCGACTGCACTCACGCGTCGACGTGCCGCTCGCGGCTGACGAGTGCATCTCGTCGCTCAACGATGTCTGCACCCTCGCCCGTCGCGACGCGGCCGACCTGCTCGTCATCAAGGTCCAGCGGTGTGGAGGGGTCCGTCCCGCGATGGCGTGGGCCGAGGCCGCCGACATGCCGGTCGTGGTCACGTCGATGCTCGAGACGTCGGTCGGGATCGCGGCGGGGGTCGCGCTCGCGGCGGCGCTGCCGGAGCTCCACTACGCGTGCGGACTCGGCACCGCGTCACTCCTGATGGACGACGTCACGTCCGAGCCGCTGGTGCCCGTCGACGGCGCGATCACGGTGCGGGCCGTCGTGCCCACCGCCGAGCACCTGGCCCGCCTGGCCCGATGACCCCGCGGCTATCCGTTGGCGAGCAGCTGGATGATCGTCGCGAGCGCGGCAGGCTGTTCGACGACCAGGCCATGACCACCCGGCAGCTCCTGGTGCGTCGCGTCGGGAAGTGCACCGAGCATCTCCCGCGCGACGGCCGCGAACTTGGTGTCCTGGGTACCGGTCACGAGCCGCGTGGGCGCATGCATCTCGCCGAGCCGGTCCCAGAGCGGCTCCATGGTGCCGGTGCCGAGCACGCGCAGCTGGTGTGCGATGGCGGCGGCGTCGCGCAGTCGGCCCTCCTCCGCGCCCGGCGGCAGGGTCGCCCACATGGGCTGCGCGAGCCAGCGCACCATGAACGACTCGGCGCCGTCGCGCTCCGCGAGTTGGGCGAGCTGCTCGTCGGCCTCGATCCGCTCGGCCCGGGCGGCCGGGTCGGCAAGACCGGGCGACGTGCTCACGAGCACCGCCCGCAGCACGAGATCGGGCCGGTCGAGCGCGAGCCGTTGCACCAGCCGGCCGCCCATGGAGTAGCCGACGTAGAGCCCCGGCCCGCCCGCGTCACCGATCGCGTGGGCGGTCGCGGCGAAGTCGGGCTCGACCGGGACGTCGAGCGCGACGACCTCCTGCCGCAAGGGGAGGGCGTCGACGACCTGCCGCCACGACGCGGCCGTCTGCGTGAATCCCGGGACCAAAACGATGCGCACGAGGGGATGCTGACATGACCGAGCGCGACGCGACGACCGCGTTCGCCGAAACGCTGGTCGACGAGTGGATCCGCAACGGCGTGAGCCACGCGGTCGTGGCCCCCGGCTCGCGGTCGACCCCACTCGCTCTCGCGCTCGCGGCGCGCGACGAGATCCGCGTCGACGTCGTCCTCGACGAGCGTTCGGCCGCGTTCCTCGCGCTCGGGATCGGCAAGGCGACGGGCCGGCCCGCGGTCGTGCTGTGCACATCGGGGTCCGCGGCTGCGCACCTGCACCCGGCGGTGGTCGAAGCCGACCACGGCGACGTCCCCCTGCTCGTGTGCACCGCCGACCGGCCACCCGAGCTGCGCGACTCCGGCGCCGGGCAGACGATCGACCAGAGCGATCTCTACGGCCGGTCGGTGCGCTGGTTCTGCGATCCGGGTCCGCCCGAGGACCGTTCGGATGCAGGGCCGTTCTGGCGGACGGTCGCTGCCCGTTCCGTCGCCGCGACCGTGTCGGGCCGGCCGGGCCCGGTGCACCTCAACCTGCCCTTTCGCGAACCGCTCGTGCCGACGGCCGCGCCCCTCGTCGACGCGCCCGGACGGGCCGACGGCGCGCCGTGGACGTCGAGCACGCCCGCCGGACTCCCCGTCACCCCGGTCGAGCTGCCCGCCGGTGCCCGCGGGCTCATCGTCGCGGGCTGGGGCGCCGAGCGCGCGATGGCCTCTCCGCGCGACCGCACGTGGCCGGTCTTCGCCGACCCGCTCTCGGGCTTGCGGTCGGGTCCGATGTCGATCTCGGCGTACGAAGCGCTGCTCCGGGTCCCGGGCTTCGCCGACGCCCACCGTCCCGACCTCGTGCTCCGCGTGGGTGCGCCGGTGACGAGCAAGCTCGTGAACCAGTGGCTCGACCCGTCGATCGAACAGTTGCTCGTCGACCCGGACGGCCGTTGGCTGGATCCCCAGCACGCGGCGAGCCGGCGGATCGCGGGGTCGGTCGCGATCACGTTCACCGGCGATGTCGACCCGTCGTGGCGCGACGCGTGGCTCGACGCGGAAAAGCGGGCCCGCGACGCGATCGACGCGACGCTCGACGGCTTCGACTCTCCGTTCGACGGCCGCATCGCGCGCGACGTCGCCGCCGCGCTTCCCGACGGCTCGACGTTGTTCGTCGCGTCGAGCATGCCGGTGCGCGAGCTCGAGTACTGCATGCTTGCCCGTGCTGGCCTGCGCGTGGTCGCGAACCGCGGCGTCAACGGCATCGACGGCGCGACCTCCACGATTCTCGGCCTGGCCACCGCGCGCGGCGCGGGTGCGCCGCCGGTCGTCGGCATCTTGGGTGATCTCGCGTTCCTCCACGACACCAACGGGCTCCTCGGCGCGGCACGGCGCGGTATCGACGCCACGCTCGTGCTGCTCGACAACGACGGCGGTGGGATCTTCTCGTTCCTGCCCCAGGCCACCGCGCTCGATCCCGGTCGGTTCGAGACGCTCTTCGGCACCCCGCAGGGTGTCGACCTCGAGGCGTTGTGCACGCTGCACGACGTGGCGGTCACCCGGGTCACGGACCCGGACGCCGTGGTCCCCGCGCTCCGCGAGTCGATCGCCTTCGGCGGCATCCGCGTCCTCCTCGTGAAGACCGACCGCCACGAGAACGTCGAGCGCCACGCGGCCCTCTGGTCCGCCGTAGCCGCTGCCCTCTAGACGTAGGCGTTTGCGGGCTCAGGGGCGGATGAGGGCTTGGAGCATGGGTTCGAGCTTGGCCTGGGTCTCGGCCCATTCGGAGGTGGGCTCACTGCCGTCGACGATGCCGGCGCCCGCCGTGAGCGTGGCCGTTGCGCCGTCGATGCGGGCGCTGCGCAGGCCGACGGCCCACTGCCCGTCGCCACTGGCGTCGACCCAGCCGACCGGTCCGGCGTAGCGGTCTCGGTCGAAGCCCTCCAGCTCGCGCAACAGAGCCAGCGCCGTGCCCGTGGGCGTGCCCCCGACGGCCGGGGTGGGATGCAGGGAGCATGCCAGCGCCAACGCCGACGAGCCGTCGGCCACGGTGCCGGTGATGGTGGTGACGAGGTGCGAGACGGTGGCGAGGCGCGCGATCTCCGGCTCGGCGCCGGCCTGCACGTCGGTGCAATGCAGCGCGAGCGCCGCGGTGACCGCGTCGACCACGACCCGGTGCTCCCACGCGTCCTTGGCCGACCGCGCGAGCGCTTCCACGCGCCGGGCGTCGTCGCTCTCGGTCGCGCCGCGCGCGACGGTCCCCGCCATCGGCCGCGAGATCGCCTGGTCGCCGTTTCGGGCGACGAGCAGCTCGGGGCTCGCGCCCACGAAGCCGCCGTCCGCGTAGACGAAGCAGCCCGCCTGGCGGGCTCGCAGCCGGTCGAGGATCCGGTGCAGGTCGAAGGGCCGATTCGCCTCGACCGTCGCCTGACGAGCCAGCACCGCCTTCTCGAGCTCACCCCTGCCGATCGCGGCCAAGATCGCCTCGACGGCCGCGGCCCACTCGTCGGGATCGGAGCTGCGCCGCACCACGAACTTCCCGGGTTCAAGGCCGCGTTCGGCCGCCGGCTCGAGCGGGAGGGGTGGCGCACCGCGCGGGCTGACCTCGGTGACCCAGGCGCCGTCGGGTCCGAGGCCGACGAGCTGTGCGGGCACCACCAGCTCTCCGGACCCGGGATCGTCGAAGGGGAGCGCGCCGACCGCGATGGGCGGGTCGCCGTCCTCGGCGTCGATACGTGCGAGGAGCTCGTCGGCGCGATCGGCGCGCACCCGCGCCGCCACACCCGACGTGACGAAGCCCTGCCCGTCGCGCAGCCACGCGAACCCGCCCGGCCCGAGCGCCTCCAGTAGGTCGTCGGGCACCGCGATCGCGCGCGTGCGGGCGACGAGCTGCCGCGCGGGCGACGCTTCGTAGCTCACGTGCGGGTTCCCGTGAGCAGCTGTACTGCGCCGCCGGTCATGGTCTGGCGTGCGACCGAGATGAATCCGGCCCGGCCCGCGAGGGCGAGAAGCTCCTCGACGGGCGGGAGGTAGGCGGTGCTCTTCGGGAGGTAGCGGTACGCCTCGGCGTCGCCTGCGACGATGCGGCCGAGCACCGGAACCATGCCCATGAAGAACACCTTGTGCCCGGCCCGCATCACCGCGCTCTCGGGAATCGCGGCGTCGAGTGCAGCGAAGCGGCCACCGGGCCGCAACACGCGCGCGCATTCGGAGAAGAACGCCTCGAGGTCGACGAAGTTGCGCAGCGCGAAGCCGCACACGATGCCGTCGACCGCGCCGTCCGCTACGGGCAGGCGCAGCACGTCGGCGCGGACCAACGGCACGAGCGTGCGCGCGTTCGCGAGCATCCCCGCGGAGACGTCGATTCCGATGGGGTGCTGGCCGACGGCCTCGAGGTCGCGACAGAGATCTCCGGTACCGCAGGCGAGGTCGAGGACGGTGGAGCCGCGGGGCACCGAGAGCGCGGCGATGGTGCGGCGACGCCAGCGGCGGTCCTGCCCGAGCGAGATGACCCGGTTGGCCCGGTCGTAGGTCGGCGCGATGCGGTCGAACATCGCCTCGACCGCCACCTCCTTCTCCGTACCCTGCGGCAGCTCGCCGTGGGCGTCGAACACGCGCCCGGTCACGACCGCGACCATTCCGGCTCGGAGCTCGCGGCCAGCAGCTCGGTCGGCTCGCCCACCGCTTCGAGGTGCTCCTGCGCGACCTCGAGCAGCACGCGCTCGAAGTGGTGCCCGACGAGCGTGGTCACCGACGGCAGCAGCACCCGGAACGCCTCGACGAGCTGCTCCGACTTCTCCGCGTCCGGAAGGTCGGACTCGCGGAGGGGACCGCGGATGTTGGCGTCGAACATCGCGACCGCCGCGGTGGCGAGCGCGCGCGTGGCCTCGTGATGCTTTCGGGCGAGCGCGAGCAGGTCGGGGAGGGGGAGGCCGGTCTCGAGCAGCCGGAGGCCGGCGCGCACGATCTCGACGTCGCCCGACGTGAAGCGGGGGCCGTCGTCGCCGGTGACGGGCACGAGCAGGCCCTCGCGGACGACCGCGTCGACGAGCACGAGCGGAACTCCCGATCGTTCCGCGAGCTCCGCGGGGGTGAGGAGCACCTCGTCGCCACTGGGGCCCACGTCGAGCGCGGCGGCGACGGCGGCGGCGAGCGGCTCGTCGGTGGCGTCGAGCTCGCCCTGCAGCAACCGCCGGATCACCGCGAGCGAGAAGCCCCGCCGCTGCAGGTCGCGGATGCGGGCGAGCCGCTCCTCGTGCTCGGCGCTGTACCAGGCGATGCGGCCCTCACGCCGGGGCGGAGGAAGCAGGCGGCGCTTCTGGTAGAAGCGGATCGTGTCGACCGAGGCCTCGGCGCGACGGGCCAGCTCCTCGACCCTCCACCGCTCCGGTTCCGGTTCGGTCCGCACGAGCGCGCATTCTAGGAGCGATCACTCCCGCAGTCGCACCGGCCCCCAGAACCTCGGTGCGTTCACAGACAACCGTATTGGTTGTCTGTGAACGCACGGGCTTGACCTGGGCTTTGACCTAGACGGACTTCCAGACCGGGGGGCGCTTCTCCAGGAAGGCCATCGCGCCTTCCATGGCATCGCCCGACGCGAACAGCTCGCCGGCGATCGCGTTGGTGAGGGCCCAGCCTTCGGACTCGGTCACCTGCTGCGACTCCTTGGTGAGCCGCTTGGTGATCCGGACCGACACGGGGGAGTTCTCGACGATGCGCTCGGCGAGGGCGATGGCGGTGTCGATCACCGCGTCGGGCTCGGCGACCCGGTTCACCAACCCCAGGTCGAAGGCGCGCCGGGCGTCGACGGGGTCGCCGGTCATGCCCATCTCGAGCGCGATCGCGAGCGGGATGCGCTTGGCGAGCCGGATCGGACCGCCGGCCGCCGCGAGCAGGCCGCGCTTGGCCTCGGGGATGCCGAACGTGGCCGCGGTCGACGCCACCACCATGTCGCATGCGAGCACCATCTCGAACCCGCCCGCCAGGGCGGGACCGTTGCACGCGGCGATGAGCGGCTTGGGGAAGTCGCGCTCGACGAGCCCGCCGAACCCGCCGCGCTTGGACGCGATGCCGGCGCTGTCGCCGGAGGCCACGACCTTGAGGTCGGCGCCCGCGCAGAACACGGTCCCGGCGCCGGTGAGGATCACGGCCCAGACGTCGGTATCGGTCTCGAGCTCCTCCCACGTGTCGGCCAGGAGCTCGCTCAGCTCAGGGGTCATCGCGTTGCGCGATTCCGGTCGGTTGAGGGTGAGGATCTCGATCTTTCCGCGCCGCTCACGTTCCAGGATCATTGCGCTGCTCCCCGTCGTCGATGACCGGCGCATTCTGCACCGGTGTCGGCCCGTCGGGCGACGGCACGCTCCCCGCGTCGAGATCGGCCGCCGACGTGCGGGCGTCTCCGGGATCGTGGGCCGCAAGCGGGTCCGGGTCGGTGCGCGCCAGCTCGCCCGGACCGGGAAGCGCCAGGGCCGCCGCGAACTGGCGTTCGCGGAGACGCATCGCCAGGAGCGCGAGGGCCATGAGCACGCCCGAGCCGACCGTGACGGCGCGGAGGCCGATCGCGTCGCCCAGCGCCCCTTGGATCAGCGCACCGAGCGGGTAGAGGGACCCGAGCATCACACCCAGCACGCTCAGCACGCGACCCCGCATGTGCGACGGCGACCGCAGCTGGACGATCGTCGTGAAGCTCGACAGCGCACCGAGATAGAAGAAGCCGACCACCGCGATCGCCACCGCCGCGACCGCGAGGTTCGGGGCGAGCCCGTAGAAGGCGAGCGCGGGTGGCAGCGTGACGAGGACGCCCAACAGCACCTTGCGATTGCCGTAGCGGGCGATCAGGCCACCGAGGGCGAGGGCCATGGCGACCGCGCCGATTCCCTGCGCGGTGACGAGGACCGAGGTGCCGACCTTCTCGTTGTGGAACACCTTGGCCGCCACCGCTGGGACCAGGCCGATGAACGGTGCCGCGAGCAGGCAGTTGATGGCGAAGTAGATGGCGACCGATCGGATGCCCGGCTCGGAACGGACGAACCGCAAGCCGTCGCGGATGCTGCCGAGGATGGATTCGCCGCCGTGGGTGATCGGCGGTGGCAGCTTCAGGGGATAGATCGCCCAGATGACCGCGAGGAAGCTGATCGAGTTGAGCGCGAACGCCCACGAGTAGCCGCCCACGCTGATGACGACGCCGGCGAGCACCGGCCCGATGACGCGGCCGAGGTTCCACTGCGCGCTCGAGAGGGCGATCGCGCCGGGGAGGTCGTCGAGCGGTACGAGCTCCGGGAGGATGGCCTGGAACGCGGGGAAGCCCAGCGCTCCCGCGCACGACGACGCGAGCACCACAAGCGTGACGAGCGCCGGTGTTGCCGCGCCCGTGGCGACGAGGACGGTCAGAACCGTTGCCAAGGCGCACTGGGCCGCGGTCGTCGCGAGGAGCAGCACGCGGCGGGGGAGACGGTCGGCGAGTGCACCGCCGAGCGGACCCACGACGGCGTTGGGGATGAAGCCGGCCGCCGCCACGAGGCCGGTCCACTTCGCCTGCCCCGTGGCGCTGGTGACGTAGATCCCGACGCCGATCGTCTCCATCCACGTGCCGATGTTCGACGTGAAGGCGCCCACCCAGAGCCGGGCGTACGGCCGGTGGCGCAGCGGACGCAGCGAACGGGGGACCTCCACTCGCGGAGGCTAGGCCAGGCCCGTCAGCCGCCGATCGGGGTTATGTCGACGCGTGAGGAGCAATTCCGCTTCGAAGTGGGCATGCTTCCCGATGGACGACGCGTGGAGCGCGTCCGCTGACGGGGGAAGCGAGCCATGACCAGTACGGAGGCCGGGAACACCCGGCGGGCCACGCCACCGATGCCGAGCACGATGATGGACGAGCCGCTCCTGGTCTCGGGCATCCTGCGTCACGGCCAGCGGATCTACCACGACAGCGAGGTCGTCACGTGGGAGGGCGACCACGCCCGGCGGGCCTCGTTCGCGGAGGTTGGCGCCAACGCCGAGCGGCTCGCACACGCGTTGGACCGGCTCGGCGTGCGGCGCGGCGACCGGGTCGCCACCTTCCAATGGAACAACCAGGAGCACCTGGAGGCGTACCTCGCCGTGCCGTCGATGGGCGCGGTGCTCCACACCCTGAATCTGCGGCTGTTCTCCGAGCAGCTGACGTTCGTCGCGGACCGCGGCGGTGCGCGCGTCGTGATCGTCGACGACTCGGTCGCGCCGCTCCTCGCGGCGGTCGCGGCCGATCTCCCACGCGTCGAGCACTACGTGGTCGTCGGCGACGGTGACGTTCGCGCGCTCGAAGCCGCCGCGCTCGCGGGGAACGGAGCCCGCGTCCTGCGGTACCGGGATCTGCTCGCGGCCGAGGAGCCGGGCTACGAATGGCCGGCGCTCGACGAGCGTGATGCCGCGGGCATCTGTTACACGAGCGGGACGACGGGGGAGCCCAAGGGGGTCGTCTACTCGCACCGCAGCACGTTCCTGCATTCGTTCGCGGTCGGAATGGTCAACTCGGTGGGCGTCGGTGAGTTCGACCGCGTGCTGCCGGTCGTGCCGATGTTCCACGTCAACGCATGGGGAATGCCCTACGCGTCGTGGTTGACCGGCGCGGACCTGATCTTGCCGGACCGCTACCTCCAGCCCGAGCCGCTCGCCGCGCTCATCGAGGCGGAACGGCCGACGGTCGCCGGCGCGGTCCCCACGATCTGGAACGGCCTGCTGCAGTACCTCGACGCGAACCCGCGCGACATCTCGTCGTTCCGTTCGATCGTGGTCGGCGGCGCCGCGGTGCCCCGCAGCCTGATCGAGGCGTTCCGGGACAAGTACGGAATCGCGATCGTGCAGGGTTGGGGCATGACCGAGACCAGCCCGCTGGCCGCGCTGTCGTTCCCCCCGAAGCACAGCGACCCGGCCGACGACCTCGAGTGGCGCTCCCGCACCGGGCGCGTCGTCGCGGGCGTCGAGCTGCGGATCGTGGACGACGACGGAAACGAGCTGCCTTGGGACGACGAGGCCGTGGGCGAGATCGAGGTCCGCGGACCGTGGATCACCGGAAGCTACGTCGACGGCATCACGCCCGAGAAGTTCGACCGCGGCTGGCTGCGCACCGGCGACGTCGGGACCGTCGACGCGAAGGGCTTCATCCAGATCAGCGACCGGGCCAAGGACGTCATCAAGTCGGGCGGCGAGTGGATCTCGTCGGTGGAGTTGGAGAACGAGCTCATGGGCCACCCCGACGTGGTCGAGGCCAGCGTGGTCGGGGTCCCCGATCCGCGTTGGACGGAGCGTCCTCTCGCGGTCGTCGTGCTGCGCGAGGGCTCGACGGTGGGCGCGGCCGAGCTGCTGGTGCACCTGGGTCGTTCGTTCCCCCGGTGGCAGCTGCCGGAGCGCTGGGCGTTCGTGGACGAGGTGCCCAAGACCAGCGTCGGCAAGTTCGACAAGAAGGTGGTGCGCGCCGAGTACGCGGCCGGTGCGCTCGAGGTGGAAGAGGTCGAGGTGCCGGTCGGGGAGCTCGCGGCGGAAGACACCGACTGACCGCGCGCCGACGGCGCTAACCGGTGGGTGTGACGGTGGGTTGCGGGTCGCCGTGCTCGGGTGCGGAGATCACCGCGGCGACAGGTTCCTTCGCCGGAGCGAGGATCCCGACCCCGGCGACCATCGCGATCACGGAGACGCCGATGATGACCCACTCCCAGGAGTGTGCGACGTGGAGCCGCTCGTCGAGCAGTCCGACGCCGATCATCGCGGCGATGATCGGTTCGGACACGGTGAGCGTGGGCAGCGACGCCTCGAGGTTGCCGGCCTGGAACGCGCTCTGGGCCAGGACCATTCCCACGAGCGCGACGACCGCGAGCGCGTACGGCTCCCAGGCGGTGAGGAGGGCGACGATGCCGTTGCCGAGAAGGCTGGCGCTCGACTTGGTGAGGGCCGCGGTGGCGCCGTAGAGCACGCCGGTGGCCAGAGCCAGGGAGAGCGCGCGGGTGGTTCCCCGGCCCCGCCACGCGATGACCACGCAGATCCCGGCCGCGATCCCGAATCCGAGCAGCCACGGGATCCATTCGGTCAACGGGGCCCGGTCGTGGCCGCCGTTCGCGCTACCGAGGGAGAGGAAGACGGCCAGGCCGGTCGTGAGGAGGATCGCGGCAGCCCAGTCGCGGGGCTTGAGGCGGCGCCCGGACCACCGGGCCCCGATGGGCAGGGCGAAGAGCAGGCCCGTCGTGAGCAGGGGCTGGACCACCAAAAGCGACCCTGTGGCCAGGGCTGCGGCCTGGAAGGCGAACGCCACCCAGTCGGCGGCGAAACCGGCCAGCCAGAGGGGACGCTTCAGGAGTCGGAGGAGGAGCCCGATTTTGAGGGCGTGCTCGTCGGCGACCTCGGCGGCGGCCCGTTGCTGCAGGACGGAAGCGGCGGCGTAGCCCAATGCGGCGAGTAGCGCGAAGACAACAGCCATGAGACCGTTGACGCTAGTTTGGACAGCCGGATGGGGACATCGATTCTGATCGTGTCGGCCAGCATGGGTGCTGGTCACGATGGTGCCGCGCGCGAATTGCAGCGGCGCCTCCACGCGCGCGGTCACGAGGCCGAGGTCGTCGACCTTCTCGACATGGCGCCGCTCGGCGGCGGCAAGCTGCTCAAGTGGAGCTACGAGCTGCAGCTCAAGTTCGCACCGTGGACGTACCAGCTCACCTACCGGCTCTGGTTCCTGATGCCGTTCCTCTACGGGCCGGTGGTCTGGTTCGACACCTTCGTCACCCGGCGTCGGATGCGGCGGACGATCAACGCGATGGATCCCGACGCGGTGGTCTCCACCTACTGCCTCGCGACGCTGGTGCTCGGCAACATGCGACGCAAGGGCTGGCTGCGCGTGCCCGTCGTCACGTTCCTCACCGACTTCGCGGTGCACCCGCTGTGCGTGCACCCCTCCGTCGACCTCGACCTCGGGGTCTCGCCGTCGGCTGCCGCGGCCGCGCTCGAGCGCGGCGCGCCGGTCGCGTCCGCACCCGGTCCATTGGTGTCGGAGCGCTTCCGGGTCGGCGTTCCGTCACGCGCGGCCGTCCGGAGCGAGCTCGGGCTCGGACCCGATGAACGCGCCGTGCTCGTGGTCGCGGGTTCGTGGGGCGTCGGTGAGGTCGTCGACACCGTCCGCACGCTCGGTCGTGAGGGCCTCTACCACCCGATCACCGTCTGCGGGAAGGACACCGAGCTCAAGGCGCGCCTCGACCAGCTCGGGATCGGCACGGTCGTCGGTTGGACGAGCGAGATGCCGAGCCTCATGGCCGCGGCCGACGCGCTGGTCGAGAACGCCGGTGGCCTGACCGCCATGGAAGCCTTCGCCAGCGGTCTCCCCGTCATCACGTTCAACGCGATCCCGGGCCACGGCCGTGACAACGGCGCGCGGATGGAAGTCGCGGGCGTCAGCATCTACGCCCGCTCCGAGGAGGAGCTCGCACCCGCGCTCGCTCTCGCCACCACCCCCGGACCCGACCGCGACCTGATGATCGAGAACGCCCGGGCGCTCTTCGCGGGCGATGCGGCCGACGACGTCCTCGCTCTCGCCGGGTCGCGGGCCCCGGTCCCGGTGGCGTTCGGTGTCCCGAAGGGCCCGCGGCGGCTCGTCGGCACGGCCGCATCACTCATCGTGCTCTACGGCAGCCTCACCGTCGGCGCACAGGCCGTCTCGGCGATGGGCGTCGGCGTGGCCCGCGTTCCGGTCGACGCGACCCAGACCGTCTACACCGGCATCCGGCTCAACCAGGCCGAGCTGAACGACCGCGGCATCCAGAAGCAGATCGCCGCGCTCCACGCGACCGCGATCGTCGACGGCATGGTGGCGCAGTCGAACCCGAAGGCGGTCGCCCGTCTGGCCGGCCTCGGCATCGACATCGGCAACGGCGGCTGGGGCAAGACCAACCGGATGCGTTGGTCGCGGGCCTCGAACGACGTGAAGCACGCCGCCAAGGTGATCAACGCAGACACCGGCCGGACCGTCGCACGCGAGTTCATTCCCATGCGCCGGGTCGACGCCTTCGACCTCGTCTACTCCCGGACCACGCACCAGAAGGTCGTCATCGCCGACCGCGTGATGCGCAAGGGGACCAAGGCGTTCGTGCTCCACGGTCGGAAGGTCGTCGTGATCGACGGCAAGGGCCGGACCACAGCGGAGCTGAAGACCGCGCTGCGGCAGTACGAGCAGCGGCTCGACGGCCACAACCTCGTCGCCGCGCCGTTCAGCGGACTGCGATGAGCTCGCGGGCCTGGGCCCTCGGAGTCGCCGGCGCAGGTATCGGCTTGGGTCTCGGGGTCGCGGCACGGCACGCGGTGCCGTCGGTGACCTCCGTCGACTTCGTGCGCCGGACGGTCACGCCGTCGATCGCGGGGATCGGCGACCCGGACCACACCGCGATCACGTTCGACGACGGACCCGATCCCGCGTCCACGCCTGCCTTTCTCGAGGCGCTCGACGCGTTGGGCTGGCGGGCCACGTTCTTCATGCTCGGCTCGATGGTCGACGCGTCGCCCGGCCTCGCGGCCGAGGTCGTCGCCGCGGGGCACGAGGTCGGCGTGCACGCGTACCAGCACGACAGCATGCTGCTGCGCTCGGGCCGCGCCGCCCGCGCCGACCTCGCCAGGACGCGCGACCGGATCGCCGACGTCACCGGCGTCGAGCCCGGGTGGTTCCGTCCGCCGTACGGGATCCTCTCGGGGGGCGCCCTGCGGGCCGCTCGGGCGCTCGAGCTGCGCACCGTGCTCTGGACCGCGTGGGGCCGCGACTGGCGACCCGTCGCCACCCCGGAGACCGTGGTGGCCGACCTCCGCAAGGGCCGCCTCGCCGGTGGCACCGTCCTCCTGCACGACTCCGACTGCACCTCGTCACCCGGCAGCTGGCGCAGCGCGCTCGGCGCGCTACCCCGCCTCGCCGACGAGCTCGCCGCCATGGGCCTCCGTGCCGGCCCCGTCGGCGACCACGGCATCGCCGCCTGACCTCCCGGTTCCTGGAGGCGCCTCAGGAACTAGGTCTGGAGGGTGAGGAGCTCGGCGAGATCCGTGAGTTGGGCGGTCCAGTCGTCGGGGGCGGTGACGGGCACGAGGACGAGCTTCGAGAACCCGACCTCCGTGAACGCGGCCAGCCGCTCCGCGATCGCGTCCACGCCGACGGGCACGATCTCGTCGGGCCGGGTGCCGGGTCTGCGACTCGCGAGCATCTCCGCGAACGCCGGGTCGAGCGGCGTCATCGAATACAGGACCATCGCGCCGAAGTGTTCGGGGTCGATCTCGCGTCCTGCGTCGGCCGCCGCCTGCTCGATGACCGGTCGGTCGTCGGCCACGCTCTCCGGCGTGCAGAAGCTGGCCAGCCAACCGTCCCCGAGGCGCCCGACGCGACGGAGCTCGCCCGGGGCCGCGCCACCGAGCCAGACCGAGAACGGCTGCTGCGTCGGGGTGACCGACAGCGCGAGGCCCTCGTAGTCGAAGCGGCCGTGGTGGAAGACGGGCTCGCCGGTCCAGAACTGGCGCAGCAGCGGCAGCGCCTCCTCGAACCAGGGCGAACGGTCGGCCCTCGCGACGCCGAAGGCCTGCTGCTCGGTGGCGTCGGCCACGCCGAGGCCGAACGCGGGCAGGAAGCGGCCGTCCGACAGCGCGTCGAGGCTTGCGAGCTGCTTCGCCAGCAACGCGGGATTGCGGCCGGGGAGCACCATGACGCTGGTACCGAGCTTGAGCCGGCGCGTGCGCCCGGCCGCGAACGCGATGGCCGCGACCGGGTCCGGAAGCGGACCGGCCGCGCGCTCCGACAGCCAGAGCGAGTCGAATCCGAGCCGCTCGAGATCGTCGACGAACGGCCCGAAGAACGACGGGTCGCCGCTGGGCGCGAGGACCCCCGGGCCGAAGCCGATGCGGACCTTCACGAGCGGAACCCTTCGTACGCGCGCAGCTCGCGTCGTGCGATCTGCTGTTTGTGCACCTCGTCAGGTCCGTCGACGAAGTGCAGCGTGCGGGCGTGCGTGTACATCTCGGCGAGCGGCCAGTCGTCGGAGAGGCCGGCCGCGCCGAACAGCTGGATCGCGCGGTCGATGACCGTCGTTGCGAGGCGGGCGCCGACGACCTTGATCGCCGCGATCTCGAAACGCGCCCCCTTGTTGCCGACGGTGTCCATGAGCCAGGCCGCCTTCATGGTGAGGAGGCGGGCCTGCTCGATCTCGATGCGTGACTCCGCGACCCGGTCCTGCACCACGCCCTGGTCGGCGAGCGCGATTCCGAACGCGACTCGCATCTGGGCCCGCGCGCACATCAGCGCGAGGGCACGCTCGGCCAGGCCGATCGCACGCATGCAGTGGTGGATCCGGCCCGGACCGAGCCGCGCCTGGGCCAACGCGAATCCGCCGCCTTCTTCGCCGAGGATGTTGCCGGCGGGGACCCGCACGTTCTCGAAGAGCAGCTCGCCGTGGCCGCCACCGCCGTCGTGACCGAAGACGGGCAGCGTGCGCACGAGCCGGACGCCGGGCGTGTCGAGCGGCACGATGATCATGCTGTGCCGCCGGTACGGGTCGGCGTCCGGGTCGCTGACGCCCATGAGGATCACGAACTCGCAGTTCGGGTGGGCGGCACCGGTGGTCCACCACTTGTGCGCGTTGATGACGTAGTCGTCGCCGACGCCGATGATCGTGCTCGCGATGTTGCGGGCGTCCGAGCTCGCGACCCAGGGTTCGGTCATCGCGAAGCCTGAGCGGATCGTGCCCTCGAGCAGGGGCACGAGCCAGCGGTCCTGCTGGTCGGGGGTGCCGAACTCGGCCAGGATCTCCATGTTGCCGGTGTCCGGCGCGCTGCAGTTGGTGGCCTCGCCCGAGAGCGGGCTCGCGCCCATCAGCTCGCACAGCGGGGCGTAGTCGACGTTGGAGAGCCCCGCGCCCCAACGCGGGTCGGGGATGGCGAGGTTCCAGAGACCGAGCGTCCGCGCCTTGGCCTTCAGCTCCTCCATCACCGGGGGATGGAAGTGGGGGTCACCCGACGCCTCGACCTGCTCCCGGTACAGGGCTTCGGCCGGGTCGACCTCGGTGGCGATGAACTCGGCGAGCCGGTCCCGAAGTTCGAGGGCCCGGGTGCTGAGCGCGAAATCCATGGGTGCGTCTCCTTGTCTGACCGCTCACGCTACCGCCGACCGATCCGGATGCTCCGGGTCGCATTCCAAGCCGGGATCGCGCGCCGGACCGGTAGCCTCCCGCCATGTCCGAACCCCCGCGGGAGCAGCGCATCGCGGCCCTTCGCACCGAGTACCGCGGACCGCTGCTCGACGAACGCGACGTGGATCCCGACGCCATGGCGCAGTTCGCCCGTTGGTTCGACGAAGCGCTTGCCGCCAAGGTCCTCGAGCCCGACTCGATGACCGTGGCGACCGCGACGCTCGACGGCCGGCCGTCGGCCCGTGTGGTCGCACTGCGGGGCTACGACGAGCGCGGCTTCGTCTTCTATACGAACGACGAGAGTCAGAAGGGCCAGGAGCTCGCGGTCAACCCGATCGCGGCGCTGGTCTTCCACTGGCGCGAGCTGGAGCGCCAGGTCCGGGCGAGCGGGCCGGTCACCCGGATCGACGACGACGAGGCGCGCGCCTACTTCGCGGGCCGTCCGTTGAAGAGCCAGATCGGAGCCTGGGCGTCGCAACAGAGCGTGGTGTTGCGGGACCGCGCCGAGCTCGAGGCGCGCGTGGCCGCGGCCGCCGCGCGCTTCGGCGACGGCGAGATCCCGAAGCCGCCGTTCTGGAACGGCTATGTCGTCCGTCCCGACGAGCTCGAGCTCTGGCAGGGTCGGCAGAGCCGGTTGCACGACCGGGTGCGGTACGAGCGCACCGGCGACGGCGCGTGGCGCATCGAGCGCCTCTCACCCTGATGCAGCCCAGCGAGCCGGACGCCGTAGCCGCGACGGTCGGGCTCGCCCCATGAACGCAGGCGCGTGGATCGCTCTGGCCGCCGCGGCTGCGGTGGCGGTCGTCGACTGGGTCGCGGTCGCGCGCCGGGCGAAGCGGTGGGAGCGGATTGCCAAACCCCTCGTGCCGGTACTGCTCATCGCGGTGGCTCTGACGATCGATCCGGCTCGGGCCGATGCCCGGCCTTGGTTCGTCGCCGCGTTGGTCGCGTCACTTGTCGGGGACGTCCTGTTGTTGCTGCCGCACGCGTTCGTGCCCGGACTGGGCGCGTTCCTGCTCGCGCACGTCGCCTACATCGTCGGACTCAACGTCGACGGGGGCGGCGGCGTGGCGGCCCTGTCGACCGGTGCGGTGGTCCTCGGAGCTGCGGTGGTCCTCGTGGGTCGACGCCTGCTTGCGGGCATGGCGGCGCGCGGCGGGAGCCGGGAACGGCTGCCGGTGATCGTCTACATGACGGTGATCGCCGCGATGGGTGCAAGTGCGGTGGCGACCGGCCGGGTGCTTCCTGCTGCCGGGGCCCTGCTGTTCATGGCGTCCGACGCGCTCATCGGCTGGCGCCGGTACGTGCACGAGGAAGGCTGGATGAACGTCGTGGTGATGGTCACGTACCACGTGGGCCAGGCGATGCTCGTCCTGTCCCTCGCGGCCTAACGTGGGTTGCCCGGCAGCCGGAAGAATGGACGTTGCGTGTCGATCGATGCGACCACCGAGGACGCGGTGACCACCAACGGACGCCTCGCACGCGACGACGAGGTCGCGAAGTGGCACCAGGAAGGCTGGGTCGTGCTCGATGGCCTCGTGGCCACCGACGTGATCGACGCGGCGATGGTCGACGTGTGGAACGTCTTCCCGAAGCCCGACAAGTTCCACGAGAACCCGGCGAAGTACATCCGACCGGGGAAGCGCACCGAGGACCTCCGTCGCGGCTATCCCGACATGCCCG
>JAODBH010000044.1 GCA_025463865.1 Actinomycetes bacterium | reverse complement strand
GCTCCTTGTCGTAGACCAGCTCGTGCGGGAACGCGAGGTCGAGGGGCTCGACCTCTTCCTTCACGAACTCGCGGACCCAGTCCAGCTTCTCCTGGTACTCGGGGTCGGTCGAGAAATCCCACGCCATGTGAGCTGCCCTTCTGTATCGAGGTGTGCGTGGTCCCGGACGCCGGGCCCATCGCGCCGTCGACGGCACATCGCACAGTCCGTCCGGTCACGACTGCGCCGCGGACGGCTGCTCCGTCGGTCCCCCGACGTTCGCGGAGACGCTCCCACCATCGACCGGCAGCGTGACCCCGGTGACGTACCGCGACTCGTCGGAGGCGAGGTAGACGGCCGCCCAAGCGATGTCATCCGGCACGCCGAAATACGGCAGAGGCGTGATGGCTCGCAACGCGGCCTCCATCTCACCGGAGAGAAGATGCTCGGTTCCTTCACCGCTGTGGATGAAGCCGGTCGAGATCACGTTCACGCGGATACGGGCCGCGGCGTACTCCGACGCCATGGACCGTGTGATGCCGTTCATCGCAGCCTTTGCTGCGGTGTAAGCGTCGAGGTCCGGAGCGCCGCGCACCGCGACACCCGACGACACGTTCACAATGGCCCCGCCCGCGTCGGCCTCGAGCATGGCAAGCAGCGCATAGCGACAGCACCAGAAAAGCCCGTACAGGTCACTGCGCCAGGCTTGATCCAGCACTTCGTTGCTCAAGAGATGCATTCGCGTATCGGCGTACTTGCCCGACGACCCGTACAGATGCGTTGCGGCCGCGTTGTTGACCAGGGTGGTCAGCGGCCCGAACTCCGCCTGGGTCAACTCGACGAGTCGTCGACAGTCGTCCTCCACGCTGATGTCGGAACGGATGAAGATTGCCCGACCGCCTTCCGCGCGGATCTCCTCGGCGACGGCATTGCCGAGTGCCTCGGTGCGACCGGCGACCACTACCGCGGCTCCCTCTTCTGCGAATCGGCGAGCAATTCCCGCGCCGATTCCCTTCGTCGCGCCGGTGACGATGGCCACCTTGTCCCGCAAACGCATATCTGTCATGAGGTGGCTCCTACGCTGGGTCAACTGACGAACCGTTGGGTCGGCGCGTCTGCCGGCCGTGGCGACACGCACCGCCCACTGGAATCCTATAAGGCGTTTTACTACTACTAGTAGGCTTCAGTCTACTGATCTTCGCTATCCTCGAAAGGAACTCATGCCCGCGTCGAGCGGCATCAGTCGAGCCCGCGTCATCGAAACGGGCATCGAAGTCCTCGAGACTCACCGCCGAGTGTCCGACGTGGGCCTGCGCGAGGTCGCTGAGCGGCTGAACCTGCGGACCCAGTCGCTCTATGCGCACGTCGAAGGAGTGGAAGACCTCCGCCGGGCCCTTGCTCTTGAGGCGCTGAGCCGGCTGTCTGCCCATCTGCTCGTCGAGGTGGGCGGGCGAGCCGGCCGTGACGCAATCAGTTCCATCGCTCGCGCGTATTACGCGTTTGCGATGGAGCACCCGGGGCTTTACGACGCCGTGATCTCAGTGCGTCGCACGGACCCGGCAATCAACGCAGCCTCCGATGACGTGACGCGTGCCATGCGTCTCGCTTTTCGCGCCTATGACCTCGATCCGGTCATCGTCATACGCTGGAACCGCATCGTCTTCGCAGGAGTGCATGGACTTGTCGGGCTGGTCAACGACGAGGTTTTCACGACCGCCGACTCGCCAGTCGCGGCGTTGGAACGCATGATCAGAGCCTTTCTCGATGGGATCGAGCTCGACGCAGCGGCCTCCCGTGAGAACCAGGACGATCCCGCTTCCTGAGACTTCGGCGGCGGTGGGTGTCTGGTGACTCCGCGGAAGGTACGCGATAACGCACGGAGTACGTTGCGTGGAGAAGTCGAGCATCAAAGCCGCATGCAGCACGGATCCACATCGCGGTGACCTGATCGGGTCGCAACGGCGTTGGAATTGCCGCGACCGGACGCTCCGGTTGGACGGCTGGTCCTTGCGCTGACCAGCGAGGAGACGCTGGAGACGGGCCACGATGTCCGGGGTTGGAATACGAGCCAGGAGCTCCACCATTTCCGTCGGCCCTGGGCAAGTCGTTCGCCGAGCCGACGTGACCGCCTCAGGCGAGCGGGCGCGCCAGCTCGGCTACGACCAGGGCGGGGGAAGGTCGGTGGGGAACGGCCGCACCACGGTGTCGGCACCTCGGCGCGCGAAGAGTCCCCGGTATCGGCGAACGCCGAAACGCCACTCGCCCGAGGGGTCCCGGACGTATTCGTCGTGGTACACGCCCGAGAAGTAGGCCTCGGTACCGCCGCCCATCACGCCGAACTCGCTGATGTACCAGCGTCCGGTCGCAGACGACTCGTCGTCGGCAGCGAAGCGCACGGTTCCCGTGTGGACCACCTGGATCAGCCCCTGCATCGCGTCGACCTGTGTGCCGATGGTCGTCACGATCGCGTCGACGCCGCGGCACTCGCCGGCGGGGCCGAGGTCGACGAACGCGTCGGCCGTGAACAGCTCGCGCAGGCCGTCGTAGTCCTTTCGGTTCACCGTGTCGACGTACGCCGCGAGCAGCTCGCCGATGGAGACCCGGTCCGCGGTCCGCTGCACCTTCATCGCGAGCCCCCTGTCGTCGGCCCTGCCGAATTCGATCGCGTCGCCGAGTGGACCCGGCGCTCGACGCAGTTTCGCCGCCGCGGACGGGTCCGTGATGGACCGGACCTCGGTGAGGGCACTCGTGCTCAGGACGGCTGGACGCTCCATTGACCGTCGGCGTTGAGGGTGGCGGTGAGCGAGGTTATGCCCGGGGTGAAGTCGAGCTGCACCGCGTTCGCGGTCTCGAATTGGCCGAGGACCTGGCTCGGACCCGCGAAACCGCTGGCCAGCCAGTAGGTGAGCCTGGTGACAGGGAACGTCGTCATGTCGGAGCCGGCCGGCGCGACGAGCGCCGGGCTCCCGGAGAGGCCCAACGCGACGGCGGCGCCGCTGAAGACCGGCGCATTCGGCGTCTCCGTCTTCACCGCAAGCGATCCTGTTTGCAAGCCGGCGAACATGGGGTCGGCCTGCAAGCTGATGCTGCCGTTCTGCTGGGTGAGGTCGGCGACGCCCGTCTGGCCCGGTCCCGCCGGCGGAAGTGACAGCGTCTGCTGCGCCTCGAAGCTGATCCCGGTCGCGAGCTGTTGGTCGGCCCACATGAGCTGCGTGCTCGTGTCCCACTTCAGGGACGAGCTCGTGCCGGGGAGCAGCTCGTACGTCGTGAGCCAGGCGGTCGATTGCAGCGGCACGGGGGTGTAACCCGCGGTCACGAACACGTACGCCATCGTCATGGCACCGGAGTTGTTCACGATCTGTACCGTCGATGCCGTCGCCGTCGCAGGGGAGGTCGCGTCGACGAAGGCCGACACGCCACCGAGGTTCCCGTGCGGCAGGTGGCCGCGGACGGACTTGACGTGGAAATGGAGCTGCCCGCCGCGCACACGTGGCGCGGACAGCTCGACCACCACGTCGAGGTGGTGGCCGGTGAGCGCGGCGTTCGGCGGGTCGTGGGCGAAGCCCCAGGCCTGCCAGTTGCGCACGAGCGTCCGTGCCGTCATCGTGCCGGCGCGCCGCACCGGCCGGTCGGTGAACCACTCGACGTTCCGAATCCGCACCGCGAGATCGCCGGGCCCGGTCCGGGCCAGTCCGCGCAGCACGAAGAGCGTCGGTGCCCGCGGTGGAGGTGCCGCCGTCCCGGGCGCGGGGGATGGTGCCGCCGCCGCGAGGGACGGCGCCGCGAGGAAGCCGGCGCAGCAGAGGAGGGTGACCAGCGCCAGAAGACCTCGCGTGCGGATCCCGGAGCGGCTATGGGTGCGATGTGTGTCCGAATGGCTCATCGAACAACGAATCGGCCGAAGTGGTGGCCGCCTGAAGCTTTCTCCGTCGAGGTCGCCCGGTCGGCATCGTTGACAGGAGCGCCGGCCCCGGGCTTCTTTCCGCCCGGGCATCAGGGGGGTTAGCTTCGAACCATGGGTATTGAAGCCGTCTCCCACATCGCCGTCGGCGTGCGCGACATGGAACCTTCCCTCGCGTTCTACCGCGACGTGCTCGGCATGCACGTCACCGCGGACAAAGTCGAGGAGTTCTCACAGGGATCGGGCCAGCCGCCGGCCCAGCGCCGGGCCGTGTACCTGCGCTGGTCCGACGGACCACACGCGAGCTTCGTGGTGCTCGATCAGCAGATCACGAACGAGATCAAGGGCGCCCCGGCGCAGCTGTTCCAGATGGGCTGCCACCACTTCGCGTTCTGGGTCGACGACATCGACGCCATGATGGAACGGGTGCGCACGGCAGGCGTGACCATTGTGATGGGCGGCGACGGGGGACCGGGCGCGGACACCACGATGTACGGCGAGCCGGCCGGCGGCCGGGTCAAGAGCGTGTTCCTGCGCGACCCTGAAGGGAACTACGTCCAGCTCGATCAGCGCGCCTGAGGAGTACGTCATGCAGAACGCCGACCTCCGCGAAGACCTCTTCCTGCCCGAGCCGTTGCCGCGGGAAGTGAAGTACACGGTCATCTCGGTCGACGACCACGTCGTCGAGCCGCCGCACACGTTCGAGGGGCGCCTCCCGGCGCACCTTCAGGACCGGGCGCCGAAGGTCCACGACACCCCGCAGGGCAAGCAGATCTGGGTGTTCGAGGACGAGCTCTACACGCAGGCGGGCATGAACGCGATCGCAGGGCGGCGCCCGTCGTCGAACCCGGAGCCGGCCCGGTTCGATGAGATGCGCCCGAGTTGTTACGACGTCGACGCGCGGGTCCACGACATGGACATCAACGGCGTGTGGGCCGCGGTCAACTTCCCCTCGATGATCACCGGGTTCTGCGGCCGGGTGTTCTTCAACGCCAAGGACCCGGAGCTGGGCCAGGCCTGCATCCGGGCCTGGAACGACTGGCTCTACGAGGAGTGGTACTCCAAGCACCCGACCCGGATCATCCCCCTCGGTATCGCGTTCCTCAGCGATCCGGAGGTGGCCGTAGCGGAGATCCATCGCAATGCCGACCGCGGGTTCACCGGGATCAGCATGCCGGAGCGGCCGCACAACATCGGCCTCCCGAACCTGTGGGACCGGGACCACTGGGACCCGATCATCCGGGCGTGCGTGGAGACCGACACCGTGGTCTCGCTCCACGTCGGGAGCTCGATGGGCTTCCAGATCCCGCCGGGTTCGCCCTCGATCGTGCTGGGCGCGACGCTGTTCGGCCAGTTGTCGTTGACGTCGTGCGCGGAGTGGTTGTGGTCCGGCTTCCCGCTCGACTACCCCACCCTCAAGATCGCGATGAGCGAGGGTGGGATCGGCTGGGTCGCGATGCTGCTCGATCGGCTCGACAACCTGGTCGACCGTTCGGGTTACGCCGACGGGTGGGACGAGCGCCCCGCCGACGTCGTGAAGCGCAACTTCTCGTTCTGCACCATCGACGACCCGTCGACGATCGACACCCGCCACCGCATCGGCGTCGAGAACATCATGGTCGAGACCGACTTCCCCCACGGCGACGGCACCTGGCCCGACACGCAGCTCGTGATCGAGAAGCTCTGGGGCCACATCCCCGACGACGAGCTCCGCATGATGTGCTGCGAGAACGCGGCCAAGCTCTACCGCCACCCGCTCCCGGACGTCGTCCTGCCTCGCTGAGGCTGCCGATCAACCTCGGCGGGGACGACCGCGACCCCGGTACCGGCCCCGTCAGTGCCGCACCGCCCCTCCGCCTGGAACGGGCGACACCGTTCCGCCGTGGGGTCCGGTGAAGCTTCGTGTATCCCGGGGAGCTACAGCCCGGGGCGGCGGTCCCGTCGGTACACTGCCGCGGCATGAGCGACCGACCCCCCAACATCCTGCTCGTCATGTCGGATCAACACCGGGCCGACATGCTCGGGTGTGCC
>JAODBH010000048.1 GCA_025463865.1 Actinomycetes bacterium | reverse complement strand
GTCGATCTCGTCGATGAAGATGATCGACGGCGCGCGCTTCCTCGCGTCGGCGAAGAGGTCGCGGACGCGCGAAGCGCCGAGCCCGACGAACAGCTCGACGAAGCTCGAGCCCGTGAGTGCGAGGAAGGGCACCTCCGCCTCGCCCGCCACGGCGCGCGCCATGAGCGTCTTGCCCGTTCCCGGCGGCCCGACCATCAGCACTCCCTTCGGACCCGTCGCGCCCGCCTTCTCGTAGCGCTCCGGATGCTTGAGGAAGTCGACGACCTCTTGCACCTCCTGCTTCGCTCCTTCGTAGCCGGCGACATCGCTGAAGCGGGTCGTCGGGCGCTCCTCGTCGTAGAGCTTCGCTCTCGAGCCGCCGAAGCCCATCAGCCCGCCACTGATCTGCTTGCGTGCGCGCTGCCCGAACCAGATGAAGACGCCGACGAAGAAGAGCAGCGGCAGCAGGCCGAGGAACACCCCGAGGATCGAGGTACCGGCCGCGCCCTTCCCGGTCACGTCGACGTGGTGGTGGCGGAGCAGCGGCGCGAGATGGCGGTCGCTGATCGCGGTCGGGATCTGCGAGGTGAAGTCGTCGCCGTTCTTCAGGCTTCCGCTGACGCCGCCGGTGGGGTTGATCGTCGCGCTCTTCACCTTGTTCGCCTGTACCTGCTGCACGAACCGCGTGTACGTGTACTTGTGGTTCGGTGGGCTCTTCGACATGTTCGGGACCGCCAGCAACAGCAGGGAGGCCAAGACGCCGACGAGGATGAGGACGTAGCGCCAGCGAGGCGGGCGCGGCGGTGCCGGCGCGGGCCGCCGATCGTCGGGCGGCGGGACCTTCGCCGATGTCGAGCGATGCTCAACGGACGTGATCATCGGGCCTCCCGAGCTGGTCTGCCTGCCAGCGTACCGAGAGGCCCAGCGAGCGACATCACGGCAACTGTCGGTACCGGGTCGATCATCGGACGCGCGATCAGAGGCGGGAGTCGGTGCGAGCGGAGGGACTCGAACCCTCAAGCCCTTTCGGGCACCGGGACCTAAACCCGGCGCGTCTGCCAGTTCCGCCACGCTCGCTCGTGGTGTGCGGGATGCCGGCGCGAGGGTAGCGGCCCCTTCCCGCGTCTTCGGCGTCCCTGGATCAGCCGGTCTTCGTGAACTGGCGGAAACCGCCGGCGCCGGGGGTGAACCCGGGGGGTAGGCCGTTGACCCCGCCGAAGCGACCGTTCGTCGCGCTGGTGGTCGCCGTGGTCGCGGAACCGGGGAGGGCCTTGGCGATGTCGGCCAGGGCGACGGTCTGCCCCTTGGTCACCCCGCTCATGATCTGGGTCCACGTGTCGCCGACCACGCCGACCCGCACGGTGGTCACCGTGGCCTTGCCGCCGTTGACGACGGTCACGGTGTGCTGCGTCCCGGCCGTCGTGATCGCGGACGTCGGCACCGCCAGCGCCGAGGCCGTCTGCTCGGTCGTGATCGCCACCGATCCGGTCGCGCCGTTCTGGAGGTGTGACGTGTCGCCCGTGAGCCCGATGACGATCCGGTAGCTCGTCGTCGTGCTGTCGCTCTCGGGTGCGACCGAGATGGACGTCACCTTGCCCTCGATCGCCTGGTGCGATCCGTCGGGGATCAGGCTCGCGGTCTGACCGACCTTGACGCTCGCGACGTTCGCAACGGTCACGGTCGTCGACACCTCATAGCCGTCGGAGCCCTTGACGACGACGTTCGCGGTGGACGATCCAGCGGTGACCGCCTGGCCGACCTTGACGCTCACGCCGACGACCGTGCCCGCGATCGGGCTGACGATCGTCGCCTGCGCGATGGCCTGCTCGGCGACCGCCACGTCCGACTCCGCCGCGTCGACGGCCTTCTGGTACTTCACGAGATCCGCAGCCGAGGGCGAGGTGGTGGTCGAGCCGGAGCCGCCGGTGGCCCCGCTGCCGCCGGTGGCCCCGCTGCCCGACCGGGAACCGGTGCTCGGGCTCGCGGGTGCCGTGGTCGGTGGGGTGGTGGTGGCGGCTGCAGCGCGTTGGGCGAGCAGGGTGTCGAGGGCGCTCGACGCGCCGGCCAACGACGTCTGCGCCGCGCTGACGGCCGTCTGCGCGGTGAGCACGGCCTTGGTCGCGGTCTGACAGGCCGCGAGCTGCTCGGGCGTGGGGGTCGTCGACGGAGTCGACGTGGTACCGGTGGGGGGCGCCGCGGTGGTGGCGGGCGGCGTGGTGGTCGCAGTGCCGGTCGACGAGGTCGAGCTGACCCCGGCCGCGGCGCAGACGCTGGCCGCCGACGCGAGCGCGGTGTTGGCCGACGCGAGCGCGGCGTCGACGTTCTTCTGCGCGGTGAGCACTGCCTGTTGGGCCGCGGCCAGATCGGTGTCCGTCGAGCTGGGCGCCGAGGTTCCCGTGCCACTCGGGCCGGCCCCGCCCGTTCCGGCGCCGGCCGCGGGACCCGGCGGCGTCGTGCCGTCGGCCGCGAGCGCGGCGGTCAGCACCTTTGTGGAGCCGGTGCTGTACGCGGTGGTACGCGCCGACGCCCCGGTCGGGGACGACCCGGAGCCGGTGAGACCGGTGACGCTCTCGCCGGCCAACGCCTTGCTGAGCACGAGCTGGGCCGACGCGAGCGCGGCCTGCTTCTCGTGCAGCGCAACGGTGAGCGCGGCGGTGTCGAGCGTCGCGAGCGGCTCGCCGGTACCCACGGCGTCACCGACGTTCACCGCGACCGAGGACACCGTCCCGGCCACCGGGAACGCGATCGCGGCCTGCGAGATCGGTTCGATGGTGGCGACGCCCGTCACCTGCGAGTCGACGGCGTGGTTCTGCACCAGCGCGGTGCGGTAGTCGGGACCGCTCGAGCCCAGCGCACCGGCCACCATGGCGGTACCGCCGATCAACGCGACGACCACGACCACGACGACCGCGAGTCGGGCCTTGCGGTTGCGCCAACGGGGCCTCTTCCGGCTGCTGGGGTCCGGGAAGAGCGTGGCCAGGCGGTCCTTGGCCGACGCCGACCGAGCGCTCGATCGCGCCGCGACCTCGGGGGAGAGTGGTTGCTCGGCCATGGTCACTCGCTCCTGAGGGCGTCGATGGGGGCGAGGCGGGCGGCCCGCGTCGCGGGGTAGACCCCGAAGACCACGCCGATTCCCATCGCCATGGCGATGGCGCCGATCGACGCGGGTACCGAGACGATCACCCTCGAGTCGGTGAACTGTGGGAGGAGGACCGCGCCCAAGAGGCCCAGGGTCACACCGAGCACGCCGCCCGCGAGCCCGAGCAGTGACGCCTCGACGAGGAACTGCCGACGGATCAGGCGCGGTCTCGCGCCGAGCGACTTGCGCAACCCGATCTCACGGATCCGTTCGGTGACCGACACGAGCATGATGTTCATGACGCCGATGCCGCCGACGAGCAGGGCGATGATCGCGATGCCGGCAAGCATGACGGTGAGCGTGTTGTCGACCGAGGTGGCTGCGGTGAGGATCGACTGCTGGGTCGCGATCGAGAAGTCGGCCGAGGTGGCCGTCGTGATCTTGTGCCGGTTGAGCAGGAGCGTGTCGGCTTCCTGGTACGCGGCCGACAGCGTGCCCGCCGACGTCGCCTTCACATAGATCGAGCTGACCGAATCGCGGTTCGATCCGCCGACGAGCTTCTGTGCGTACGTCGAGATGGGCACGATCGCGAGGTCGTTGTTCGAGGTGGCCTCGTTGGAGCTCAGGGGCGTGAGCACGCCGATCACCTGGAGCTGGACTCCGTTGTAGGTGACCATCTTGCCGATCGGGTCGACGCTGTTGAAGAGCTGGCTCACGGTGTCGGGACCGAGCACCACGACCGGGGCCGCGCTCTTCTGGTCGGCCGCGGTGATGAAACGACCGGTCGTCACGCCCCGGGAACGGACGTCCTTCCAACCCGGGGTGGTCCCGGTGAGCGTGGTGGTCCAGTTCGTCGTGCCGTAGACCAGCGAGACCGACGTGGTGGACGCGGGAGCGACCGCGGTGATATCGGGGGCCGCCTGCTTGTCGCCGAGCGCCGCCGCGTCCTGCGTTGTGAGCGTGGAGGCGGACCCGAAGCCGCCACGGGAGCCCGTGGAGCTGGTCGTGCTGCCCGGTGAGACGACGAGCACGTTGGTGCCCAGCTCGTTGATCTGATCGCGCACCTTGGCCTTCGCGCCCTGGCCCAGGCCGACGGTGAGCACGACCGCGGTGATGCCGATCAGGATCCCCAACATGGTGAGGGCGGAGCGGAGCCGGTGCGTGCGCACCGCTTCGGTTGCGGTGCGGAACGTGTCACGCCAGGTCACGACGGCACCCGTGCCCACGCCGTATCGGCCGTGGCCAAAGGCCAGACGTTGCCGTCGCGGATGTTGATGATGCGTTGTGCGCGCGCGGCGATGTCGTGCTCGTGGGTGATCAGCACGATCGTGCGGCCTTCACGATTGAGCTCGTGGAACAGGTCGAGCACGTCGGCGGTCGAGGTCGAGTCGAGGTTGCCCGTTGGTTCGTCGGCGAGGATCATGGCCGGCTCGGTGTCGAGCGCCCGCGCGACCGCGACGCGCTGCTGCTGGCCGCCCGACAGCTCACCCGGCTTGTGCCGGGCCCGGTCTGCGAGCCCGACCTTGTCGAGCGCAGCCAGCGCGCGCTCCCGGCGCTCGGCCGGATGCACCCCGCTGTACATGAGCGGGAGCTCCACGTTGCGCCAGGCCGACATGTACGCGAGCAGGTTGAACTGCTGGAACACGAACCCGATGAACAGGTTGCGCACGTCGGCGAGTTGGTCCTCGTCGAACGACGAGACGTCGTGACCGGACAGGCGGAACGTTCCCGCGGTCGGGACGTCGAGGCAGCCGAGGATCTGCATCAGCGTCGACTTGCCCGAACCGGACGGGCCGGTGATCGCGACGAACTCGTTCTCCTCGATGCGGATCGACACGCCGCGCAACGCGGCGACCTCGAGCTGTCCGGTGCTGTAGATCTTGGTGACGTCGACCAGCTCGATCACCGCGGGGGTGTCGAGCTCGTCCGGGTTGGAGGGGCTCATCCGCCGGCACCTTGCCTGGTACCGCCGCCACCGAAGCCGGCCCCGCCGCCTCCGAACTGACGCCCCGTCCCGCCGGCGCCGGCGCCTGCACCGCCCGTGGCGTTGCGGAAGGCGGCGAAGTTGGGCAGCGTGACGATCACCTTGTCGCCGGCGACGAGACCGCGGGTGATCTCGACCTGCCCGTTCGACGTCGCTCCGATCGTGACGGTGCGGGTCTCCGTCGGGCCGCTGAGCTTGCCGTTCTTGGCGAGGACCACCGTCGACGCGCCGTTGACGGTGGTGACCGCCCGGGCCGAGACCTGGATGACGTCCGGGCGGGCGGCCGTGGTGATCGTGCCGGTGACCGTCGAACCCACGTAGAAGTCGGTCGCCGTGGCCGAGAAGGTGATGGTCACGGGGTAGGTCGCGACCCCGGAGGTCGCGGTGGCGACCTTGCTCACCGCGGTCACCGTGCCGGTTGCCGTGGCGCCGCCGCCACCACCGGCACCGCCACCGCCACCGAAGCCCGGCGTGGTGGGACCGTTGGCCGCTCCGCCGGCCTGACCATTGGGCGCGACGGTCGGCGCGTTGCCGCCACCGCCACCGAAGCCACCGAAGCCACCGCCACCGAGACCCCTGGTGGTCGTGCTCGCGGTCGAGAGCGCGACGGTCGCCGCCTGCCCGACGGCCAGCGTGGTGACGTCGGTGCTGCTGACGGAGAGGTCGACGGTGTAGCTGCCGGTGCTCACGACCTGGATCTGTGCGGTCGACGAGGCCGAGGTGTTGCTGTTGGCGTTGTTGCCCGAACCGATCGTCGCCGACGAGTTGCCGGAGCCGCTGCCCGACCCGGTTGCGTTGGTCGCGCCGGTTCCGTTGCTGGAGAGCTGCTGGCCGACGGTGATGTTGACGACGGAGACCGTGCCGTTGAACGTCGCCTTGAGCGACGAGTTGACCAAGGCCACGTAGGCCTGGCGCAGTGCGTCGTTCGCCGACGTGATGCTGGTGTTGTCGGCGGCGATCTGGGCACTCGACGCGCCGGCGGCGGTGTCGTCCGAGAGCTTCGCCTTGGCGGTGGCCACGTTGGCGTCGGCCGAGGTGACCGCAGCCTGGAGGGCGGCGGAGTCGATCGTCGCGAGCACCTGGCCGGCGGTGACGGTGTCTCCGGCCTTCACGTTCACTGCGGTGACCGTCCCGGCCGAGGTGAAGCTGAGGTTGTCGGTCTGGGCGGCCGCAACGGTTCCGTCGGCCGAGACCGTGTCGTTCATCGGGCCCTTGGTGACGGTCTCCAGCTGCTTGGTGGTGGCGGTGG
>JAODBH010000033.1 GCA_025463865.1 Actinomycetes bacterium | reverse complement strand
CCCCTCGAGGGCCCCTACAAGCCCGAGCACTATCGGTACTAGCCAGTTGCTGGCGCAACGCGTTCGGTAAGGTCAAGGTCAAGCACCAGGTCGAGCACGCGCGCCCGGCTCTTCGGAGCCGGGCGTTCGTGTCATACCTCGGCCGTAGCGTCGTTCGCATGCTCGATGGTCTGGTCCGCAGTGTGTTTCCCGCCCGTTGCCCGGGATGTGGAGCGCCGGGCGAGCCCCTGTGCGACGTGTGCGTGGCGGGGTTGCGGCGAGCGCCGGGCGGCCCGCAGCCGGAGGGTCTCGACGCGCTGGCCGTGCCGTTCGCGTACGACGGCGCGATGCGCGAGCTGATCGCCCGGCTCAAGTACCGCGGGTCGGTGCACCCGGTGCGTTGGATGGCACTCGCAGTCGTCAGCGCACTGCAGGACGCAGCACTGCAGGACGCAGCACTGCAGGACGCGGCACTCCGGGAGGCCGCGCCGCAGCCGGCCGCGGGGGAGTGGGACCTGCACCGGGCCGTCGTCACGTGGGCACCGACCACAGCTGTCCGTCGACGCGCCCGCGGGTTCGATCACGCGCAGCTGTTGGCCCGGCGCATCGGTCCGGAGCTCGGGCTCCCGGTGCGGCGGATGCTGGCGCGCCGTCCCGGGCCTCCGCAGACGGGCCGTTCAGCTGCGGAGCGCCGGTCCGGACCGGTGTTCCGGGCCCTCCGCGCGGAGGCGGCCACCGTCATCGTGGTCGACGACGTCCTCACGACCGGGGCCACCCTGTCCGCCGCGGCCCGGGAGCTGCGCCGCGCGGGAGCTTCCGCGGTCGTCGGTGCGGCGGTCGCCCGTCGCGCGTGATGCGGGTGCGTCAGCGGCTGACGCGCCGGCACCACGAGGGCGTGGGCCGCCGGCGCGCCCGGAACCGCGCTGGGCGTCGGGAACCGTCCCCGTCGGCATGGGGCGAATCATCCCCGGCGTCATACCACTCATCGTGGTCAGTTTGCTCAAGAGATCGCGAAACGTGGCCGACTCATCCTGTGCGAACAACAGGAGAACGGAGTCAAACCATGGCGAAGTTCCGCAGTGACGCAAGCACCATGTTCCCGACCGCGCTCCCGGCGCCGGCGGCACGCGGTCGGTTGCTCACCCTCGACCTCGGCGTCGCGTACGAGCTCGACAGCACGGGAGAGGAACACGTCCGCGCGGTGCGCGAGCAGGTCCGCACCGGCCACTACGCGCCCTCTGTCGACGACGTCGCTGAGCGCATCGTCGCCTGGCTCGTTCCGGCTCCGAACCACACCATGTGATCCACGTTCTGATCGACGACCGCCGCCGGGCGGCATGGCGACGCACCGATCCGAGGGGGCGGCGCTCAGGTCCGACCCAGGAGGCGCGCCGTATACTCCCGGGCACACGGTGCTGATCGGTGTTTCGGTTCGAGGCGGGGGGCTGCCGGTATGACCATGCACGACGGCCAGGCAAGTGCGCTCGAGATCGTGGTCCGCGCCAAGCGTGTCGACCTCGACGAGCGGGTGCGGGACGCGGCTCGGGAGAAGTTGGGCCGGATCCGGCGGTTCGCCAAGGACGCGAGCCGGGCCGAGGTCGACTTCTCGGAGCTGAAGAACCCCCGCATCGCGGCGAACCAGGTCTGCGAGGCGACGGTCCACCTGCGGCGTCACGTGGTGAAGGCGCACGCCGCGGCCAAGGAGCAGCTGGCCGCGCTCGACCTGTGCGTCGAGAAGCTGGAGCACCAGGTCGCGAAGCTGAAGGAGAAGCGGGTCGCCCGGGCCCATCCCCGACGGCGTGACTTCCAGACCCACGCGATGCCGGCCGACGACTACGCGCACGAGCAGAACCTCGCCGCGTCGGAGCCCGACACCGAGGCCAGGCTCGTGCGGACGAAGCAGCTCACCATGCAGGCGATGAGCCCGGTCGACGCGGCGCTCCAGATGGAGCTGCTCGGCCACGACTTCTTCCTGTTCACCAACGCGGAGAACCACGCCGCCGCGGTGCTCTACCGGCGCCACGACGGTCACCTCGGCCTCATCGAGGGCTCGAGCTGAGCCGTACCCGGGTCTGATCCGGCCGGGACCCCCGGTACACTCGCTCTCCTGTATGGGTCTGTTCAACAAAATCCTCCACGCGGGCGAAGGGCGAAAGCTCAAGTACGTCCAGTCGCTGGTTCCGATCGTCGGCGCGCACGAGCCCGAGATGGAGCACCGCAGCGACCGCGAGCTGCTCGAGCTGAGCAACAGCTACCGCCAGCGCCTCGACAACGGAGAGGACGTCGACGACCTCCTACCGGAGGCGTTCGCCACCATGCGTGAGGCGGCGAAGCGCGTGCTCGGCCAGCGGCACTTCGACGTCCAGGTGATGGGCGGCGCCGCGCTGCACTACGGCTGGGTCGCGGAGATGAAGACCGGTGAGGGCAAGACCCTCGTGTCGACGCTGCCCGCCTACCTCAACGGGCTCACCGGCAAGGGCGTCCACCTCGTCACGGTGAACGACTACCTCGCCAAGCGCGACGCGGAGTGGATGGGCCAGGTCCACCGGTTCCTCGGCCTCGACGTCGGCATCGTCATTCCCGAGATCGACGACCCCGAGGCCAAGCGTCGTGCCTACGCCGCCGACATCACCTACGGCACCAACAACGAGTTCGGCTTCGACTACCTCCGCGACAACATGGCCGACGCCAAGGAGCTGCAGAGCCAGCGGGGCCACGCGTACGCGATCGTCGACGAGGTCGACTCGATCCTCGTCGACGAGGCCCGCACGCCGCTCATCATCTCGGGCCGCGCCGACGACGCGCAGGATCTCTACGTGCAGTTCGCCCGGGTCGTCCGCGGCCTGCAGCGCGACCGCGACTACGAGGTCGACGAGGCGAAGCGCACGGTCGTCCCCACGGAGGAGGGCATCAGCCGCGTCGAGCAGGCGCTCGGCGTCAACAACCTCTACGAGCACGTGAACCAGAACTTCGTGCACCAGCTCCAGGCCGCACTGCGGGCCAAGGAGCTGTTCAAGCGCGACGTCGACTACGTGGTCCAGCAGGGCGAGGTCAACATCGTCGACGAGTTCACCGGGCGCATCCTCGAGGGCCGCCGCTGGAGCGAAGGCCTCCACCAGGCCGTGGAGGCGAAGGAAGGCGTCCACATCAAGGAGGAGAACCAGACCCTCGCCACCGTCACCCTCCAGAACTACTTCAAGCTCTACGAGAAGCTCTCGGGCATGACGGGCACCGCGCTCACCGAGGCCGGCGAGTTCGCGCACACCTACAACCTCGAGGTCGTGGCGATCCCCACCAATCAGGTCGCCGCCCGCATCGACGAGCCCGACCTGATCTACAAGACCGAGGAAGCGAAGTTCGACGCGGTCACCGCCGACATCGCCGAACGGCACGAGAAGGGCCAGCCGGTCCTGGTCGGCACCATCTCGGTCGAGAAGTCGGAGCTGCTCTCACGGCACCTCGAGAAGAAGGGCGTGCCCCACGCGGTCCTCAACGCGAAGCAGCACGACAGCGAGGCCGTGATCGTCACCCAGGCCGGGCGTCCGTACTCGGTCACCGTCGCCACCAACATGGCCGGCCGGGGCGTCGACATCCTGCTCGGCGGCAACCCCGAGGGCCTCGCGCTCCAGGAGATGGCGGCCAACGGCCGCACCCCGGCCGACGACGCCGAGGAGTACCAGGCGCTCGTCGCCCGGTACAAGGAGGAGTGCAAGGTCGAGGGGGACAAGGTCCGCGAGCTCGGCGGCCTCTACGTCCTCGGCACCGAGCGCCACGAGAGCCGGCGCATCGACAACCAGCTCCGAGGGCGGGCCGGGCGTCAGGGCGACCCGGGGGAGAGCCGCTTCTACCTCTCGCTCGAGGACGAGCTCATGCGCCTCTTCGCCACCGGGGCGATGAACTGGGTGATGGGCAAGGCCTTCCCCGACGACGTGCCGCTCGAGGCGAAGATGGTCACCAAGGCCATCGAGCGCGCGCAGCGCACGGTCGAGGACCGCAACTTCGAGATCCGAAAGGATGTCCTCAAGTACGACGAGGTCATGAACGAGCAGCGCAAGGTGATCTACCGGCGCCGCCAGCAGATCCTCGACGGCGGCGACCTCGGTGACGAGGCGCGTGAGGCGATCGACTCGGCGTGCGAGCGGATCGTCCTCGCCTACACGTCGAGCGAGTACGTCGAGGAGTGGCAGCCGGAAGAGCTGCTCCAACAGGCGCAGACCTTCTACCCGACCCAGCTCACGGTCGAGCAGATCAAGGACTGCCACACGCCCGAGGAGATCACGCTGCTCCTGCAGGACGAGGCCCAGGCGCTGTACACGGCCAAGGAGGAATCGATCGGCGCGGAGACGCTCCGCGAGATCGAACGGCGCGTGATGCTCTCGGTCATCGACCAGCGCTGGCGCGAGCACCTCTACGAGATGGACTACCTGCGCGAGGGCATCAACCTGCGCGCGATGGGCCAGCGCGATCCGCTCGCCGAGTGGCAGCGCGAGGGCTACGACATGTTCGAGGCGATGCTCGGCATCGTCGACGACGACTTCGTCCGCTACGTCTCCCACCTCGAGGTCGTGGTCGAGGACGACACGCCCCGCTCCGCTCCGCAGCTCAACTACAGCGCGGCCGAGGACCCGGTGCAGGGTTCGGCGAGCCTCCTGGCCACGGCGGCGACGATCCCGTTCGACGAGTACGCCGGCGACGTCCCGCAGCCGGTGATCGTCGACGAGCCGGTGCAGCAGCCGGTCAAGGTCGAGAAGACGCCCGGCCGCAACGACCCCTGCTGGTGCGGCAGCGGCAAGAAGTTCAAGCTCTGCCACGGACGCTGACGGGTGCGCGACTACAGCAGTGAGCTGGCCGATCTGCACCAGCGCGTCGCCGACGCGCAGCGTTACCTCCGCCTCGACGACAAGCGGGTCCGTCACGCCGAGCTCGAGACCGAGGCCAGCCGCCCCGATCTCTGGGACGATCAAGCCGTCGCCACGAAGGTGACCGCCGAGTTGAAGCGCGTCGCCGACGACATCGACCTGCTCGACGGTCTCGCGCAGCGCGTCGACGACGTCGCGACGCTCGCCGAGCTCGCGCGCGAGGAGTCCGATCCGTCGCAGGAGGCGGAGATCGAGGAAGAGACCGCGGCGCTCCGAGAGGAGCTCGAGCGCCTCGAGCTGCGCGCGCTGTTCACCGGCGAGCACGACGAACGCGACGCGATCTGCGAGGTGCACTCCGGTGCGGGCGGTACCGACGCGCAGGACTGGGCCCAGATGTTGCTGCGCATGTACATGCGCTGGGCCGAGAGCCGCGGGTTCGACGTCGAGATCGACGAGATCGCCGAAGGCACCGAGGCCGGCATCTCCTCGGCCACCTTCGTCGTGAAGGGTCGCTTCGCTTATGGCCTGCTGAGCGGCGAGAAGGGCGTGCACCGCCTCGTGCGCATCTCGCCGTTCGACTCCCAGGCCCGGCGCCAGACCGCGTTCGCGTCGTTCGACTGCGTGCCGTCGCTCGAGGAGGCCGAGACCCCCGAGATCGACGAGAAGGATCGCGGGTCGACACGTACCGCTCGTCCGGCGCGGGCGGTCAGCACGTCAACAAGACCGACTCCGCGGTCCGCCTGACCCACCTGCCCACCGGCATCGTCGTGTCGTGCCAGAACCAGCGGTCGCAGATGCAGAACCGGGCCAAGGCGATGCAGATCCTCGCCGCCCGGTTGGCGGAGCGGCAGCGGGAGGAGCACCGGCAGAAGCTGGAAGCGCTCTCGGGCGACAAGAACGACGTCGCGTGGGGCAGTCAGATCCGCTCCTACGTCCTGGCTCCGTACCAGATGGTCAAGGACGAGCGCACCCGCGAGGTCGACGGGCGCCCACAGCCCATCTACGAGACCGGCAACGTGCAGGCCGTGCTCGACGGGGCGATCGACCCGTTCCTCGAGGCCTACCTGCAGTGGAAGCGGTCCCGGAGCGCCTGATCCGCCCCGGATCGATCCGCCCGGAGCAGCGCGCCCTGCCCGTGCCGCGTCCCGGCGGGGCCTGCGTGCCACAATCGGCATGACCGCGGGCGGGGGTCGGGGCGCACTAGCGTGAGGCCCTCGCATGATCCGATTCGAGAACGTCACCAAGGTCTACAAGGGCGATGTCGTTGCTCTCCGCGACGTCGAGCTCGACGTGCAGAAGGGCGAGTTCGTCTTCCTCGTCGGGCCGTCCGGCTCGGGGAAGAGCACCTTCCTGCGGCTGTTGCTGCGCGAGGAGCTGCCCACCACCGGCCAGATCATGGTCGCGGGGCGCGACATCTCGCGCCTGAGCTCGTGGAAGGTCCCGCAGTTGCGCCGCAACATCGGGTGCATCTTCCAGGACTTCAAGCTGCTGCCCAACAAGACGGTCTACGAGAACGTCGCGTTCGCGCAGGAGGTCATCGGCCGCCCGCGTCACGTGATCCGCACGCAGGTGCCGCAGATCCTCGACCTCGTCGGGCTCGCGGCCAAGCAGAACAACTTCCCCACCGAGCTGTCGGGTGGTGAGCAGCAGCGGGTGTCCATCGCCCGCGCGTTCGTGAACCGGCCGCTGATCCTCCTCGCCGACGAGCCCACCGGGAACCTCGACCCGACCACCACCGTCGGCATCATGCGCTTGCTCGACCGCATCAACCGGACCGGCACCACCGTGGTCATGGCCACCCATGACGAGCGCATCGTCGACACCATGCGCCGTCGGGTCATCGAGCTCGACCACGGGCTCCTCGTCCGGGACCAGGCGCGCGGCGTCTACGGCGGGGTCTGAGCATGCTCGCGAGGTTCGGGTACTTCCTGCGCGAGACGCTGACGTCGCTGCGCCGCAACCTGTCGATGTCGATCGCGGGTGTGCTGACCGTCGCGGTGTCACTCGTGCTGTTCGGCGGGATGATCCTCGGCTCCGACTGGGCCAACCACGGCAACGCCCGTTGGAAGGGCGGCGTGCGGCTCGAGGCGTTCATGAACGTCGACGCCACCCAGACCCAGATCGACGGCGTCAACGCGGCGCTCAAGTCGTACACCAACGTCAAGAGCTACAAGTACCTCAACAAGCAGGACGCGCTGGTCGAGTTCAAGATTCTCTTCGCCAACCAGCCCGCCCTGGTGAACAACGTCAGCCCGGCCGACCTGCCGACGTCGTTCCGGGTCGCGCCGGCGAAAGCGGAGTTCACCAACCAGATCGCCAACGAGCTGACGCGCCTGCCAGGGGTGAACAAGGTGAACACGCCGGGCGCCGCGCTCGACCGCAAGCTCCGCCAGACGAAACGGGCCCAGCAGCTCCTGATCGCGCTGTCGATCGTGCTGCTCGCCTCGTCGACGATCCTGATCCTCAACACGATCCGGCTCGCGACCTTCGCCCGCCGCCGTGAGATCGAGGTCATGAAGCTCGTCGGCGCGTCCAATTGGTTCGTACGCGTGCCGTTCATGGCCGAGGGCTTCCTCCAGGGGATGCTGGGCGCGGTGATCGCGGTCCCTGCGCTCCTGGCGGTCCGCTACCTCCTCGAGCACACGTTCGCGGTCCAGGGCAACTACATCACCAACTCCGACGTGGTCTTCGCGTCGGTCGTGGTGCTCCTGATCGGCAGCCTCATCGGCGTCGCCGCCTCCGCCCTCGGTCTCCGCCGCTTCCTCGACGTGTAGTCGTCTCGACGTGGAGTCATCTCGACGTGGAGCTCCCGTACACGTCGAGGCCAACCTCGAGGTCAGGCTCGTGCGTTCCTCAACAACCGCATAGGTCGTTGAGGAACGCACGGAGCTGGGGGCCACGACGCGGACGAGCCCCGCACGGTGCGGGGCTCGGATCCGGGTGTAGCGGTGTTCCGGGTGCGGGCGCGGGGCCCGCAGGCGACTACTTCCCGGGCTGCGGGACGTAGCGCAGGTACGGCTTCGGGGCCTTCCAGCCGTTGGGGAACTTCACCTTGGCGTCCTCGTCCGAGACGGCCGAGCCGATGATGACGTCGTCGCCGTCGGTCCAGTTGACCGGCGTCGCCACCGAGTAGTTGCTCGTGAGCTGCAGCGAGTCGACGACCCGGAGGATCTCGTCGATGTTGCGGCCGGTGCTCGCCGGGTACGTGAGGATGAGCTTGACCTTCTTGTCGGGGCCGACGATGAAGACCGAGCGCACCGTCATGGTGTCGTTGGCGTTCGGGTGGATCATGTCGTAGAGGTTCGACACCTTCTTGTCGGTGTCGGCGATCAGCGGGTAGTTGAGGGCCGTGCCCTGGGTCTCCTCGATGTCACCCACCCAGCCCTTGTGGGACTCCAGCGAGTCGACGCTGACCCCGATGAGCTTCACGTTGCGCTTGTCGAAGTCGGCCTTGCGACTGGCGAAGGCGCCGAGCTCCGTGGTGCAGACGGGCGTGAAGTCCTTCGGGTGCGAGAACAGGATCCCCCACCCGTCGCCGAGGTACTCGTGGAAGTTGATGGTGCCTTCGGTGGTCTCGGCGGTGAAGTCGGGGGCGGTGTCGCCCAGACGGATTGCCATTGGAACCTCGCTTCGTGGGACAGGGGGACCGATCGATCTCGATTTCACGCGATGGTAGCGATCAGGTTCGCCAAAGTCGAGCGGACGAGTCGGGAATACGCCGCCAACCGGCGACTGGAAGGATCGGTGTCGATGAGCCTGCTGATCGCCGCGTCCCGGAACGACCAGCTGCTCCTCGCCGCGGTGCTCGCCGGCCTCGCCGTGGTGTTCCTCGGCGCGGGAGCGGTCTCGGCCTGGTTGGCTCGCCGGGCGCGCGCCCATGCCCGCGAGGTCACCGAACGCGACCAGCCGGACGACTCGGACGGCCCGACGACGACGGCGTGATCTTCACGCACCGCGTTCACGCGCGAGACCGCGACACGACGCCCGCGGCGCGCTCCGATTGACGGGAGCGGTCCGGCGCGACTGGAGTGTGCGCCGTGGCGGGGTACTCGGCGACACCACTTCCGGAGAAGCTCGGCATCCGCGCGCATTCGCGCGTCGCGGTGATCAGCGCGCCGTCGACGTATCCGGCCGCGCTCGGTGAGCTTCCCGAGGGCGTCGACGTCCGCACCGACGCGCGCGGCCGACTCGACGTCGTCGTGTTCTTCGTCACGCGTCGCGCGGAGCTCGCGCGTCGGTTCCCGGCGATGGCCCGCGCCATTCGTCAAGACGGCGGCCTGTGGATCGCGTGGCCCAAGAAGGCGTCGAACGTCATCACCGATCTGAGCGAGGCGTATACGCGCGAGGTCGGACTCGGCGCGGGCCTCGTCGACAACAAGGTGTGCGCCATCGACGACACGTGGTCTGGGTTGCGGTTCGTGTACCGCGTCGTCGATCGCACCGCATCGCGCGTCGCCGCGCGGCGCTGACATGTGCGGCCGGTTCATCGCGGTCTCGTCCCCGCAACTGCTCGCAGATCACTTCTCGGTCGAGGAGATCCGGGTGCCGGAGCACGAGGCCTGCTGGAACGTCGCGCCGAGGGCCGACGTCCTCGTGGTGGTGGAGGATCGCCGCGCCGAGGGCTCGCCGAGGGCCCTGGAGCCGATGCGCTGGGGTCTGGTCCCGGGTTGGGCCAAGGACCGCAGCATCGGTGACCGCCTGATCAACGCCCGGGCCGAGACCGTGGCCGACAAACCCGCCTACGAGCGGTCGTTCCGGCTCCGACGGTGCCTGGTCCCGGCCGACGGGTTCTACGAATGGCGGGCCGAGCGGGAACCGGGCGCCGGGGGCAGGACCCGGGCCATGAAGCAGCCGGTCTTCATCCACGACCGCAGCGGTGAGCCGCTTCCGCTCGCCGGTCTCTGGTCCAGCTGGCGGGATCCCGCCGACCCCGACGCGGCGTGGCTCCACAGCTGCGCGATCGTGACGACGAGGGCCAACGAGCTGCTCGCTCCCTTGCACGACCGCATGCCGGTCGTGCTTCCCGAGGACGTGTGGGACGTGTGGCTCGACCCTGCGATCGAAGACACCGCGCTGCTCGAACCGCTGCTCGTTCCGGCACCCGAGACCCAGCTCGAGCTCTGGGACGTCAGCACCCGCGTCAACAAGGCCGACAACGACGGGCCCGACCTCGTCGAGCCGCTCCCACCCCGAACGCTCTTCGACGTCTAGGAGTTCCGTGGACCAGGCCCAGTACTGCGACGCGATCGCGACCGCGGCAGCGACGATCGTCGAGGTCGCCCGGCAGGACCCCGACGCGGCGGTGCCCTCGTGCCCCGATTGGGACGTACGTCAGCTCGCGTTCCACGTGGGGTCTGTGCACCGCATGGCCACCGCCGTCGTCGCCACCCCCGTGCAGGAGGCGGCGGGGATGCGGGGACTGTTCGCGGCTCCCGATCCGGCCACGGACCCGGGCGACTGGGTCGAGGCCGGCGCGGCCACGTTGGTCGCGACGTTGCGCGCGGCCGACCCCGGCGCCCCCGTGTTCACCTTCTGGCCGCCGCACGTGATGCCGTTCTGGTTCCGACGCCAGGCCAACGAGACCGAGATCCACCGCTGGGACGCGCAGCTTGCGGTCGGCACACCGGATCCCGTCCCGACCGACCTCGCCATCACCGGTGTCGAGGAGAAGCTCGAGAAGTTCGCCGCGCACCCGCGCTACGCGGAGGTCGCGCCCGGGTCCGGCACCGTGCACCTGCATGCCACCGACGCGCCGGGGGAGTGGCTGGTCACCTTCTCGCCGACGGGCCTGCTGGTCGACCGGAGCCACGCCAAGGGAGATGTGGCGGTCCGGGCGACGGCGTCGGATCTCGACCTGCTCGTGAGTGGCCGGCTCGATTCGGCGGCGCTCGAGGTGTTCGGCGACGTCAGTCTCCTCGACCGGTTCGTCGCCCTCGACGTGATCTGAGCCGCTCCGGCCGACCCCGGGACTCGGGTGCGCAGGGGCTCAGGGGCTCAGGGGATCAGGGCTCGAGCGCGTGGCGGAGCAGGTTGATGACGTGCTCGCGCCGGGCCTGGAGTGCCGCCGGGCTCAGCGGGTCCTGATCGAGGAGCGAGGTGATCAACGGCGCGTCGGAGAGATACGAGAGGATCGCGCCGTAACCGGTGAGCAGGAGCTGGCTCGGGTCGTAGCGGTACAGCCGGCCGGCGTCCATCTCGCGCTGCAGGAACTGCGCGGCGCGGTCGAAGAGGGGCCGGAGCGACACGCCCAGCTCTTCGGAGAGGAACGGTCCGCCTTCGAGCGCCTCGCGCCGGGCGAGGCGCACGAACTCGGGGTGATCCTCGAAGAAGGTGAACGCGGCCGCGAGGATGCGCTCGACCTGGGGCCAGCCCTGCTTGGCCGGACCCTCTTCGGCGACGGCTTCCTGCACCAGCGTCAGCCAGTCCTCGAAGGACTCGAGCACGACCGCGCGGTACAGGGCTTCTTTCGACGGGAAGTGGTGGAGCAGACTCTGGCGGCGGATGCCGACCTCGTCCGCGATCTCGTTGAGCGACGTGCCCGAATAGCCGTGATCGGCGAATCGACGCAGCGCGACCTCGAGGATCTGCACCTTCGTGTTCGGGCCGACAGTGACCATTGCCAGGCTTTCAAGATGAGCGGGCGCACGATTGCTCGGCGCAGGTCGGCGGGCGGACCGTGGCGTCGGTCTACCGACTGGTCGGTAGGCTACTCTGCCCGGCACCCACCCACGTTCTTCCCGCGCACGCGGCCCGGCTCCAGGAGACACATTGAACCTCTGGCTCGGGGTCCTCGTGGGGCTGCTCGCGACCCAGGTCTCGGTGTTCGTCACCACGATCTACCTGCACCGGGGCCTCGCCCACAAGGCGCTGACGGTCCATCCCGGGCTCGCCTGGGCCTGCCGGGCCGTGATCTGGATCACCACCGGGATGCGGCCCCGCGAATGGGCGGCCGTGCACCGCAGCCACCACGCCAACACCGACACCGCGGCCGATCCCCACTCGCCGATCGTGCACGGCTTCTGGCGGGTGCAACTCGGCAACGTCGGGCTCTACCGCAGCGCGGCCCGCAACGAGGTCATGGTGAAGCGGTACACGAAGGACCTGCCCGCCGACCGCTGGGACCGGGTCCTGTTCGACCACGCGTTCCTGGGCCTGGGTCTCGGGCTGGTGATCTCGGTTCTGGTGCTGGGGCTCGGGACCGGGCTCCTCGCCGCCGGGGTCCACGCCGTCACCTACGTGATGTTGAGCGGCGCGGTCAACGCGGTCGGACACCGGGTCGGCCGCCGCCCCTACCCGAACTCGGCCACCAACGGGCAGTTGCTCGCGCTCCTCACCGCGGGCGAAGGACTGCACAACAACCACCACGCCGCGCCCACGTCGGCCACCTTCGCGCTCGACACCCGTGCCGTCGATCCGGGCTGGTGGATGATCCGCGTGTTGCGTGGCTGCCACCTCGTGTCGGTGCGCCATCACGAGGTCAAGCTCAAGCAGGCGGCCTGACGACCAGACCTGTCGCGCCCTATCGGCGCGGGTGGTTCTCGCGGACGATGGTCGTCTGGCTGGCGATGCCGAGCAGGTCGCCGCGCTCGGACCACAGGAAGACGCTGCCGTGGCCGAAACCGTCGCGCACGGCGAGCGTGCGGATGTCGGCGAGGATCCATTCGGTGGGGACGATCCGGACGACGCGCAGCGTGTTGTCGACGCTGTTGCCGCCGATCATCCGCCCGATCGACTGCAGGATGCCGAACGGCACGTAGTCGCCGACGAAGCCGAGCGAAGCGGCCGAGAGCTCGAGCCCGGGGATGCGGACCCACAACGCGCTGCGGCCGTCGGCCGAAGGCGTGCCGTCGAGCTCATGGGTCTCGCGCGCGTTCGCCATGCGCATGTCGACCCGTTCCATCACCGTGCCGCGCTGGTGCTCCTGCGCCTCGCGCACCGGCGAGTCGCCGGGCGGCGCGACGTCGGGTGGCTGCACCCACACGCCGTCGGCGGTCGAGTCGCGGCGGCCGAGCGCGGCGTTGACGGTGAAGATCTCTTCGCCGTCGACCCGCCCGACGGCGCGGGCCTGCGAGATCCGGTATCCGCGCACCGCTTCGACGACTTCGATCGCGACCACCGACGGCGGCTTGGCGAAGGAGAGGAACTGCACCGCGGCGTAGACGACGGGTCGGCCGGTGCTGCGTTCCAGCGCCTCGATCCCGGCCGCGAGCGCGCATCCGCCGAAGAGCGCGCCGATCCCCGACAGGTTTCCGGGCGTGACCGGTAGGAGCCAGTGCAAGGGATCGTCGGTGGGCTGCAGCCCGAAGAACTCCGCGGCGTCCATGGCTTCAGACGCGCGGGTCGTGGCTGACGGTGACGCCGGCCGGGCCGAGGAAGGTGCCGGTGAGCGTGCGGTCGGTGTGGCGCATGCGCCAGCTCAACATGCGCTGGGCGTAGGCGAGGACGTCGTTGGCGTAGGCGGGGTCGTCGGCCCGGTTGACGATCTGCGCGGGATCGTCGTCGAGGTCGAAGAACAGCGGATCCATCGCGGCGAAGTGCACGTACTTGCCGTGGTCGTCCCGCAGCACGGTCATGCAGCACTGCTCGCTGCTCACGCCGAGCAGGGTCTCGGGTCCGTGGTTGACCGGATCGCGGAAGTCGAACTCGAAGTGGACCTCGGTGCGCCAGTCGTCGGGCGCGCCCTCGCGCAGGAACGGGAGCAGCGATCGGCCGTCGCACTGCGCCGGCACCTCGCCGCCCATCCACTCGACGATGGTGGGCATCACGTCGACGTTCTCGGTGAAGTGCTGGACCTGCGTGCCGCGCGTCGCGTCGGACTGGGGGCGAGGATCGCGGATGATGAGCGGCACGTGGTAGGCGGCGTCCCAGTAGCCGAGCTTCTGGGTGAGCCAGTGGTCGCCGAGCAGCTCACCGTGGTCGGAGCCGACGACGATCAACGTGTCGTCGAGGATGCCCGCGTGCTCGAGGTGGGCGACGAGCCGACCGATCTGCGCGTCGACCTCGCTCTGCATGCCGTAGTACGTCGCCCGGAGCTGGCGGGTCTCGCGGTCGGTCCGCGGCGCGGCGAGGCCGGGCGTGTTGACGACGAAGCTCGCGAAGAGATGCTGGTCGCCTTCGGCCTCGGGTGACGCGGCGCGCACCGGCATCGGCATGGCCTCGTCGTCCGGGTCGTACATCGCGTTGTACGGCTCGGGCGCGATGTAGGGCGGGTGCGGGCGGATGAACGCGCCGTGCGCGAACCACGGCCCGTCGCCCTGCTGGTCGATCCACCGGGTGAGCTCGCCGACGAGGAAGGCGGCTTCGCTGTGCTCGGCCTTGTAGACCGTGGGCGCGTTCGATCCACCCGGCTCGCCCCAGGAGTCGCGCTCGGTGCCGTCGGCAGGGAGGTAGATGTCGCGGCCGTTCTCCGGAATGTCGTAGCCCTCGGCCGCGAGCCACTTCAGCCACGGGCCGAGGTCCTCGGTGAAGTCGACCACCGCGCGCATCCCCGGCAGCACGCCTTCGTAGGTGCGGAGGCGGGGGTCGTCGGCGGTGACGGTCCGGGGGTCGATGCTCTGGTCGGTGTAGCCGAAGAGCACCGGGTCGTAGCCGAGAGCACGGGCTTCCAGCGCCACGTTGGTGAACCGGGCGTCGAGTGGCGTCCCGTTGAGGCACACCCGGTGGTTGAGCTGGTAGAGGCCGGTATAGAGCGACGCGCGGCCGGGACTGCAGGGCGCGGCCTGGGAGAAGTGCCGCCGGAACAGGACCCCGTCGGCGGCCAGGCGATCGAGGAACGGGGTCCGGACCACCGGATGTCCGGCCGCCGAAAGGCCGTCACCCCGGAACTGGTCCAGGGTGATGAAGAGAACGTTGCGGGCTTCCGGCACTGACGGAGCTTATGCGGGCACGAACTCGGGCCGATGCGGGAAGGACTGGACCGCGGCGTACGTTGGAGGCGCGAGCCGGCACCTCTGACGCGTCGGATTCGAGGACCCATGATGCAGAACACGATCCGGCTCGGCCGCATCCGCGGCGTCTCCGTAGGTGTGCACTGGAGCCTGCTGGTCGTGGCCGCGCTCGTCAGCTGGTCGCTCGCCTCCGGTCAGCTCCCCGCCGCCGTCCCCGGCTCTTCGTCGGGGGCCTACTGGCTCGCCGGCATCCTCGCGGCCGGTCTCTTCTTCGTGTCGATCCTCGCCCACGAGATGAGCCACGCCGTCGTGGCGCAGCGCGTCGGCATGCGGGTCGAGGGCATCACGCTCTGGTTGCTCGGGGGAGTGTCGAAGCTCGAGGGCAAGGTCCCGAGCGCACGGGCCGAGCTCGCGATCGCCGTGTCGGGGCCCGCGGTGAGCGTCGCGCTGGGGCTCGTCTTCGCGGGGCTCACCATCGCGTCGGTCGCGCTCGGCCTCCACGGACTCGTCGTCGCGGTGTTCGGCTGGCTCGCGTTCATCAACCTGTTGCTCGGACTGTTCAACCTGCTGCCCGCGGCACCGCTCGACGGCGGCCGCGTCCTCACGGGGCTGCTCTGGCTCCGTCACGGCGACGAGTGGCGGGCGAACGCGACGTCGGCCAAGGCGGGCCGGGTGTTCGGCACCATCGTGTGCGGGGTCGGCATCTTCGAGCTGTTGGGTGGCTCGCCGGCCGGCATCTGGACGTTGCTGCTCGGGCTCTTCGTGCTGTACGCGGCGCGCGGCGAGCTGGGCGTGGCGGAAGTCCACCGGAGGGTGGGTGATGTGCTGGTGCGCGACGTCATGACCGCCGACCCGGTCGTCGCCACCGGCTGGCAGAACGTCGCCTACTTCTCCGACATCGCCCGGGCGTCCGGCCACCGCGCGTTCCCGGTCGCGGCGTGGGAGGGCGGCATCGCCGGGGTGGTCACGCTCGACCGGCTCGCGACGGTGCCACCGGAGAACCGCACGCTGGCCCGCGTCCTCGACGTCACCGTCCCGCTCTCCGGGCTGCGCACCGCGCGTCCCGACGACAAGCTCGTCGACGTCCTCACCGCGCCGAAGGCCGTCCTCGACCCGCGGATCCTCGTGTTCGACGACGACGGCCACCTCGTCGGCCTGATCACGCCCACCGATCTCTCCCGCGTCGCGGCCGACCCGGGCGCGGCCACGAGGACCCCCGCCCCCGCCTGACCCGGCTTCGTGCGTCCCCGGAGCACGATATGTGTGCTCGTGGGACGCACGAACCTCTAGAAGATGACGCCGGGGTTGAGGCGGCCGGTGGGGTCGAGGGCGGCTTTGATGGCGCGCATCGTTGCGATCTCGGCGCCGGTGCGGGTGAGGGGCAGGTCGGCCCGCTTGGCGACGCCGATGCCATGCTCGGCGCTGATGCTGCCGCCGAGGCGGGCGACGAGGTCGAGCACCGCGTGATCGACGGAATCGTCGTCGGGGACGAGCCCGAGCAGGTTGACGTGCAGGTTGCCGTCACCGACGTGGCCGAACAGCACGAGCCGCGCGGCGGGGGCCAGAGAAGTCACGAGTGCGCGCACCTCGTCGGCGAACGGGGCCAGGTTCGCGGTGGGCAGGGTGACGTCGAGCTTGTGGGGAATGCCGGCGGCGTTGATGGCCTCGGTGTGGTCCTCGCGGGTCCGCCACAAGCGGCGCGCGCCGAGCTCGTCGTCGGCGACCGCGGTCGCGAGCACGTCGGGATCGTCGGCGACCAGCGCGCCGAGCGCGTCGAACAACCTCGACCGGGTGCCGGCCGCGTCGGCGACCTCGACCAGGAGCACGACCGGCGGGGGACCGGGGAGCGGAAGCGGTAGTCGGTTGTACTCGTGGGTGAGGGTCACGCCGTCGGCGAACATGACCTCGAGCGCGCGCAGCGACGGAAGGCCGCGCCGGAGCCGGCCGGCCACCGCGAGCAGCGCGTCGAGATCCGGCAGCCCGAGCAGGGCGACGACCCGGTCCGGAAGGTGCGGCACGAGCTTCAGATGGATGCGGGTCACGACGGCCAGCGTCCCTTCGCTCCCCGCGAGCAGCGCCGGCCAGTGGTACCCGCTGTTGTCCTTGCGCAGTGCGGGCACGCGGCCGAGCACCTCACCCGCCATCGTCACCGCCTCGAGCCCGATCACCTGCTCGACCATCCCGCCGTACCTGAGGACGTGGACGCCGCCGGCGTTCGTCGCCACCATGCCGCCGATCGTCGCCGAGTCGCGCGCGGCGAGGTCGACGCCGACGTCCCAGCCCGCCGCCCTCGCGGCTTCCTGGACGCGCGCCAGGGTCGCGCCCGCGCCCACGACGACGTCGCCGCTGGAGCCGTCGACGGGCCCGATACCGTCGAGGCGGGCGAGCGACACGACGACTTCGGAGCCGCCGCCGCGCGGGACTCCGCCGCCGACGAGACCGGTGTTGCCGCCCTGCGCGATCGCGGGCGCACCCGCGGCGAGACAGATGCGCAGCACGTCGGCCAGCTGGTGCGCGTCGGCGGGGCGGACGACGGCGCGGGCCCGGCCCGACCACCGGCCGGTCCAGTCGGTCTCGTACGGAGCCCGCAGGTCCGGGTCGACGAGCAGGTGTTGCGGGCCCACCGCGGCCCGGAGACGCTCGATCAGGTCGTCGCCCATCACCGCCACGTTACGGGCCCGCGGCCACCGGTCACCGCGCCCGCGCGCCGTGGGAGCCGGCGCGTTGGTGCGGTAGGTTCGGTGCATGAGCATCTACGACATCCCCCTGAAGACGTTGGACGGCAACGACACCACGCTGGCGGACCACGAGGGCGAGGCGCTTCTGCTCGTGAACGTGGCCTCGAAGTGCGGTCTCACTCCTCAGTACACCGGGCTCGAAGAGCTCCAGAAGGAGTACCAGGGCCGCGGCTTCTCGGTCCTCGGCTTCCCGTGCAACCAGTTCGGTGCGCAGGAGCCCGGGAGCCCGGAGGAGATCGCCACGTTCTGCAGCAGCACCTACGGCGTCACCTTCCCGCTCTACGAGAAGGTCGACGTCAACGGCCAGAACCAGAGCCCGCTCTACGCCGAGCTGACCAAGGTCGCCGACGACGAGGGCAACGCGGGCGACATCCAGTGGAACTTCGAGAAGTTCCTCGTGTCGCCGAAGGGTGAGGTCGTGCACCGCTTCCGCCCGACCGTCGACCCCAAGGCGCCCGAGGTCATCTCCGCGCTCGAGGCCGAACTGCCCAAGTAGCCGCGCTGCCCGAGCCTGCAGCCGCCGCAGGCAGGCGACTCAGGCGAACCCGACCGGGGCGAGCGCGCCCCGGAGCTCGCGCTCCCACCGGTCGGGGTCGCCGAGTGCGGGCATCGCGGGCGGATGGTCGAGGAAGTCCTCGACCGTCGCCACCAGCGACCGGGGTCCCATCGTGGTGACGGTCGCGCCGCCGAGCTCGAGCTCGTGCATCAGGTTCTCGCGACCGTGCCCGGGCACGACGTCGGTGAGGATGAGCGGCCGTCCGACGACCCGGGCCTCCCGGCACGTGTCCCCGGACGAGGTGATCACCGCGTCGCTCGCGGCCATCAGCTCCGGCACCCGGTCGGTGTAGCCGAACGCGACGATGCGACGGTCGGCCGCCGACGCGCGGCGCAGCTGGCGTTCGAGCCGTTCGTTGTTGCCGGCCACCGCGAGCACCCAGATCCCGGCGCGGGCGACCGCGGTGGCGGCCTTGGCGAGCGGGCCGATGCCCCAGCCGCCCGACATCAGGAGGACGCAGCGGGCGTCGTCGGGAACGCCGAGCCCGGCGCGGGCCGACGCGCGGTCCGGTGCCGCATAGAACGCGGGACGGGTCGGGTGGGTGACGACGGCGACGCGCGCCCGTGGCCGCAGGCCCTCCACCGAACGCGCCCCGACCTCGGACGTGGTGAGGAAGATGTCGGTGTGCGCGTGGACCCACAGCCGGTGCGCGTACGCGTCGGTGATGAACACCGCCGTGATGAGGTCCGGATGACTCGCCTTGTACCGGGACGCGACGCCGGCGCCGGTGGCGAAGACCGACACGACGAGGTCGGGCGGGAACTCGCGGACGATCTCGAGGAAATGCGGGTACATCGCCGCGACCGCAGCCCAGTCCATGAGGTCGGCGAGCCGCCCTCCGGGCCGCAGCTGGCTGAAGTGCAGCGCGTCGTAGAGCGGCGGGACGGAGAGGATCGAGCGGAAGACGCGGTCTCCCGCCTGGCCCGCAGCCGGTCCGAGCATGTCGATCGAGTCGACCGTGCGGCACTCGACGTCGAGCGGTGCGAGCGCCGTGGCCGTCGCCTCGGCCACCGTGTCGTGCCCCTTGCCGAAGTGCCCGGAGAGGATCAACACCTTCCGGGTGGTCATCGACCGGCCGGTGGCGGTTGCCCGTGGTCCTCGAGGTACGTCTCGATCGTCTCGCGGATGCCGCGTTCGAACGGCGTCGAGACCGTCCAGCCGAGGAGATCGCGCGCCTTGGCGGCGGACACCTCCTTGCCGACGTAGTCGCCGACCCGCGCGGGCACGTGTTCGATCACGACGTGGTCGCCGATCACGTCGCGGACCGCCTCGGCCAGTCGGAGCACCGACACGGGCTCGCTGCCCTCGAGGTTGAACACCTGGTTCTCCGCAACCGGCTCGAGCGCGCGGACGTGGGCGTCGCAGAGATCGGCGACGTACACGTAGTTGCGGAACTGGCTGCCGTCGCCGTTGACGGTGATCGGCTCGCCGGCCAGGGCCCGGCGGATGAACTGCGGGATGACGAGCTCCTCGCGCATGCGGGGCCCGTAGGGGATCCCGTAACGCAGGATGGTGAACGCCTGCCCGTACAGCTCGGCGTAGTTGTGCACCACCATCTCGGCCGCGACCTTGGAGCTGGTGTAGATGTGGCCCATGCCCGCGGGGTCGAGGGGCGTGTCCTCGCCGAACGGACCCGGACCCGATGCGCCCGAGTAGACCCACACCGTGCTGGCCAGCACCGCGCGCCCGACCTCGCTGCGCCGGGCCGCCTCCCACACGTTGGCCGTGCCGGTGACGTTCACCGTCACCGCGTCGAGCGGATGGGCGAACGCTTCGTTGATGTTGGAGACCGCCGCGAGGTGGAACACGACGTCGACGCCCTCGAACGCGTCGGTCAACCCGTCGACGTCGGTGATGTCGAGCTTCACGAAGCCGACGTCGGTCCGCCGGGGCTGCCGCACGTCGAGCACGTCGACGGTGTGGCCGGCGGCGACGAGCGCGTCGACGACGTTGGAGCCGATGAACCCGGACCCGCCGGTGACGGCGATGCGTCGTGTCTCAACCATGGTCGGCCAGCACTTCCTGGACGCTGGAGACGACGTACGCGGCTTCCTCGTCCGTCATGTCGGAGTGGACCGGGAGGCAGACGTGGCGGGCGCACACGTCGTCGCAGTGCGGCAACGGCCCGTGGGGTAGATCGGCGAAGATCGGCTGGGCGTGGAGCGGCTTGGCGTAGACCTCGCCGCTCGCGTTGACGCCGCGGTCGCGCAGCGCCTGCTTGAACCGATCGCGGTCCGCGCCGGGGTCGAGCAGGGCGACGAACTTGTAGAAGTTGGAGACGCAGCCGGGCGGCAGGGGCAGGGCGCGGATCCCGCCGACGGGCTCGAGCCCGCACCGGTAGCGCGCCGCGATCGCGCTCCGCCGGGCGATGAAGCCGTCGAGCCGGCCGAGGTGGACGACACCGATCGCGGCGTTCGGCTCCGACATCCGCCATGCCGCGCCCATCCGCACGTGGTCACCGCCGAGGAACCCGGCCTTGCCCTGGTCGCGGTGGACGACCGCCTCGTCCCGGAGACGCTCGTCGGCGGTCACGATGACGCCACCCTCACCGCTCGTGATGACCTTGGTCGGGTAGAGCGAGAACGCGCCGGCCACGCCGAAGGTGCCCGCGGGCCGGCCCTCGAACGAGGAGCCGTGGGCGTGCGCGGCGTCCTCGACCAGCCAGACGCCCCGGGCTCGGCACAGCTCCGCGATCGCGGGCACCGCGGGGGAGACCAGACCGCCGATGTGCACGTGGACCACGCCGACGGTCTCCGGCGTGAGCGCGGCCTCGAGGGAGGCCGGATCGAGGGCCAGGGTCTCGGGGTCGACGTCGGCGAGGCGGACCCTCCCGCCGGCGTGCACCACGGCGGCTGCGGTGGCGAAGAACGTGTTGGCCGGGACCACCACCTCCTTGCCCTCCACCCCGAGCGCCCGGAAGATGATCTCGAGCGCACTGGTGCCGCTGCTCGTGGCGACCGCGAAGGGCGAGTCGTGGCGCGTGGCGAACCCGGCCTCGAGCTCGAGGGTGTTCGGGCCCAGGGTCAGCGCGCCGGTCCGGAGCGACGCGTCGACCCGGCGGAGGATCTCCGCGCGGTCATCGTCTCCGAACACGATCCGTGCCGCATCGATCTTCACGACAGGCGCTCCCGACGCCGGCGGACGGGGTCCGGGCCGACCGGCTGCGCAAGGCTACGCAAGAACCGGTCCCACCGGGGCTTTTGACCGGCCTGGGTGCCGATGGCCGTCTCCAGGACGTGGTCTTCCTCGGGAGGGTACAAACGGTACGATGTACGTCCCCGCGCGATCTCCACCGCGCAACCCCTCCACCGGAAGGCCCGCTATGTCCGCGCGCGAAGACCTGCGCAACGTGGCCATCGTCGCCCACGTCGACCACGGCAAGACCACCCTCGTCGACGCGATGCTCTGGCAGACCGGCGCGTTCCGCGCCAACCAGGACGTCAACGTCCGGGTCATGGACTCCAACGACCTGGAGCGCGAGAAGGGGATCACGATCCTCGCCAAGAACACCGCGGTCCGGTACGGCGACGTGAAGATCAACATCATCGACACCCCGGGCCACGCCGACTTCGGCGGCGAGGTCGAGCGGGGCCTCACGATGGTCGACGGCGTCCTGCTCCTCGTCGACGCGAGCGAAGGCCCGCTGCCCCAGACCCGGTTCGTGCTCCGCAAGGCGCTCGAGGCCCGCCTCCCGGTCATCCTGGTGGTCAACAAGGTCGACCGGCCCGACGCCCGCATCGCCGAGGTCGTGAACGAGGTCGAAGAGCTGTTCCTCGACCTCGACGCCGACGAGCACCAGATCGACTTCCCGATCATCTACTCGAACGCGCGTGCCGGCTGGGCGTCCACCGATCCCAACGTCGAGGGCAGCGACCTCAAACCGCTGTTCGAGACCATCCTCGAACGCATCCCGGCCCCCGAGTACGACGACGACCACCCGCTCCAGGCCCTCGTCACCAACCTCGACGCGTCGCCGTACCTCGGCCGCCTCGCCCTGTGCCGCGTCCGGCACGGTCACATCCACAAGGGCTCGCCCGTCGCGTGGTGCCGTTCCGACGGGACCATCGAGCGCACCCGCATCACCGACCTGTTCGTCACCGAGGCCCTCGACCGGGTCGAGGCGGAGTCCGCCGGTCCCGGTGACATCATCGCCATCGCCGGGCTTCCCGACGTCACCATCGGCGAGACGCTCGCCGACCCCGACGACCCGCGTCCGCTGCCCGTCACCACCGTCGACGAGCCGAGCCTCTCGGTCACGATCGGCATCAACACCTCGCCGCTCGCCGGACGCGACGGCAAGAAGCTCACCGCCCGGTTGGTGAAGAACCGCCTCGACACCGAGCTCGTCGGCAACGTGAGCCTCCGCGTGCTCAACACCGAGCGCCCCGACACCTGGGAGGTCCAGGGTCGTGGCGAGCTGCAGCTCGCGGTGCTCGTCGAGATGATGCGCCGTGAGGGCTTCGAGCTCACCGTGGGCAAGCCGCAGGTCGTCACCAAGATCGTGAACGGCAAGGTCCACGAGCCGGTCGAGCGCCTCTCGATCGACGTGCCCGACGACTACCTCGGCGTGGTCACGCAGCTCATGGCGCTGCGCAAGGGCCGGCTCGAGCAGATGGTGAACCACGGCACCGGCTGGGTGCGCATGGACTACATCGTCCCGGCGCGTGGCCTCATCGGGTTCCGGACGGAGTTCCTCACCGAGACCCGGGGCAGCGGTCTCCTGCACCACGTGTTCGACGGCTACGAGCCCTGGTACGGCGAGATCCGCACCCGGCCCACCGGCAGCCTCGTCTCCGACCGCAGCGGTCCGACCACCAACTTCGCGCTCATGAACCTCCAGGAGCGCGGGGCGATGCTCGTGGGCCCCGGCATCGAGGTCTACGAGGGGATGATCGTCGGCGAGAACAGCCGCACCGACGAGATGGACGTGAACCCCACGAAGGAGAAGCAGCTCACCAACATGCGCACCTCTTCGTCGGACAACACCGTCCGCCTGGTGCCGCACCGCGAGCTCTCGCTCGAGCAGGCGCTGGAGTTCATCGCCGACGACGAGTGCGTCGAGGTGACCCCCAACATGGTCCGCCTCCGGAAGGTGATCCTCAACGGCAGCGAGCGCGGCCGCCTCCGCAACTCGAAGAAGCCGCCGAAGGGCACGCAGTAGCGGAACGCACGCGAGGCGCGGCCGCCGCCGGTCGAGTCAGTTGCTGGCGGCGGTCTGGCCGGGGCGGGGGATCGCGGCCCGGCGCTTGGCCACCGGGACGCCGTGGCGGCGAATGACCTCGAAGATCACGATGGCGCCGAGCGGGCCGGTCACGAGGCCGAAGACGGCGAGCTTCCAGTCCCACTCCATCGGCCGGTAGATCATGATCACCATCGCCGCGTAGCCCAGGAACACCACGCCGTGGAACGTGCCGAAGACCCGGACGCCGATGGTGTTGCCGCTGATCCAGAAGAACGCCAGGATCGCGTAGCTGATCGTCTCCACGACGCAGAGCCACGTGAGGGCGGTGGCGCGGCGTTCGAGCTCGGTGCTGGTGTCGTCGGCAAATTCGACCATGGCGGTCATCGTACGGGGAGCGCCTATTCGTTCGCCCACCGGGGCGCCGGCTGTCAGGCTGGGCCGATGAGCAGTGCGCCCGTCGTGTTGGAGGCCCGGGGCCTCGTGAAGGACTACCGCCGATCCCGCGCGGTCGACGGCGTCGACATCGTCGTGCACGCGGGCGAGCGGGTCGGTCTGCTCGGGCCCAACGGCGCGGGGAAGACCACCACGCTGCTCATGGTCCTCGGCGTGGTCTCTCCCGACGCGGGTTCGGTGATCATCGACGGCGTCCCGGTCGCCAAGGACCATCGCCGGGCGGCGGCGTCGATCGGCTTCGCTGCGGGGTACCTCCCGCTCACCGACCGGATGCGCGTGCGCGAGTACCTCACCATGTACGGCCAGATCTACGGGCTCCAGGATCCGAGGCCCCAGATCGCCGCGGGCCTCGAGCGGTTCCGCGTCGAGCACCTGGCCGAGGCAATGGGCACCGAGCTCAGCTCCGGGCAGCGCACGCTCGTCGGCATCGTGCGGGCGACGCTCCATCGGCCGCGGCTGCTCGTGCTCGACGAGCCGACCGCGTCGCTCGACCCCGACGTCGCCCGCCGGGTCCGCGAGGGACTGAGCGAGATCTGTGCCGAGGACGGCACCGCGATCCTGGTCACCAGCCACGACATGTCGGAGGTCGAGCGCCTCTGCGAACGGGTCATCTTCCTGTCGAAGGGACGGATCGTGGCCGACGGCAAGCCCAGCGACGTCGCCGCGTCCTACGGCCACGGCGCCCTCGAGGACGTGTTCCTCGAGCTCGCCGACGAGCGCGACGCGAGCCGGCGGCTCGAGGTCGAGCAGACGGACCGGCCCGCATGAACGAGATGGCCGACATCAACGGCGCAGCCGGCGCCGTCGACGGGATCCGCGCCCGCGCCGCGGCCCGCGACGACGCTCTCCTCCGCGGCTGGCGATTGAGCTGGCTGCGCATGCGCGCCATCGCGACCCGTCACGCCTACGTCCTCCTGCGCAGCCCGCACCGCTTGTTCGACGTCGTGCTCTGGCCGGTCGTCGACGTGCTGCTCTTCGGCTCCCTCGCGACGTTCGTGGCGAGTGGTCACACGTCGGGCAGCTCGCAGGCGGCGGCCTACCTCATCGCCGGCATCGTCCTCTGGCACGTCGTGTACCAGAGCCAGATCGCGGTCAGCACCGGCGTGCTCGAGGAGTCGTGGTCGCGCAACATGCTCAACCTGATGGTCTCGCCGATCAGCGCGTTCGAGTACGTCGCCGGCGTCGCCCTGTTCGGGTTGCTGAAGATGGCGGGCGCGCTCGGGCTGGTGACCGTGGGCGCGGCGATCTTCTTCTCCTTCGACGTGCCGTCGCTCGGATGGGGTCTCGTACCGATCTTCGCGATCCTGCTGTTCGTCGGCTGGGCGATTGCGCTCTTCGTTGTCGGCGTGGTCTTCCGCTACGGCGCGGGAGCGGAGGCGCTCGCGTGGGGCGTGCTCTTCGTGGTGATGCCGCTGTCCGGGATCTTCTATCCCGTGACCGCCTTGCCCGGCTTCCTCCAACCGCTCGCGCTGTCACTGCCGACGACCCACGCGTTCATCGCGCTGCGGGCGCTCGTCGACGGCAAGGGCATCGAGTGGAACCAGCTCGCGCTCGCGGCGGTGCTCACGGTCGTGCTGCTCGCACTGAGCCTGTGGTACGTCACCACGATGATCGCCGTGTTCCGCAAGCGCGGCTACATCACCCGCTACTCGTAGGTCCCGGCCCGGGTGAGCCAGGCGCGGAGGGCGTCGGCTTCGAGGTCGATGCGGCGGAGGATGCCGGGCCCGAGCGCCTTCTCGGCCCGACCGCCGAGGAGCGGCACCTTCACCCTGAGCTCGCCGGTGAGGGTACGGACCGTGCCGGGTCGGGCGACCCCGTCACCCGACGTGCGGGTGGCCGGCTGGAGCACGAACTTGCCCGCACACTGCAGCATCGAGCCGAGCTTCTCGGGGACCACGGTGAGCGTGGCCTCGTGCGCGGCGGTGTCGAACTCGGTCGTCTGCACCCAGACCAGCTGGTCGACGGGGACGACCCGGCGGACGATCGGGTCGACATGGCCGGTGAAGACGTACCGGACCGTGAGCGTGATCCGCGAACCCACCGCGGCGCGGTCCACCACCTCGGGTGGCGCGAGGTCGGGGAGGTCGCGGAGCTGGGCGTAGAACGCAGGGTCGGCCATCGCCTGCTCGACGGCCTCGACCGCAGCGGGGAACTCGTGCCGGGCTTCGAGGCGCATCGGGGCAGACTATCGGCGGTTCGGCCCGAAGGCTCCCTGACCTGCGGTTTCGCGGCCGACAGAGCGGCCTTCACACCGTTTCCAGTTTGCCCCCGCCCCCGACCCTCCTTAGCGTCCTCGGGGACATGGGGCGATGGAACGCCGAATCTGGCCAGCTTCTCGTGGCCTCCGGACAGGAAGTCCGGCTGCGGGAAGTAACGGGTGAACCCGTTTGGTCGACCGAGGAGCCGGGCTGGGAGCCGTGGCGGGGTCGAGCCGAGCGGGTCAGTCGCGTCCCGTTGCTCCTGCCGATCCTCCTGGTGGTCGTGGTCGTCGCGGCCGCAGGTTGGTGGATGCGTCCCGACGCCACCGACTCGGCGACCCTGGCCCGGGGATCCAAGGTGAGCGCGGACGCGAAGGCCTTCGACGCCCAGGCCGTCCAGGCGCTGATGAGCTCGTCGATCGACGGTCGCGACGAGATCGGCGTCTACCTCAAGGCCGCCATCACTGGCCAGATCGAGCAGGAGCAGCTCGTGGCCGAGGCGGCCAACCGAGACACCGCCCGCTACGTGGGCCTCGTCCAGGCCGCGCAGCAGCGCGAGGCCGAGCTCCTCTACATCTCCGGCGCCTTGAAGGCGCAGGAGGCCGCCGCGGCCCGGAACACGGTGTGGGATCGCATGGCCCAGTGCGAGACCGGTGGCAACTGGCAGATGCGCGGCTCGCGGTACAGCGGTGGGGTGGGCTTCGCCAACACCACCTGGAACGCGTTCGGGGGCCAGGAGTTCGCGTCGAACGCGGGCCTTGCCTCGCGCGAGCAGCAGATCGTGGTCGCCGAACGCGTGCGCGCCGCCGTCGGCTTCCGGGCCTGGGGCTGCGCCAAGCGAATCGGCGTGGGGTGATCTGCGCCCGCACAACGGCGGGTTACTGCTCGCAGTGCGTCTTCAGCGTCTTGAGCGCGTCCGCGTAGACACCGCCGAGCATCTCCGCGACCTCCGCGGGCTCGGCGTCGACGGCCCAGGTGACCTTGGAGCCGTCGCCCTCGGCGACGACCGTGATCGTGCCGACGTGGCTCTCGATCGGCATCGCGCCGCCGATGATGCTGTAGGAGAGCGCGCGCTGCTCCTCGTTGCGGTCGACCAGCTTCTCGCGCGCCGCGAGCATGTCGCCCATGTAGACGTCCCGCACGCCTTCGCCGTCGACGTCGGCGCGGGTGATGCCCGGCATCCACGCGGCGAGACCACCGAAGTCGCCGGTCACTGCCCACACCTCGTCGGGCGAGCGTTCGATGAGGATGTCGTTCTCGGCGTGGGCCATGGGAGCTCCTTCGACGTGTGCGCGGGTGGTCGCGGGCGGACCCTACGTCATGCGCGCGAGGCTTTGCCCGTGCCCGAACCCGCCCTGAAGGGCAAGCTGCTCGTCGCCCGGCCGTCGCTGCTCGACCCCAACTTCTCCCGGACCGTCATCCTCCTCCTCGAGCACGGCGGCGACGGCGCGTTGGGTCTCGTGCTCGACCGCCCGAGCGAGACGCCCGTCGGTGCCACGCTCCCCGGTTGGAGCCGGCTCACCGCGCCGCCGGGCGTGGTGTTCGTCGGCGGACCGGTCGGTCCCGGCGCGGCGTTGGCGCTGGCGATCCAGCCCGGCTCGGACCTCGACGCGGGGTCGTTCCAGCCCGTGGTCGGGGAGCTCGGCGCGCTCGATCTGAGCCTCGATCCCGACGCACTCGGCAACGGCATCGAGGTGCGGCTGTTCTCCGGCTACTCGGGCTGGGCAGGAGGACAGCTGGAGGCCGAGATCGGGGAGGGCTCCTGGATCGTCGCCGACGCGACCGAGCAGGACGCGCTCACGCCGTACCCGGGCGACCTCTGGCGCGACGTGCTGCGCCGACAGGGCGGCACGACCGCTTGGCTCGCCCACGCGCCCGGCCACCCATCGGAGAACTAGGCGCCCCACGCGGTCGTCTCGGGGTGACCGCTACCTTCGAGCCGTCCGCCCAGCGCGCCCCGAGAGGTGGCGGAGGCGATGGATCCCACTGAGCCACCCGAGCCACGCGAGCCACCCGAACCCGCGGTGCCGGTCGAACCCGCGGTGCCGGTCGAGCCGCCGGCGCGCGGAGGGTCGCGCCGTCGCGTGCTGCGCGTGTTCGTCTCCGTCGCGGTCGTGGTGGCGGTCTTCGCGTTCGCGCTCCCCAAGGTCGCCGGATTCTCCGACGTGTGGCGCGAGATCCGGTCGATGTCGGGTGGCGCCGCCGCCCTCCTCGTGGTCGTGGCCACGTGGAACCTCGTTTCGTACGCGTTCGTCCTCGCGGCGGCGACCCCCGGCCTCTCCACTTCGCAGGCCGTCGTCGTCACCGAATCGTCGACCGCGGTGGCCAACGTGCTGCCGGCGGGCGGCGCGTTCGGGATCGGCATGACCGCCGCGATGTACCGGTCGTGGGGCTTCGACCCCGCGGCGACCGGGCTGGCGGTGGTCGTCACCGGCGTCTGGAACAACCTGGCCAAGCTGGTGCTCCCGCTGCTCGCCGTGGTGCTGCTCGTCTCGCAGGGCACGGTGACGGCCGGCCGGGTCGCGGCCGCCGCGGCCGGTATCGGCGCCCTCGCGCTCGTCGTCGTCGGGATCGCCCTGCTGGTGAGCAACGACGGCCTGGCGCGCCGTGCCGGCGCGATCGCGCAGCGCTGCGCCACGCGGTTCCGCGGCCTGATCCACCGCGGTCAGGTCACCGGCTGGAGTGACGCGGCCTCCGCGTTCCGGGTGCGGGTCGTCGGCCTGTTGCGCGGCCGCTGGGTCCGCCTCACGTTCTTCACCGTGGTCAGCCAGCTCTCGTTGTTCCTCGTCCTGCTCGTCTCCCTGCGCGGCGTCGGTGTATCGGCCGCACGCGTGAGCACGACCGACGTCTTCGCCGCCTACGCGTTCGTCCGGCTGCTCTCGGCACTGCCCATCACGCCGGGTGGCGTCGGCGTCGTGGAGCTCGGGCTCACCGGAGCGCTCGTAGCCGACGGCGGCGGGCACGCGGCCGTGGTCGCCGGCGTCCTCGTCTTCCGCGCGCTCACTTACCTCGTGCCGATCGTGGTCGGCGCGATCACTTACGTCGTCTGGCGCCGGCGCCGGTCGTGGTGGGTCGACGTTCCCGGTGCGCGGCCGCTGTCCTCGGGCTGACGCGCGCGTTCACGCCTCATGTCCGGGATGGAAGTCGTGCACCATCTGGAAGGTGAGCGCGGGCTCGTGCGCGTGCTCGCTGCTCCCGCCGTCGAGGACGTCGACGAGATAGCCCACGTGGTCGCCGCTGTCGACGTGCTGCATGACCTCGCCCGGGAACCAGTCGAGCCCGTCGAGGACGGGCACGCCCTCCGGTCCTTCGCTCCACGTGCAGTGTTCGAACTTGTCGATCTCGTCGCCGGTCGCCTCGCCGAAGAGCCGGGCCAGCGCCATGTCGCCGACGCGGGGGAAGTGGATCCCGAAGACGGGTGCGTGCTCGGCGACCCGCGCGGTGTGGTTGCGTTTCGAGATGCACACGAAGAAGCGGGCAGGGTCGATGCTGCACTGGGCGCCGAAGCCCACGAGGCAACCGGCGCGCTCCCTCCCGTCGGAGACCGTGACGATCATCATCGAGTAGTCGATGTTCGCCACGATCGCGTGGAACGGGCGCTGCTCCTCCTCCACGTCACCCATCATGTCCCACCCGATCCCACCGGATGCGAAGGTCGGAGCCGGGTGTCGGTGGGGGGTGCGGGCTCCCGCAGGTAGATCGCGATCAGGACGCTGGTGATCGCGGCCCACGCGCACCACAACGAGACGAACCCGTTCGCGAGCAGCCATCCGAGCAGCACGACCATGAACAGGTTGAGCACGCCGAAGGTCCGCAGGGCCCCGAAGCTCGACACGAGCATGGGCCCGCAGGTGGCGACGATGTACAGACCGATGACGACGAGGTCGTTGTCGATGTCGGCGCGGTAGGAGATGTGGAGGTGCTCGATCTGCGCTCCGACCGGATTGCGGAGGATCGAGGTGAGCAGCACGAGGGTCACGATGGCGCCGAGTCCCCCGAGGGCATGCATCCATCGTTGTCGGCTCCGGTCGGGCTCCACACCCGCGATGGCCCAGGGGACCAACAGCGGGAGCACGAACGCGAACGCGAGGTAGGCGTACATCGCGGCCCGGCCCACCTGCGCGGAGACGCGGCCGTCGAGCCCCCACCACACGAACGCCTCGTCGATCTGATGCGCGGCGAAGAGCAGAGGCAACGCCGCGAGCGGCAGCTGCTTGGGCTCCCGGACGTGACGCAACGCGTCGATTCCGCAGGCGCCGACGAACGCGCCGGCCACCAGATCGGCCTGAGGCGAGAAGCACATGGTCCGGATGCCCTCGTTGCATTGTGGAGACGCCATCCTTCCCCAAGACGGTGGGCGGGGAAACCAGAGCCGGGAGTCAGCGGCCCGGCTGGACCGGTGATGCGCGGCGTCCGGCAAGGATCGCGACCGCACCGGCGGCGAGCCAGATGTCACCGACGGTCAGCGCGGCCCGTTGGAACAGGCCCGTCGGGCCGCTGGTGACGCTCAGGAGCAGGCCGGCCGCGCACAACAGCCCGAGGACCAACGAGGCGAACGCCGCGTGCCGGAACCCCGCCGCGCGGAGCGGCCCGACGGCGAGCAGCGGAGCCGCGGTGAGGGCCACGTAGCCCAAGCCGGCGAACGCGGCGTGGACGGAGTCGTCGAAGCCGAGCGGGAACGCGGCGACCCCGAGCGTCGCCATACCGGTGACGGCAACCGCGATCCAGGACGGCCCCGCGAGTACCGCTCGAAGTGGCCGGGCGTAGGCGGTCACCGCGACGCCGAAGACGACGAAGCCAGTGGTCATCGCCACTCGCGTGGGCGCGCCGAGCCGGGCCAGTTCGCTGATGGCGTCGTGGACGGGCGAGTAGTGGTCGGTGGACAGCCCGGTCGCGACCCACGCAGCGACGAACGCCACCGGTCCGATCAGACCCCCCAGGGCGAGCACGCGTCCGCGCCGGCACGTCATGACCGATCCTGGCATCGCGCCGGTGACTCCAGGCCGCGCCGGCTTCCGCCCCTCGTCGGCCTCGTCGAGGACGGTCTGGAGGCGCCGTTCCGGCCGGTAACCTTCCGGGGTCCTTGTTGCCGCACGAGCCGACCGGGCCCTCACGGGCCCGCCTACCGCCCGAGGGGTCACCAGCGTGCTCGATCCGATCCTCACGACGGGCGCGTCGGGTGTCGATGGGCTGAGGATCCTCCTGGTCGAAGACGACGACGGGGACGCGCTGCTGGTCGAGGAGCACCTCCTCAGCAGCGACCTCCGGGTGGACCTCACCCGGGTTCGCACGCTGGCGGAAGCGCAGCGGCGGTCCGCGCTCCCGATCGACTGCGTCCTGCTCGATCTCGCCCTCCCCGACGCGTCGGGCCTCGACGCGATCGCCGCGATCCTCGCCGACTTCGACGCGCCGGTCGTCGTGCTCACCGGGATGCTCGATCGCCACCTCGGTGTGGAGGCGGTGGCCGCCGGGGCCGAGGACTATCTCGCGAAGGACGAGGTCGACGGGCGCCTCATCGAACGGTCGATCCGCTACGCCGTCGAGCGGCACCGGGCCAAGGACACGTCGAGGCGTCTGCTCGAGGAGGCGCTGCGCCGATCGGAGAACCTCCGTCTGGAGCGCGGGCTCCTGCCCCGATGCGTGCTCGACGACCCGACGCTCTTCGCCACCACCCGCTACCGCGCCGGCGGCGACGCGCGTGTCCTCGGCGGCGACTTCTTCGACGCCATCGAGCTGTCCGACGGCACGGTGCGCGCCGTCATCGGCGACGTCTGCGGCCACGGGCCCGACGAAGCCGCGCTCGGCGTCAACCTGCGGATCGGCTGGCGGACGCTCGTGCTGGCGGGAACGCTCGAGGACGCGGTGCTCCCGACACTGGAGCGCCTGCTGTACCTCGAGCGCGACAACGACGCCTTCGTGACCGTGTGCGACGTGTCGGTGGATCCCGACCGCGCGTCGCTCCGGTACCGGGTCGCGGGCCATCCCGCGCCGCTGCTGCTCACCGACCGGTTGGAGGAGCTGCCCGTTCCCACTCGCGGTCTGCCCCTCGGGCTGTGGACCGAGGCGACGTGGATCACCCACGAAGTTCCCCTGCCGGCCGACTGGTCGCTCCTGCTCTACACCGACGGTCTGATCGAGGCCCGCGAGGGCGGAGGCACCGAGCGCGTGGGCCCCGACGGGCTGCGGACGCTCTTCGAGAGCCTGCTGGACCTCGACGACGGACCCCGGCTCGACGAGTTGATCGAACGGGTACGGCGCAAACACGGCGGTCCGCTCGACGACGACGTCGCGTTGCTCCATCTGCGCCACCGCGGGGCGGGTGGGTGACCGAACCGGTACGCGCCGCCAGCTCCCGTCGTCGCGAGCGGCGGGTCTCGCTGCGCCGCCGGCTCGCGGCCGCCTTCCTCGCGACGGCTCTGGTGTTCGTCGTCGGTGGCGGGGTCGTGGCTTGGTCGTACGCGCGCCAGGTCGACGCTCGCGGGCGCGTGCTGCAGCGGCTCGACCCGGCCGGCATCCAGCTGCACGACTACTTCATCGGCCTCCTGGATCAGGAGACCGGCGTGCGCGGGTACGCGATCACCACGGATCCCCAGTTCCTCGGGCCGTACGAGACCGGGGTCGTCGAGCAGGCGAACAGCGCCAAGCAGCTCCACACTCTCCTGCGAGGAGAGCCTGCGGCCCGGGCCCGGTTCGCGGAGCTCGAGGCGGCATCCAGGGCCTGGCAGGCCGCGAGCGGTGATCCGCTGATCAACGCGGTCCGCAGTCGTGGCACCGGCGCGGTGACCGCGGCCGACCTGAGCCGCGGCAAGACGCTCTTCGACGTGGTCCGCACGAACTACGGTGCCGCGCTGACCGCGCTCTCGGACGCCCGTCGGGCCGCGGTCCATCGGATCGACAGCAGCCAGCGCCAGGTGATCCTCTCCCTCTCGGTGGTCGCGTTCGCGGTCCTGTGGTGCGCGTGGGCGCTCTGGTACGGCCTACGACGCCTCGTCCTCGAACCGGTCGAGCGGCTGGCCGAGGCGACCCGCGTCGTGACCGCCGGCGACACCAGCGTTGCGATCCATCCCGAGGGTCCGGCGGAGATCGTCGAGCTGGCCGCCGACGTCGAGGCGATGCGGGCCCGCATCGTCGAGGACCTCGACTTCACCGAGTCGGCTCGGGCCCGGATCGAGCAGCAGGCGACGGACCTGTCCCGTTCGAACGCGGAGCTGGAGCAGTTCGCCTACGTCGCGTCGCACGACCTCCAGGAACCGCTGCGCAAGGTCGCGAGCTTCTGCCAGCTCCTGGAGCAGCGCTACGGCGACGAGATCGACGAGCGCGGCAAGCAGTACATCGGGTTCGCGGTCGACGGTGCCAAGCGGATGCAGGCGCTCATCCTGGACCTGCTCGAGTTCTCGCGCGTGGGCCGTACGACCGAGCGTCTCGTTCCCGTGTCCCTCGAGCATGCGGCCGATCGGGCGCTCCTCAACCTCTCGAGCACGATCGAGGAACGCCACGCGTCGGTCCGCATCGGTCCGCTGCCCACGATCGACGGGGACGAGAGCCTGCTGGTCGCGCTCTTCCAGAACCTCGTCGGCAACGGGGTCAAGTTCAACGACTCGACCGCACCGGTCGTCACGCTGACGGCCGTCGAGGTGGACGAGGGCTGGGAGATCGCCTGCCGTGACAACGGCATCGGGATCCAGCCCGAGTACGCCGACCGCGTCTTCGCCATCTTCCAGCGGCTCCACGGGCGCGACGCGTACGACGGCACCGGGATCGGCCTCGCGCTGTGCCGCAAGATCGTCGAGTACCACGGCGGACGCATCTGGGTGGACCCCGACGCCACCGCCGGGGCGACGATCCGCTTCATCCTGCCGACGCACGCACCGCGGCGTGGAGCGGATCCGCTCGTACCGCCGACCCTGCCCATCCAAGAAGCTGCGACCTCCGGAGGAGCCCCGTGAACGCCAACAGCGAACCGGTCGACATCCTGCTGGTCGAGGACGACCCGGGCGACGTGCTCATCACGCAGGAGGCGCTGGCGGACTCGAAGTTCCTGAACCGCCTCTCGGTGGTCGACAACGGGGAAGAGGCGTTGAAGTACCTCCGGCGGGAGCCGCCGTACGAGGAAGCCATCCGGCCCGGCCTGATCCTTCTCGACCTGAACCTCCCGCGGATCGACGGCCGGGAGGTCCTGGCCCGGGTCAAGGACGATCCCGACCTCCGGCGCATCCCGGTGGTGGTGCTCACGACGTCGGCCGCCGACGAGGACATCATCCGCAGCTACGACCTGCACGCGAACGCGTACGTCACCAAGCCCGTCGACTTCGACCAGTTCATCAACGTGGTGCGCAAGGTCGACGAGTTCTACATCTCGATCGTCAAGCTCCCCCCGAGGTAGGCGCGGAGACCCACCGACGTTTGTCGCCGGGCGCGGACGGGCATCGTCCGCCCCGAGCGGCGCGAGCCGGCTCCCCCGACCCGACAGGAGGAACCGATGGACGTGACCAAGATCCTCGAGGCCGACCACCGGAAGGTGGAGGACCTCTTCGACAAGATCGAGAAGGCCGACGGCGACGCGCGGACCCCGTTGATCAACGAGCTCAAGACCTCGCTCCTCGGGCACATGGAGCTCGAGGAGACGGTGGTGTATCCCGCGATGGAGCCGGTGACGGGCAAAGAGGACGTCGTCGAAGGGAACGTCGAGCACGATCTCGGCCGCAAGGGACTCGAGCAGATGATCGGCCTCGCCCCCGACGAACCGGGCTTCGGCGCCGCGCTCGACGCGTGCAAGGCGGGCATCAAGCACCACGTCGACGAGGAAGAGGACGACATCTTCCCGAAGCTGCGCAAGGACGGCCGAGAGGTCCTCGACCAGATGGCCACGCCGTTCATGACCAAGCGGCTCGAGCTCGGGCTGCCGATGACGGCCGACGCGCTCTCCGCCGCGTCGAACAAGGACGAGCTCCTGGAGGAGGCGCGGTCCGCCGGCATCGAGTCCGCGTCCGCGATGACGAAGGACGATCTCGCCAAGGCACTCGCCGCCAAGATGGCCAGCTGAGTCAGGCGGGGGCGAGGAACACGAGGAGCCCTTCGTCCGTCCGGGAGCTGCGACGGCTCCCGGACGGATCGAAGGTCCAGCCCTCCCAGGTGAACTCAGGCAGGACGTCGTGGAGCTTGCCCGGATGCTCGAGCACGTAGCGGGCGAGGATGCCCTTCACGGCCTTGGCTCCGTGCCCGACGGCGCGGGCGCGGCCTCCCTCGGCCGCCGGTTGGTCGAAGCGGACGCGGGTGACGCGCGGACCGAGCGGTTGCCAAGCGGCCGAGTGCTCGTTCGGCAGCAGGTCGAGAGTCTCGCCGCGCCGTCCGGCCGCGTCGAGGACGCCCGGTAGGAGGGAGCTCCAGAACCGGGCGACGGAACCGAGTCCGGGGAGGCTCGCGCCCATCTTGAGCTTGTAGTCGGGGACCGGGTCGGTGAGGGCGACGGCTCCGAGCAGGGCCGACACGATGACGACGGACCCGTAGGCGCGCCGGCGTTCGGAAGGCCCCAGCGAACCGACGTCGAGGTGGTCGTGGACCACCCCTCGGTACCGCGCGTGCGCAGCGACGGCCGGCGACCCGACGAGGTGCGCGTTCGCAGCCGCGGCGCGCTCGAGGAGCGGGCCGCCCACTCCGAGGAGCTTCCGCTGCTGCTCGACCCCCTGGGCCATCGCGGCTGCCAGCGCGGTCGCCACCTCACGCCGCGCCGCGCCCAGGGCGGCGAACCGTCCGGACTCCGGCACCCAGGGCCTTCGTCCCCCGGTTGCCTTCCCCTCCGATGGCGGCAGCACGATCACGGTCACGGCAGGGTTCGTACCACGGTCGCGAGCCGCACCCGGTTTCGTGCACCGCCCCGCTCGTGCTGCACTGCACGAATGGCGAACGGGGTCAACGGCATCGTCGCGTTGTCGGTCGACTCGACCGATGCGTTCGCGCTCGCCTCCTTCTGGCAGCAGCTGCTCGGCGGGGACGTCACGCGCGAAGGCGACGACGCCGAGCTCGTCGGGGGACCGGTGCGCATCGACTTCCTCCACGTGCCCGAAGCCAAGTCGGTGAAGAACCGCCTGCACCTCGACGTCGGCAGCGACGACTACGAAGCCGCGATCGCCCACGCGCTGCGCATCGGGGCCACCCGCGCCGACGACGTCTTCACCACCGACGAGTGGCAGGTCATGCGCGATCCCGAGGGGAACGAGTTCTGCATCCTCCGGCCCTCCGTCGACGGCTGAACCCGGGCCGCCGGGCGGTGAGCCTCGATCCGGCCGGCCTGAGGCGGGGCCGCGCTCAACCGTGTCGGTGGACCCGTACGGGTGAGAACGCCGGCTTGCAGATCGAGACGTACCGGGCGGGTCCGTCCGGGGTGGAGTAGCGGACGGTCTCACCGGCAGCCGCGTGGACGCACTGGCCCTCCCTCGCGATCATCACGCCGCCCTTGTGCTCGACGTGCACCGCGCCCTCGAGCACGAGCGTCCACTCCTCGAAGACCGGCGTCTGGGCCGGCTCCCCCCAACCGGGCGGGCTCGACATGATCGCGATGCTCACGTCGTCGGTGCCGGTGTTGACCCGGCCGACGAACTCGGCGATGTCCTTCGGGGGTTCGCCGGCGGCGTGCACGCGGGTGGGGGACGTGATCAGCGTCGGCATGGCCGTGCCCCGTTCAGGAGTAGCGGTGGTGTGGGCGTTTCTATCGCAGTCAACTCGCGAGGAGCAGCCCGCGCAGCGTCCTCCGCGGAGATGGCCATCACCATCGAGGCGTAGCGCCACGCGGTGGAGGTCTGGTTGGCGGATGTACCACGCGGTGGAACGAGGGGTCGTCGATGCAGACGAGGCTGGTCACGGCGAGGCCGAGGTCGAACGGTCGTTGCGCAACGAGAACTTCGGCCCCGGCAACTTCGCCGAGGCCCGCGACCGCCGAACCTCAGCCCACCCGGCCGCGGCCGCGCATCCGTGCCTCCCGCGGTTCCGGCTCGGTCGGCCATGCGTCGAAGATGGTCACGACCGGTTCGGCGGAGTCGGCTCGGCGGTCCGAAGACGGGGAACCGGACGAGGCGTCGGTGGTCGCGATCAGGATTGCCGCCCAGAGTCCGCCGGTGAGCTGGATCGCGAAGATCTGCAGCGGGGCGTCGATCAGCATGTGCAGGTACAGCACCCCGAGCGCGATGAGGCCGCCGATCTGCACGGCGCGGTCGAGGTGTTGGGTGGACCGCAGCTGCAGGCCGCGCACGACGGGCCAGAGCAGGATCGCCGCGAACAGCAGGGCTCCGATCAGTCCCCATTCCGCCAACGTCTGCAACGGGTCGTTGTCGGCGACCATCCAGATGGTCACCGGGTGGCCGGGCACGTAGTCGGTGACGATCCACTTCGAGAACAGCTGCGGCTCCTGGGCCGCGGCGACCCCCGGCAGCAGCAGCTTGAACGAGCCCGGGCCGGAGCCGGTCACGATCTTCTTCTCCCACGTGTCGATCGCCACTTGCCACACGGCCACGCGACCGTTGTGCGCACCGAGCTCGTCGGGAAGCTCCGACCAACGGCTGCGCGACGCGAATGCGCCCGCCGAGGCGACCAGCAGGATCAGGACCACCACGCCGACGCGAAGCCCGGTCCGACTCCTCCTGGAAGTGTGCGCACCGCGCGTCGGCGAGCGCGCGCCCCGACGCGTGCTCGCGACCGTGAAGGCGAGCACGATCAGGACCGCGGCCGCGAGCCCGGCCTTGGAGGCCTGGGTGGCGGAACCGGTGAGGATCAGCGCAGTGGCCAGGATGGCGGCGACTCGCGCGAGACCGGATCGGCACGTGGCGACGAGGACGAGCGCGGCGGGGAGCGCGAGATCGAGGTAGGCGGCCGCGTTCCCGTGGTAGCCGAAGGCGGCGAACGGTGTGCCCCCCTGGCCGTGCGGATGATGGAACACGGTCAGGATCCCGGCCCACCCCAGGGCACCGACCACGGCCACGGCCGACCCGTTGAGCGCGAGCGCCCCCAGCGCGACCCGTCGGGCGAAGGGCCGACGGCCGATGTCGATCATGACCAGGGTGGCGACGAGCACGATGGCGACCTGCACCGTCGTGCGGGTGGAGACCGCGCGCTCGACGCCTCCGGGCAGCCACGCGATCGGGCGGGTGATCTCGACGATCGTGTGCGAGGCCGCGCGGTAGCGGCCGCGGGCGTTGTAGGTCAGGAGCGCGCCCCAGCCGATGACCGCGGCGACCAGCACGGCGAGCACCGGTGGGATCCGAGGCCGCCTCCCGGCGAGCAGTGTCGACACGGCCCACACGCCGATGCCCGCACCGGCGAGAACCTCGAGCCGGTTTGCGTCGGTCTCGCGGAGCGGCGTGATCAACCAAGGGGCGGCCAGGACGGTGGCGAGGAGCAGGCCTCCCGCAACCGCCTCGCCGCCGCCGGCAGCGACGGACCTTGCGCTCAGCCCTGCTCCCGAAGTTCCTCGGCCACGATGGCCCGCAGCCGCTCCTGGAACCGTGGCGTCGAGAACCGTTGCGCGTTCTCCCGGATCGCGGCCTGGTCCCAGGACTCGGTTCGGGCGCGGATGACGGCGATCGCGATCGCGGCGGGCTCCGGTTGGTCGAAGAAGACGGCGGTCTCGCCGTCGACCATGGTGTCGAGGAAGCCACCGTAGCGGAGGAGCACCGAGGGCTTCCCGAAGCACGCGGCCTCGAGCGGCGTCAGCCCGAAGTCCTCCCGCGAGGCCGAGATCAACGCGGTGCAGTTGGCGTAGAGCCAGCGCAACTCGTCGTCGTCGACCTGTCCGGTGAAGTGCACGTTGGGTGGCGCGCCGGCCGCGAGGCGCTCACCCTCGGGGCCGACGCCGACGATCACGAGCTGGAGGTCGGGAAGGTGCGCCGCGAACGCCTCGACGAGCGCAGCGGTGTTCTTGTGCCCCATGAGCCGCCCCGGACTCAGGAAGAAGCCGGCCTCGAGCCCGGAGACGGCCCGGAGGGGACCGGTGGACTCGAAGGACGTGGGCGGCGGGAGGACCTCGGCGTCGATGGAATACGCGTTGCGAATCCGTTCGGCCACGATCGAGGAGTTCGCCACGTACCGATCACAGCTGGCGGCCGCGGCGCGGTCCCAGCGCCGGAGGTACGGGTGCATGCCGGTCGCCATGAGCCACCACAACCGGTTGCCCTGTTGCAGGTATTCGGTCCGTTGGTAGAGCCAGCGGGCGGGGTTGTGGCAGTAGACGAGCTTCCGGCCCGACGTCTGCACGCCGTGGGCCCAACCGCTCGAGCTGCACAGCACGACGTCGGCGTCGATCTTGATGCGGCTGAACGTCGGTCCGAGGATCGGCATGGCGGTCCGGTGGTTCCGCCGGAAGAGCCCGACTCGGTTGAGCACGCTGGCCCGGATGTCATGGCCGCTGGCCAGCTCCGGAATGATGGTCTTCGGCTCGTACAGCGACGTGTAGATCGGGGCCTTGGGGAACGTGTGGATCATCGAGAGCACGACCCGTTCGGCGCCCCCGATGACGGTCAGGTAGTCGTGCACGATGGCGATCTTTGCCTGATCGACCTTCGTCCTATCGACCTCGCGAAGACGCGAGATGCCGACCTCTTTGGCTCGTATCGAAGACGCGACCGTCGCCTGGCTCAGTGGCGTGTCCATCCCGTGCCGTGCCCCTGCCCTCGGGAAGTGCTGCGCCGCTTCCTAGCACTCAAACGCCCGAAGTTCGCGGCTAAAACACGATCTTCATCCGCAAACGCGCCAGATATCCGCGGGTCGGGTAAGTGCCCCATGCGAGCCGCGAACCCTTGCGGCACAACGATCGCGCGGGTATCGAACCCCGGGTATTGGCTCACACCCAACGATCAGTGTGGTGAAACTGGTTGTTCACATTCACTGGTTGATCGAGGCGCTCGATCGTGGAAAGCTGCAGGGCTTTCACCGAGCGAGTTGGCGAAATACCTGCGTCGCTCGGGATCTCACGGAGAGTATTCGCTCCATTCCCACGGAGAGCATTCGCTCTATATCACGGAGAGTATTCCTCGGGTTTTGCACGCAGAGCACCCAACGTCACTTGCCGTGGCGACGAGTCCCGTACTTCGGGCACTCGTGGTTGACGATCGGAGCATCCCCGCTACCGTTCGCGTGTCGCGTCACGGCAGGTCAATCGGTAGGAACCATGGACGCAGCGCACCGGAACGCATCCCTCTCCAGCGCTCGGACCACCGGAAGGGTGGTGCGCCCGTGAGCGATGCCGTCAGCACGTCGCGTCTCGCCGTGATCGCGCAGGAAGTGATCCTGAGGGAAGGCCTCGCGCTGATCGTGGGCGGTGCGACCGTCGAGGTGGTCGCGTGTGTTGCTTCGCTGCGTGAGCTCGACCAGCTCGACGTCCCGTTCGATGTGGTCCTCGTGCATCTGCGCGACGCATCGGATGTGGCTGCGTTCGCCGAACGTCGCTTCCCCGACGTGCGGGTGGTGGGCGTGCACGACTCGCTGCCACCCGCGCTGGTGGGCGTCGCGCTCGCCGCCGGTTTCGTCACGCTGGTCGACACGAGCGCCGACCCTGCGTCGCTGATCGACGCGGTGGCCGGCAGCGAAGCCCGCACGCGGTTGCGATGGACGCGCCCCACGATCGGGCCCATGCCGCTCACTCCGCGTGAGCGGAGCGTGCTCGCGCTCGTGGCCGACGGCCGCACGTCCGGTGGTGTCGCGGCGGCCCTCGGTATCAGCATCCGTACGGTCGAGCAGCACAAGCAGCGGATCTTCGAACGGCTCGGCGTGCAGAACCAGGCCCACGCGGTCGCTATCGCGCTCCGTGCCGGGCTGCTCGAACCGGCGACGAGCACCGACGCCACGGCAGCGGGGCAAGGGTGAGCGGCGCGCCGTCGGTCGCCGTGGTCGGGCCCCGGCCGTTGCGGGCCGAGGCCATCGCCTCCGTGCTCGAGCGCGCGTCGCTGCGCGTCCTTCGCGGCCAGGCCGTGCAAGATGCCGACGTGCTGGTGCTCGACGATCCCGGCGTCGCCGAATGGGAGCAGGTGCGCGCGCTCGGTCGCCCGGCCGTGGCACTCGTGGTCCAGGAGCCTGCCGGGTCGGGATTGGTCGAGCTGATCGAAGCCGGCGCGAGCGCGGTGCGGACACGGGCGTGTGCGCCGTCGGAGCTCGTCGACACGCTGGACCGCGCCGCTCGCGGTGAGAGCGCGCTCACGCGGCGTCAGGCCGGCCTCCTCGTCGAGGCCTTGCACGCCCGCGGCGGGCCGACTCCGGAGAGTCCTCCACCGATCACCGCCCGTGAACGGGAGATCCTCCTCGCGATCGAAGCTGGATTGTCGGTGAAGCAGACCGCGCTGCGACTCGCGATCTCGCCGCGGACGGTCGAGAACACGCAACGGCTGCTCTTTCGTAAGCTCGGGGTTCGCAACCGGTCCCAGGCTGTCGCCCGGGCGCTCGATGCCGGTCTGCTCGATGTACCGAAGCCGGAGCTCCCGTGACCGACGCCGCGATCCGCCGCTACCTGGATGTCGTCCGACGTGAGTGGTGGGTCGTGCTCCAGGCCGCGATCGTCGTCGGCCTGGTCGCGGGATTCGTGGCCCACCACGACCAGTCGTCCAGCTATCAGGCGCACGCGCAGCTCTACGTCGAGCCCGCCGTGGGCCCGGACGGAACCCTGCCCTTGGCGGTCCAACCGACCGCGGGTGACGCAGCCCCGGTGCTCTCGACGGTGTTGGCCAGCACGTTCCAACGTCAGGCCACCGCCCCCGAGGTTCTGGCCGATGCCGCGAGGAAGCTCGGAACCGGCACCGGGCCGCTGGGCGCGACCGTCAAGGCGTCGGTGAACCTCCCCGCGCGCACCGTCACCATCGACACCTCGGCCGCCACGCCGGACCAGGCGACCAAAGTGGCGAACGCGGTGGCCCAATCGGTCATCGACACCCGGTGGACCACCCGGGAGGGCGCGCTCAACGCGCAGATCGCCGGCACCAACAAGCAGTTGCAGGACATCGAGTCCCAGATCAGCCAGATCAATGCGCAAGAAGCCATCTCGAGGTTGACCAATCCCGACACCACGGCCTTCGAGACGTCGAAGACCGTGTGGCTCAGCCAGTACCAAGCGGTGTTCGCCAACCAGCAGCAGTTCCAGGCCTCCCTCACGAGTCACGACAGCGGCGTGAAGTTCCTGCTTCCCGCGCAGGGCGCCGTGAAGAGCAGCTCCACCTCGCCGGTCACCCGGGGTCTCCAGGGCGCGCTGATCGGGCTCCTCATCGGCATCGGGCTCGCGGCGCTGCGTGAGGCGCTCGACACCAAGGTGCGGGACCGGGAGTGGGTGGAGGACGTCGCGGGCCTCCGCACCCTCGGTGAGCTTCCGAAGGACCGCAATCTGCGGAAACGTCGGCTCCGGGTGGGCGACGCGCCCGGCTCCCGGTACGCGGAGTCGGTGCGCGCGCTCCGGGCCTCCCTGATGTGGACCGTCGATCGGGGCTCGCCCGCGAGCATCGCGGTCACGAGCCCGCAGTCGGGCGACGGCAAGACGACGGTGGCCACGAACCTCGCGGCCGCGTACGCGCTCTCCGGCCTGAACACGATCCTCGTATCGGCCGATCTCCGGGCACCGACGGTCCACCGCGAGCTGTTTCCCGGCCGGAGGCCGACGATGGGGAACACCCCGGACCGTGGGCTGGCCGAGCTCCTCGTGGACGTCGATCTCGACCTCTCCGATCCGGCCGTGCTCAGCCGTGCGCTCATGCAGACCCGGATCGAGCACCTCCGTTGGTTGCCGGCGACGATCGCGGCCTCGCCCTCCCCCTTGCTCAGCACCCGGGCAGCCGAGCTGCTGTCCTCCGCCCGCGCCGGCGCGTTGATCCAGGCCCTCACCGCGAGCGCCGACCTCGTCGTGATCGACACGCCGCTCGCGCTCCTGTCCGAGGCCGCGAGCCTCACCGGACTCGTCGACGGCGTCGTCCTCGTCGTACGGCCCGGAAGCACGCGACGTGCGGCGCTCCGCCGCACGATGCGGTCGTGGCGCGGTTCCCCGATCACGCCGCTCGGCGTGGTGCTCAACGGAACCCGTCCCAGCCGGAAGGACGAGGTGGCCCGCGGCTCCGAGACCTCCGCGCACTATCTGCGCGAGCGCAAGCAGGAGCTGGCGTGGCGCAAGACGCAGGCATTGCCCCTCGGGCCGCCCACCACCGGCAATGGCAACGGGAACGGCAACGGCAACGGGAGTGGCAACGGGCACTCGAGCTCGAAGCCCGGTTCGAGCAAGCCGTTCGGGGCGTCCTAGCGATGGCCGCGCCTGGGGTCCCGGCGGAGCCGAGCCCGTGGCTGGTCATCCGGCCGCCCCGCCGGTGGGCGCCGTTCAACCTGCGTGAGCTCTGGCAGTTCCGCGACCTGCTCGTGCGGTTCGCCCGTCGCGATCTCACCCTGCGCTATCGCCAGACGGCCCTCGGCGTCCTGTGGGTGGTGCTCCAGCCGCTCCTCACGGCCGGGGCGTTCGCGTTCGTCTTCGGCAGCGTCGCCGGACTTTCCAGCCAGGGCGTGCCGTACTTCGCGTTCGCGTTCGCCGGGATGCTGGCGTGGAACGCGTTCAGCGGCGTGCTCACCCGCATGAGCGCCGTGCTCGTCGGCAACTCGGCCCTCGTGTCGAAGATCTTCTTCCCCCGTCTCGTGCTGCCGCTCTCCACCGTGGGTTCGGTGCTGGTCGACTTCGTCGTGAGCATGCTGATGATGGCGGTGATCTGGCCGCTCGCCGGGGTCGCGCCGGGGTGGAGCCTGGTGACCCTTCCCCTGTGGTTGGCCGCGGTGCTCCTCTTGGCGTCGGGCTTCGGGCTGCTCGCCGCGGCGCTGATGGTGCCGTACCGCGACGTGCAGTACGTGCTCCCCGTCGCGACGCAGCTCCTCCTGTTCATCAGCCCCGTCGGGTACGCGCTGGCGAACGTCCCGCACTCGGCGCGGTTCCTGTACGAGCTCAACCCGCTCACCGGGCTGCTGGAGGGTTTCCGCTGGGCGGTGATCGGCACCGCACGACCGGACCTCTTCCCGGCGTTGTGGGGCATCGGGTGCGCGATCGCGTGCTTCGTCGTCGGCTCGTTCGTCTTCGCGCACATGGAGCGGAAGTTCGCCGATGTCATCTAGCGACCTCGCGATCTCCGTCCGCGGCTTGTCGAAGGCGTACACGATCCGGCACCAGGCCGAGCACCACATCACGCTGGCCGAGCAGCTCCTCGACCGGGCCCGGCACCCGTTCTCCCGCCAGGAGCGGGAGACGTTCTGGGCGGTGCAGGACGTCAGCTTCGACGTTCCGAAGGGCGAGGTCCTCGGCGTGATCGGGCGGAACGGCGCCGGCAAGAGCACCTTGCTCAAGCTGTTGTCGCGGATCACGCCGCCGACCAAGGGCGAGATCCGGCTCTACGGCCGGATCGGGAGCCTGCTCGAGGTCGGCACCGGCTTCCACCCGGAGCTGACCGGCCGCGAGAACGTCTACCTGAACGGCGCCATCCTCGGGATGCGGACGAAGGAGATCGATCGCCGCTTCGACGAGATCGTGGCGTTCGCAGGGGTGGAGCGCTTTCTCGACACGCCCGTGAAGCGGTTCTCGAGCGGCATGTACGTGCGGCTCGCCTTCGCGGTTGCCGCGCACCTCGACACGGAGATCCTGCTCGTGGACGAGGTGCTCTCCGTCGGCGACTCCGAGTTCCAAAAGCGGTGCCTCGCGAAGATGGGGAGCCTGGGGGACGAGGGTCGGGCCGTGATCTACGTCTCGCACCAGCTCGACTCGGTTGCCGCCCTGTGCACGCGGGCGCTGCGAATCTCGGATGGACATCTGGTCCAGGACGGTCCACCGGAGGAGCTGATCTCGTCCTACCTCGCCACGCTCGGGAGCGGGCCGGCCGACCTCGGGACGAGAACTCGGACAGGCAGCGGGCACTGGCGATTGTCGAAGGTCGAATCGTTGTCGGCGGAGACGCGGGTCGGCGAACCGGTCCGCATCGCGATCGAGGCGGAATCCGAGACGCTGCAGGCGCTGACCGTGTGGCCTTCGATCCACGTGAGAGACAGCGTCACGGGCGTGCTGCTTGCGCACTGCGACGGTCGACTCGTCGGGGCCGGGGTCGACGGGGTGGACCATCGATCCGGGGCGTGGTTGTTCGAGCTCCGGTCTCCGTGGCTGAAGCCGGGGGACTATCTCGTCGATGTGGTGCTCTGCTCGAACGAGATTCTCGATTACCTCGATGCCGCGTGCACGGTGCGGGTGCTGCCGTACGCCGTTCACCACGCGATCCGCACCCTCGAGCCCAATCACGGTCCCACGGTCTCCGACTTCTCGATGGTCGCAGCAGACAGCAGTTCCGGAGTGGCAGCGCCCCGGTCCAACACGAGTGCGATATGACCGCTGACGGGTCCCGCCCGGGATGCAACCGTTGCTGCCCTCGGCGATGAGGCACGAAGCCGCAACCGGCATCCTTCATTGGTGCGACCGGTACGAAGGACCGTTCATACCGGCCCGCCAGCAGATGCTCGCGGAAGCGCTCGCCCGACGGGTTCCGGTGCTGACCACGCGCTTCGTGTCGTCCTCCCGGAGACCGACTGTGGAACGGGCGCTCGACGATCGCAACGGGCTGACCACCGTCGCGGTCGATTTCGGAGCGGCTGCGCGGCTGCGGCCGGTACGTCTGCGGCGGCACATGACGCCCCTGATCGCCCGCCAATTGCGCGCGTTCGCCCGCTCGATCGGCGTCGAGCGCTTCGTCCTCTATCGCGTGGGCCACGGTCCCTACTCGACGTTGGGCCTGTCGCCGATCGCGACGATCGTCGATCTGATCGATCCGCCCTTTGTCGAGAACAGCCTCGAGCAGTACCGGCGGTCGCTCCCCCAGATGCTGAAGGGCGCAGACCTGGTCACGGCGACGGCGCGAACGCTGGCCGACGAGGCTCGTGCAGCCGGCTACGAGGTCATCAACGTCCCCAACGCGTGTCAGGACGTCGCCACGGTCGCGCCGCGTCGGCTGAGCTCGAGGGTCGGCTATCTGGGGACCTTGGACTGGCGCTTCGACACGCGGTTGGTGGAGCAGGTGGCGACATCGATGCCCGACGTCGAGTTCTTCTTCGCGGGTCGTCAGCTGGACTCCATGGCGCGCGAGTTCAGCCGGTTGGCCGACCTTCCGAACGTCGTCATGCCCGGCGTCATCGACTTCGATGAGACCAGTCGTCTGTTGGCGACGTTCGACGTGGGAGTCATTCCGTTCCGGCGCGGGTTCGTCGGCGACTCGATCAATCCGGTCAAGATGTACGAGTACCTCGCGCACGGCATTCCGGTGGTGTCGACACCCATCCGTGAGTGTCTCGAACTTCCGGAGCTCGTGACCTGCCCGACGTCGCCGGAAGGTTGGGTGTCGACGCTCCGGGAGGCGCTGCGGTCACGAGATGCCGAGCCGATGCGGCGGCGCCGGGCCTGGGCCGCCGCGAACACCTGGGACGTGCGAGCGGAACAGATGGTGCGGGCGCTGGTCGACAAAGGATCGCTCGCCGCGTCCGCGGCCCGGCAGCCGATCGGCGCGACCCGCATTGCACGCTCCGGGTGACCGCGTCGGCGTGCGTTCGCCGGACACGTCGCTCGAGGGACCTTGTCCGGTGCACCTGACCTTCGTGCGCGACGTCATCGAAGACCGGGAGCTCGTGAACTACCTCGCGCTGCCTGAGTTGGGCGTGAGCGTCGACCTCGTCGTGTCCCGTCAGGATGCCGGACCCTATGAAGGCACCGGGGTCGGATTCCCGCTGACCCGGTTGCGCCGGGTCA
>JAODBH010000045.1 GCA_025463865.1 Actinomycetes bacterium | reverse complement strand
GGAGTACCCAAGGCGGCGCCAAAACGAACGACAGCGATGCTTCCGGTCAGGCGAAGAGCCCGAGCTCGACCGCCCGGCCGAGGGCTTCGTTGCGGTTCCGGGCGCCGAGCTTCGTGTAGATGTGCGCGAGATGGGTCTTCACGGTGGCCAGGGTCACGAACAGGGCACCGGCGATCTCACGATTCGCCCGTCCCTCGGCGAGGAGCGCCAGCACCTCCCGCTCGCGAACGGTGAGCCTCAGCTCGTCGGGAGGGTCGAGCTCGGTGGGTCCCACCGCGCCGGCGAGGGCGGCCAGGAGCACGGGCGAGACCACCCGCTCGCCCTTGACCACGTGCTCGAGCACCAGCGTCAGCTCCTCCCGCCCGGCCGAGCGGACGACGAGCCCTTCGGTGTCGAGGCTGAGGAGCGCCGCGAGCTCCTCGCGGTGGGTCCGCTGCATCAGCGCCACGACGACCGGGGGCGGGTCGAGCGCCTTCAGTCGCCGGACGATCTCCGGCGGAGCGAGGTCGGCCACGATGCCGAGGACCACGATGCCCGCCCGGCACTCCTGGACCAGCCGTGGGACATCGCGGCCGCAGCCGGTCTCGGCCACCACGTCGACACCCATCGCCTCGAGGACGGTCGCGATCCCCAGGCGCAGCAGCGCCACGTCGTCGACGACCACCGCTGTCGTGGGTTGTGGGCTCACACAGGACCGTCCGGGGGTCGCAGCAACGACGGTGACGCCATGCTCGATGTGCATCGGCGGGGAGCGGCCGGAAGCGCAATCATTCTGGCGCGCCGAGTTCCCGCCCGATGCCCGACTCCCGAACATGAGTCGCGCCGCAGCGGCGGCGGAATTTAAGGAAACATGGTCGGTGGTGAACCTGTTCGAGCCCGACCCCGTCGCCGTCGACACCGAGGACCTCGACCTCGTGTTCGAGCATCCCTTGACCGAGGCCCTCGACGCGCCGCTCGTGCGCCACCGCATCCGCGAGATCCTCGCCGGCTGCTGGCTGGAGCCCCGGCTCGACGCGATCGCCCTCGCGAGCACGGAGCTGATCGCCAATGCGTTGCGCCACGGATCGCAACCAGCTCGGTTCCGGCTGCTGACGGGTGCAGACCGCGCAGTCGTGGCGGTGTACGACGCCAGCGACCGGCAGCCGCGGTTCGACCCGAGCCTGCCGCTCACGACCACGAGATCGAGCGGTCGGGGGCTGTTCCTGGTGCGCGCCGAGTCCGACCATTGCGGCGCGTACGCAAGCGACGGGCTCGGCAAGTGGGTCTACGCCGAGTGGCTGCGGGATCCGACGGGCCGGTAGGAGCGCGCAGGCTCTCAGCATGGATCCCCCTCGGCCTCGATCTCCTGGTCGAACTCGAAGGAGCGATGACGCGCTGCGACCGCGCGGGCGTACCCGTCGTTCGGCGCGATCGCGAAGGCGACGTGGGCGACGCCCGCCTCCCACGTGTTCCGCACCGGGAAGCCGAGGTGATGGAAGACCGCGAGCATCCGGTGGTTCGACGCGAGCGCATCAGCCTCGAGCACCTCGATGCCGACCGCTCGCGCGTCCAGCACCAGTCGTTCGAGCAACGCGGTGCCCACCCCGCGGTCCTGGAAGTCGTCGCTGACGACCACGGCCACTTCGGCGCGATTCGTCGCGGGGAGGCGATCCACCCGGGCAACCGCCACCATCCGCGCGCCGTCGAAGGCCACGACCGCGAGCCGGTCGGTGCCGTCGACGCACGTGAAGCGGCCGAGGTCCACCTCGCTGAGCCGCGGGTGCGGGCTGAAGTAGCGGAAGTAGACCGTCTCCGGCGACAGGCCCGCGTGGAACTCGAGCATCGCGGCGCGGTCGTCCGGCCGGATCGCCCGCACCAGCAGCCGCGGTGGAGAAGTGGTCATCTCAGGCGCCCTCGACGACGAGTTGCGCCACCGGGGTCCAGGGCAGCTACCGACAGATGGAACGGCCGACGATCGGTTTCCCGCCGTTTCCCGCCCTTTCCCGACGGTACTCGCGGTCGCGGCGTCCGGCACGGGGCCGTTACGGGCGCGGCGGCCCGTCTCAGCTGGCACGATGCGCAGATGACCACGCGCGTGTTCCTCCTCGACGATCACGAGCTGGTCCGGCGGGGAGTCCGCGAGTTGGTGTCGGCCGAGGACGACATCGAGGTGGTGGGTGAGGCCAGTACCGGCGAGGAGGCGATCCAGCGCATTCCCGCCGCCCGGCCCGACGTCGCCGTGCTCGACGTGCGCCTGGGCGACGGGTCCAAGGGCCTCTCCGGGGTCGAGGTGTGCCGGGAGATCCGTTCGTCGCACCCGACGGTGGCGTGCGTGATGCTCACGAGCTTCGCCGACGACGAGGCGCTCTTCGCGTCGATCATGGCCGGCGCTTCCGGCTACGTGCTGAAGCAGATCCGGGGTTCCGACCTCGTCGACGCCATCCGGCGCGTCGGCGCGGGCGAGAGCCTGCTCGATCCGGCGGTCACCGCCCGGGTGCTCGAACGGTTGCGGACGCCGGTTGCCGATCCCCTCGGCGCGCTGAGCCCCCAAGAACGCCGCATCCTCGACCTGATCACCGAAGGCATGACCAACCGCCAGATCGGCGAGACGATGTTCCTCTCCGAGAAGACGGTGAAGAACTACGTCAGCCACCTCCTCACGAAGCTGGGCATGGAACGCCGAACCGAGGCCGCCGCCTACGCGGCGACGCTCGCGGAGCGCCGTCGGACCCAACCGTGAGCCCGCTGCGTGGCGTCGAGGACCCGAAGCGACTGCGCGCGCTCGTGACCGCGGTGCTCGCGATCGGATCCGACTGGTCGCTGCCGGCGGTGCTGCTCCACATCGTCGAGTCGGCGATGGTGCTGATCGACGCGCGGTACGGCGCGCTCGGGGTGCTCGACGCGGCCGGCGAGGGCCTCTCGGAGTTCGTCAACGTCGGCATGACACCGGAGCAGATCGCCGGCATCGGCCACCTGCCCGCGGGACACGGGATCCTCGGACTGCTCATCGTGGAGCCGCGGCCGATCCGGCTCGCGCGGCTGGGCGACCACCCCGACAGTTACGGCTTCCCTGATCATCACCCGCCCATGACGTCGTTCCTCGGCGTTCCCGTACGGGTACGGGGGCAGGTATTCGGCAACCTCTACCTGACCGACAAGCGAGGAGCCGAGGCGTTCTCCGAGGAGGACGAGATCCTCGCGGTCGCGTTGGCCGGCGCGGCGGGCATCGCGATCGAGAACACGCGCCTCCTCGCCCGGGTCGGTGAGCTGTCGCTCCTTGAAGACCGCGAACGCATCGCCGCCGACCTCCACGACACCGTGATCCAGCGGCTGTTCGCCACCGGTCTCGGGCTCCAGGCCGCGGTGCGCACCATCGACGACACCGCCGCGGCAACGCGCGTCCAGGAGGCCGTCGACGAGCTCGACGAGACCATCCGCCAGATCCGCTCCACGATCTTCGCCCTGCAGAGCCCGCGCGTCGCAGGACGGACGCTGCGCGACGAGATCTTCTCGCTGGCCACCGAAGCCTCGGCGAGTCTCGGGTTCGCGCCGACGCTCGCCGTCGAGGATCAGATCGACCAGCGGATCGACGAGCGGGTGGGCGAACAGCTGCTCAGCGTCCTGCGCGAGGCGCTGTCCAACGTGGTCCGGCACGCGGGAGCGTCGACGGTGGCCGTGACCGTGGCGGTGGTCGACCATGACCTCGTGGTGACAGTGAGCGACGACGGCCGCGGCGCGGGGACCGGGGAGCGGCCGGGGGGCGCGGGCATCGCGAACCTCCGTCGCAGGGCCGAGGTCCTGGGCGGCGACCTCGAGTTGCGCGCCCGCGACGACGGCTCGGGGACCCTGCTCCGTTGGAGCGTCCGGGCGTGGCCGACCGCTTAGGAGCGGGACCGCCATCCGGTGACGACCGGCGACGAGAGGCGGAAGCGGTGCAGCCCCGTCGCGTCGTCGAGCACCCGGGCGACACCTGTGACGTGCACCTCCCATTCCGTATGACCGTCGGCCCCGAGCTTGTCGGTCTCGAACGCAACCACGGCGTCGGTGATCGCCTGGTCGCGGCCTTCACCGGCTTCGGGGCTGAAGACGACGTCGTCGTCGACCACGCCGAACGTGACGGGGATGATGATGGGCACCGCTCTGCGGGTGGCGGCGACGCGTCCCCGACCTCCGGCGAGGAGCAGGTCGAGGGCGTCACGACGGGTGAGCAAGCGCTCAGAGGTAGGCATCGGTCGAGAACGCCCACTCGAGGCCCGGACCAGTGATCCGGCGCCCACTGATGGTCCGCGACTTGACCGCGATCCACGACGTCCGCTCGTCCTGTGGCCACGGCGCCGGGTCCGCCACCAAGGCGAGCTGCTCGATCTGCTGCTCGTCGAGGTGGTGCAGTGCCCCTCGCACCAGCACCGACCAACCCTCACGGCGGTCCGCGTCGATGCCGTCGATCTCGAAGGCCACGAAGTCCGGTGCGTTGTCGATCGCGTGATCGGCGCGGACCCGGAGGACGATCCACAGCCCGCCGCCGATGTCCCCCACCCGGTAGTTGACCGGGAGGATGACCGGAAGGCCGTCGGCGACGAACCCGATCCGGCCCACGGTCGTCTGCGCCAGCAGCGCGCGGCACTCGCGGTCGGAGAGCGTCGTGGTCCCGGCGTCGGCGGAACGCGCGTGCGCGGTCACGGCGTCACGACGACTTTCAGGGCGCCGGTGTCGGCGGCGCGTTCGAACGTCTCGTAGGCCGCGACGAAGTCACGCATCGCGAAGTGGTGGGTGACGAACGGACGCACCTCGAGGTGATCGCCGAGGAGCCGGAGGAGCGTCGGGATCGAGCTGGTGTCGACCAAACCGGTCGTGATGGTGACGTCCCTGGTCCAGAGCTGCTCCAGGTGCAGCGTCGCGGGTTGCCCGTGGACGCCGATGTTCGCGACGTGCCCGCAGGGCCGGATGAGCGTGGTCGCGAGCTCGAACGTCGCCGGTACGCCGACCGCTTCGATCGCGACGTCGGCACCGAGTCCGCCGGTGAGGCTGCGCACGACCTCGAGCGGGTCTTCGCGACCGCTGTTGACCGTGACGTCCGCACCGAACTGCTTCGCGGCCTCCAGCCGGCTGTCGGCGAGATCGATGGCGACGATGTGGCTGGGGCTGTAGAGCCGTGCGCCCATGATCGCCGAGAGCCCGATCGGACCCACCCCGACCACGGCGACGACGTCACCGGGCCGGACCTGGCCGTTGAGGACGCCGACCTCGTATCCCGTCGGGAGGATGTCGGAGAGCATGAGGATGTCCTCGTCCTCCGCTCCGGCGGGCACGGGGTACGTGGAGGTGTCGGCAAACGGCACCCGCACGAACTCGGCCTGCGTGCCGTCGATGATGTGGCCGAGGATCCAGCCGCCGCCACCGGTGCACTGGCCGTAACGGGATTCGCGGCAGTAGCTGCACGCGCCGCAGGCAGAGATGCACGACACCAGCACCCGGTCGCCCGGTCGGACGTTCTTGACCGACCGGCCGACGCTCTCCACGGTCCCGACGGCCTCGTGACCGAGGATGCGGCCGTCGGTCACCTCCGGGACGTCACCCTTGAGGATGTGCAGGTCCGAACCGCAGATGGTCGTCGCGTCGACCCGCACGATGGCATCGGTGTCGTCGAGGATGACCGGCTTGGGGACTTCCTCCCAGACCTTCCGGCCGGGACCGTGGTACACGAGTGCATGCATGACCGTTCCTCCGTTCGGGTCGATGACCGGCTACGCGTCGAGCCGGATGTGACGGGCGGCGATGCGGGGATCGGCGAAGAAGTCGCCGATCGTGACGATGGCCATGACCAGGAAGCCGATGAGGGCGCCGATGGCCGCGTAGAGGGCGATGGTGCTGACGACGGACCAGCCCCAGGCGTAGAGCAGCAGTCCGCGCAGGGTCTCACCCTTGAACATGGTGGCGACCTGGCCCTGCAACTTCGCGTTGGTGGGATCGGCGAGTGATGCCGCACTCACCTGGGAGTACGTCTTGCCGCCGGCGACGGCCGCGAGGTGGCGCTTGATGAAGCCGTCGGCATAGGCCTTGGCCTTCGGCCCGCTGTCGACCTTCTGTCCGGCGTACTGCTGGAGATCGGGGAACTCGGCGGGAGTCAGGCCGGGGCTGCCCTTGACCGGGAAGGAGATGTCCTGCGATGCGAGCTGCTTGTGCACCATGTTGTGGCCGAAGTTGGCGCCGAAGAGCAGGAGACCACCGCCGACGCCGAGGATGACCGTCAACATGATCTCGACGACGCGGCGGGTGGCGATGAAGCCGAGCGCGGTGCGGCGACCGGGGGCCGATGGGTCGTGAGGAGTCGTCGGAGTGTTCGGCTGATCGACGATCGGAGGGGGTGAGGCGGTGAACGTGCTCATGGGTGCTCCTTGGGAGAGATGCGCGGCGAGGTGCCTGCACCCAGGGTGCGCCCGTGTGGTTCACGGCCGATAGGGACCAACGGCACCCATCGGGGTGACCACCGGCACCATTCGCGGCCGCCGTCGCCCGGTCGGGGCGTCGTTCCGGCTCAGGCCTCGCGGCGGCCGACGTCGAGGTCCGCAGCGAGCAGCTCCATCAGAAGACCGTCGTGCCAGCCCTCACCGTCGACGTCGCGCTCGTATTCGCGCATGATCCCGACGGGGCGGAAGCCGACCGCGGCGTAGCAGCGGATCGCGGCCGCGTTGTCGGCGGCAGGGTCGATCACGAGCCGGTGGTGACCGAGGACCCGCACCAGGTGGAGAGCGAGCGTGCGCACCGCGTCGCGTCCGATGCCGCGCCCCTGGACCCCGGGATCAACGAAGATGTCGATCGACGCGTGCCGGTAGCGCGGCTCGTTCTCCTCGCCGTACTGGACCATGCCGTGTACCTGTCCGTCGACGACGATCGCGAAGCGCACCGCGGACGGATCGTCGAACGGCCACTCCGGCGACGCGGCTTCGTCACCCCAGCGCGACCGGACCTCCGGCGTCCGGAGGATCCGGACCAACGCGGACACGTGGGCCGCGCGCACCGGTTCGAGCACGATCGACTCCCCGCGCAGGTCCACCACCGAGTCTGGCGCGCGCCCCGGCGTCGCTCAATCCGGCGACGGGCCGGCGACGCGCAGGCACCTCCGCGTCACCGGCCGTCGCGCCCCCCACCTAGGCCGGTACCCACTCCTCGGGCTCGGGCGCTTCGCCCGGGGCCGCGTGCTCGTCGAGCGGCGCGCCGAAGGGCCCGACGCCGTCGTCCTCCGGAGCGGCCGCGTCACCGTGCACGTACTTCGAGCCGCGGGCCCACGAGGCCGCTGCCGCGATCAGGCACATCACCAGCGCGGCAGAGAACGCGATGATCAAGCCGTCCTTGAACGGGCCCGAGATCAGGTGCGGGAAGAACTCCTTGCCGGTGATCGTGGCCGCCTGGTGCTTGGAGAGCTGCGCGAGCACGCTCGGGCCACCGTTGGGTCCCGGCGCTCCGAGCAGCTTCTGCATCGGGTTGTAGCCGAGGATCGCGGCGAAGAGGCTGCCGACCGCGGGAGTGTGCGCGATCCGCTCCGCGCTCGCGTGGGTCACACCGTTGGCCTGGAGCCGGCTCGCCATCGCACCGGGGAGCGACGCCGACAGGCCGACGATCATGAGCGAGAAGAAGAGGCCGATCGAGACCACCATGCCGGTGTTCTGGAACGTCGCCCGCATGCCGGACGCCGCGCCGCGCTCATCGGGCGGCGCCGCGTTCATGATCGCCGTCATGTTCGGTGCGGAGAACATGCCGGTGCCGATCCCGTTGAGCAACAGCAGCGCGCCGAACACCGGGAAGCCGAAGTTCACGGGGAGCAACATCAAGAGGGCGAAGCTCACCGCGGCCAGCAGCATGCCGCCCGTCGTGAACAGACGCGCGCCCCACCGATCCGAGAGCCAACCGCAGACCGGGCCCGCGAGGAGGAAGCCCGCGGTGAGCGGAAGCATGTAGATGCCGGCCCACAGCGGCGTGCGCTCGAAGCTGTAGCCGTGGAGCGGGAGCCAGATGCCCTGCAACCAGATGATGAGCACGAACTGCAAGCCGCCCCGCCCCATCGCCGCGAGCAGGCCGGAGATGTTGCCGGCCGCGAACGCGCGGATCTTGAACAGCTGCAGGTTGAACATCGGGTCCTCGACGCGTGACTCGATCAGGCAGAACAGCACGAGGATGAGCGCGCCACCGATGAGCTCCGCGAGGACCACCGGGCTCGTCCAACCCATCGAGTGACCGCCTGCGGGCTGCAGGCCGTAGGTCATGCCGACGAGGATCAGCACCAGGCCGACGCCGAAGGTGATGTTCCCCCACCAGTCGATCCGGGCGGCCTTGCGGATGCCCGTCTCCTTGAGCTTGAGGTACGCCCACACGGTGCCGAACACGCCGATGGGCACGTTGATCCAGAACACGGCGCGCCAGTCGACGTCGGCGAGGATGCCACCGACGACGAGACCGATGAACGCGCCCGCCATGCCCGCGATCACGTTGACGCCGATCGCGAATCCGCGCTGTCGGGCGTGGAACGCGTCCGTGAGGATCGCGGCCGAGTTGGCGGTCAGCAACGCGCCACCGACGCCCTGCACCACGCGCCACGCGATGAGCCACATCGCCCCCTTGCCGCCGGTCCACGGGCACAACGACAGCGCGAGGGACGCCAGGCTGAAGACGGCGAAGCCGGCGTTGTACATGCGCACGCGGCCGAACATGTCGCCCAGGCGGCCGAACGTGACCACCAGCACCGCGGTGACCACGAGGTAGCCCATCAACATCCAGAGCAGGTAGCCGATGTTCGACGGCTGCAACGGGTCGAGCTTGATGCCGCGGAAGATGGCGGGAAGCGAGATGAGGACGATCGACGAGTCGAGCGACGCCATGAACACGCCGAGCGTGGTGTTGGACAGGACCGTCCACTTGTAGCGGTCGTCGCGCTGGGGGGCCGGGCCCGACGACGGAGCCAGGGTGGCGGTACTCATAGGCGCTCCAGAGGACTGCGATGCCGGGGGACTGCGAAGCGGGGAGCAGATACCTGTGCCATACAGGTATGTGGCTGTAGAGTACAGCCGATGGGATCCGACACCAAATCGCTCGCCCAGGTGGAGCTCGAGCTCGCGGTCCTGGCCCGGACCCTCGAGGGACTGAGCCGGCGGTCGCAGATCCACCGGGAGCTCGACCGAGCCAGCTACCTCCTGGCCCGCACGCTCTCCGGTGACGGCCAGACCAGCATCAAGGGTCTGGCCGCCGCGCTCGGCCTCGACGCGACCACGGTCACCCGCCAGGTGGCGACGATGGAGGCGGCGCGGCTCGTCACCCGGACGGTCGACCCGAGCGACGGCCGGGTGAGCCTCATCGAGCTGTCTCCACTCGGCCGGCGCAAGATGGAAGCGGTGCGGTCCGCGCGCGAGCGCCGCATGGACGAGCTGCTCGACGACTGGCCCGAATCCGACCGCCGCGAGTTCGGCCGCCTGCTCCAGCGGCTGAACGAGGCGCTGTTCGAGGACCATCGCCAGCAGTAGGGGCCGTCACGGGACCGAGGGGCGACGGCGTCGGCGGTGTGGCGTCAGCCCTTCGTGAACGACACCGCCACGGTCCCGTCCGGCCGCAGCAGGGTGAGGGTGGTGGGAGTGACCCGGTACGTGACCGCGAGCCCGAGCGCGGCGAGGTACTGCTGCTCCTGGGTCTGCAGTGGCGCTGCACACCCCTTCGCCGTCTGCGTCAGTGTGCCGATCTTGATCGCGGAGGCGCCCGGCAACGTGTAGGCCCCACTGAACTGGTTGCAACCGGTGCTGCCCGAGACCTTGCCGCTCGCGAAGGTCGCGTCGAGGGCGGAGCCGGCGATCACGGTTTGGATCGCGGCGGCCGGCGAATAGTTGACGACCTTCCACGTCCCGGCGATCGCCTTGACGGCGTCGACCGCGTCGTAGACGAGCAGCGCCTTCCCGTCCGCGCCGAGCAGCTGCAGCATCGTCCCGCGGACCGCGAACGACTTCACGCGGGGCAGTCGCGCCAGATACGCCTGGTCGACCGCAGTGGGACCCGGTGGACAGGTCACGCGCGTCGCCGCGATGTTGGAGCCGATCGTCAGCGCGGATCCCGCGACCCGGTAGCTCCCGCTGTACGTGTTGCACCCGCTGCTGCCCGTGATGCGGGCGTTCCCGAACTCGGCCGTGACCGTGACACCCACGGTGGGCACCCCGAGATCCGCACCGGCGCTGAGCGACCACTGCGTCCCCACCAGCGTGCCGACCGCCTTCGGCCGGGTGGTCGTCGCGGCCTCGGACCCGCCGCTGCTGCACGCCGCCGCCGCCAGCACGAGCGCACCGATGGCGGCGGCGAGCCGCACGATTCCGAACCTCTTCATCCCGACATCCTCTCCCGCGGCCGGCGGGTCGTCGGACCACGGCTACCGGCGGGTGCGGGCGACCGATGAGTTCGGCCGGGGTCTGCGGTCGGAATCACCATGGACGCCACGAATCTCGCCGACCTCTACGGGACACCCCTCATCGACTGGGCCCGCATCGCCGAGCGCCTCGATCACGGGTTGGACCAAGCCCCGGAGACGGGCGGTCCCAACCGGCACACGTGCTGGTTGGCGACCATCAACCCGGACGGAAGTCCACACGTCACCGGCATCGGAGCCCTCTGGGTGGACGGCACGTTCTGGTTCGAGACCGGCCGTGGGACGCGGAAGGGCAAGAACATCGCCCGCGATCCGCGCTGCACCGTGAGCGTCGCAACCCACGAGTTCGATCTCGTCGTCGACGGTGAGGCGGAGCGCGTCACCGATCGTGCGGCGGTGACGGCGATGGCGGTCCGCTGGGCCGCGGGCGGCTGGCCGGCGCGCGTCGACGAGTCCGGGGAGGCGCTCACCGCCGAGTACAGCGCGCCCTCCGCCGGGCCCCCGCCCTGGTCGGTCTACCGAGTCGTGCCCCACACCGCGACCGCGTTGCTGACCGTCGAGCCAGGCGGCGCGACCCGTTGGGTGTTCTGACCCGCGCCCGTCATTGGTCGATCGCGGCGTACGCGGTGGTCCAGAAGTCGGTCACGACCGGCGGGGGCTCCGGCGAGCTCATCGCCCGCTGGGTGAGCACGATGCCGGTGAGCCCGACCGCGGGGTCGGTGCGCCAGCTCGTTCCGGTGCCGCCTTCCCAGCCGTAGCCACCGGGTATGCCGGTCGATCCGTCGGCCGCCGGCACCGCCATCATCAGTCCCCAACCGCTGTGGTCGCCGACGAACACTGCGTTTGCGGCGCGATCGGCGGCGGTCATGCGATCGATCCTCATGAGATGCACCGACTCGGGCGACAGAAGGCCGTCGCCGTCGGCAGCCAGCATCGAGGCGAACGCCCAGAGGTCGCCGACCGTCGAGACCAACCAGCCGTTGCCGTCGGGCATCTTCGGCGGGACGGACCACCAACCGTCGGGCCGGTCGAGCACGCGCAGCCCATCCGTCGCTTCATCGGGCTCGTACTGCGTGGTGAAGCGGTCGAGCTTCTCCGCGGGGACGTAGAAGCCGGTGTCGACCATGCCGAGCGGCTCGAAGATCCGTTCCCGGAGCACGTCGCCGATCGGCGCGCCGGCGACCCGCTCGACGAGCACCCCCGCGACCTGGGCGCCGCCGGCGTAGCGCCAACCCCTACCCGGCTGGTCGAGGAGCGGGAGGCTGCCCAGTGCGGCGATCCACTGGTCGGGGGTGAGATCCGACGGCGGCCAGGGGGGCCCGAACGTGTGGAGGTCGAGCTCGCGCTCCGCCTTCTGGATCGGGTACGTGTCCGGTGGCGCCATGACGGAACCCCAGCCGAGGCGGAACGACAGCACGTCCTCGACGGTGATCGGCCGCACGGGCGCCACCGTGTCGTCGAGCTCCGACTCGAGGGTGCGCAGGACCCGGGGGTTGGCGAGCTCGGGCAGCCAGCGCGAGACGGGATCGTCGAGCGCCATCAGCCCGTCGTCGACCAGCGACATCGCCGCCACGCCCACGATCGGCTTGGTGATGGACGCGATGCGGAAGATCGCGTCGGGCCCGATGGGCTCGGTGTCGCCGAAGTCCTTGTGCCCGATGGCCTCGATGTGCACGTCGTCGCCACGCGCCACGAGCGCGACGATCCCGGGCATGTCGCCCCGCTCGACGTGGCTCGCCAATGCCGCATGGAGCGCCTCGATGCCCGACTTCGTCAGTCCTGCGGCCACGCGCTGCTCCTCTCGACCGGACTGCAGACTCCACGACGTCGCGAAACTCATCCGTCGAGATCGCAGACCTGCACTTCCGCGTGCGGGCCGGCGACGAACGCGACGCCGACCCGCGAGCTGCCGGCCCGGAAGGTGGCAGTTCGATCGCGTCCGCGTCAGCCCTGGCGGTCGAACATCGTCTGGGTCCCCGAGCCGCTGACGCGGTCGTAGGAGACGTTGGCCCGTCCGGCGTTGTCGAGGGTCACGCTCTGGAAGTCGCCGAACTCACGCCCGGTGGTGCAATTGATCCCACCGGTGCAGACGATGCCGGTCTTCGCCGCAATCGGGTCGATGGAGGAGAGCGCGGAGAAGGTCGCGCCGCCGTCGGTGCTTTCCAGGTAGCTCTCGAACCACTGGGCCGCGGCCGACACCGTGTCCGGCGTGGCCACCTCGTCCGTGTGGTAGAGCGAGATCGACACCTTGGATCCTTGTGCGGCGATCCACGGGTAGACCGACGTTCCGGACGCCACGAGGGTGCGCGCGTTGCCCCAGGTCGCGCCCCAGTCGCGCGATTCGTTGTAGAGGACCTTGTCGGTGTTGCCGTCGACCTCGGTCCAGGTCGCGACCAGGTGGCCGCCCCCCGCGTCGGCGACAACCGGGAAGTTCCCGTCAGTGGCACCGGTGGTCGCCGGACCCACCGGCGTGTTGGTGAAGGTCAGGCCACCGTTGGCCGAGTGGGCGAAGTTCACCCCGCCCGCGGCGGTCGAATAGATGACGCCGACCTTGTCGCCGGTCAGACCGCCGGCGGCGGCGATCAGATTGCCGGGCGGGCACACGCAGCCGCCCTGGTCGGCGGGCGTCGCGGCGATGGTGTTCTGGGGATAGACCAAGCCGTCGAGCGGACTGACGGACTTGGACACGATCAGGCCCGCCGGGATCTGGTGGGTGACGTGGTACACGTCCCCCCCGGCCGCGGCCACCCACTGGCGGTCCTGCACGACCACACCTTCGAGTGGGTTCGCCAACCAGGACGCGGCGCCGTCGGTGGAGCGCGAGACGGTCGCGCTACCGAGCCACAGATCGGTCATGTAGAGGGTTCCGCTGGTCCGGTCGATGGAGATGTTCGAGTCGCCACCTCCGGGGAAGTTGGCGCGCAGGCTGGGGTCGGTCGTGACCCAGCTCACGCCTCCGTCGGTCGACTTGAAGACGGGACTCGCCGAGCCGGGCACGCTGGACAGCAGGCCGGCCGGGCCGTTGACGTAGATGGCGCCATCCGGGGCGACGTTGATGCCGGGCTCGGTCACCGTGGCACCGGGAATCGCGACCGGCGGACTGAATCCCGCGGCGGCACCGGCGGACTTGTCCTGCAGCATCTGGGTCGCGGCGAACGCGCCGCACAGCATGACGAGCAACGTGAGCACCAGGATCGGGTTTCGGCCTGAACGCAAGGTCACAGCTTCCTGTTGGGGACGGGTCGGTGCACGCGACTCGAGAGCGTCGTTGCGGACGGTTCGTCCGGCAGTTCCGATCGGGGTGGTTCCCGACCTCACTGCACGACGGGTGCCACGGCGTTGCCATGGGCATGAACGACAAGAACGGGCTCGAACTCCCCTGGACGTCGTTCAACGAGACGTGATTACCCCTTTCCCGAATCCGGGGTTGCGCAAACCCGAAATGCTCGCCGAGGGCCGTTATCGAGGTCGATATCGACCTCACGGGTTCGAAGACGTGTGGCGGAACCAACACCCTCTGCCCGTCCTCGGCATCCGGGTCTGCACCCCGCTCCTCCGGCGATCGGGCGGTGGCGCGATCGTCGACAAGCGTCAGCCTTCACGCGGCTTCCGCATGCGGTCGACGATGGCGCGGTGCTCGGCGCTCGCGCTCGAGACGGTTTCGGCTTCGAGCGCGAAGTCGAGGATCTCGACGATCGACCGCTCGAGGTGCTTGTTGATCGCCCGCTTCGTATCCCGGAGCGCCTGCGCGGGCTGCTTCGCGAGTCGGTGCGCGAGCGCGGTCGCCTGTTCGACGCTCTCGCCGTCGGGGACGACCCGGTTCGCGAACCCGAGCTCGACCGCGACGTCGGCCGGGATGCGGTCACCGGTGAAGAGGTACTCCTTCGCCTTGATGAGGCTCGTGAGCAGGGGCCAGGTGATCGCGGCACCGTCACCCGCGACGAGTCCGACCGAGACGTGGGGATCGGCCAGATACGCGCTCGACTCGATCAGCACGATGTCGCTGAGGCCGGCGAGGCTGCAGCCGAGGCCGACCGCCGGCCCGTTGACCGCCGCGACGATCGGGACCGACAACCCGGCCATGTTCCGGACGATCTCGGCGCCCTCGGCGATGATGGCGGTGCGGAACTCCGGGTCCTCGTTCATCCGCACCAGGACCCCGAGGTCGCCTCCGGCGCAGAACGCGCGTCCGTTCCCGGTCAGCACGACGGCACGACACTCGCCATCCGCGGCCAACTCGGTCCAGACTGCGGCCAGCCGCGCGTGCAACTCGGGGTCGGCGGCGTTGAGCGCCTCCGGGCGGTTCAGACGGACGATCCGCACCGGTCCGTCGACGTCGACGAGCATCGCACCGCTTCGTTCTTCGATCGCATCGCTGGGCATGGCCGGACGATAGTGAACATCGACGTCGTCCAGCCGGGCGGCCCGTCGCCTGTGGGCCAATCTGGTTTGCATGTCACCCGAGCCACTCCACCGTCGCGCGTCGTTCGACCGGGTGTCCGACGTGTATCACGGCATCCGCCCGGGTTACCCAGCCCCGCTCTTCGATGTGCTCTTCGGACTGTTGCCCGCTCGACCGAGGATCCTCGAAGTTGGGCCCGGTACGGGTCAGGCGACGAGAGACCTGCTGCGTCACGACGCGAAGGTCCACGCCATCGAGCTCGGGCCCGCGTTGGCAACGAGGCTGCGGGAGGAACTGCCGAGCCCTGACCTCACGGTCACCGTCGGCGACTTCGAGCAGATTCCGATGGAAGACCGAGCGTATGACGCCATCTTCTCGGCGACCGCATACCACTGGATCGCGCCGCACGCGCAGCTCGACCGGCCCGCCCAGCTGCTCACACCAGGCGGTCTGCTCGCCGTCGTGGACCTCATCCAAGTCAACTCGGACGATGACCGCGGCTTCTTCGATGCCGCGCAGCCGATCTACGACAGGTACGGCGAAGGACACCACGGGCCGCCTGCTCCTCCGCGTCACCGGGTCGATCCTCCGATGCGACAACTTCTCGAGCGCGATCGGCGCTTCGAGAGCGTGACCGTTCGTCGTTACGACTGGGATCAGACCTACAGCGCTGCCGAGTACCGACAGCTCATGCTCTCCTACTCGGCAACGCAGGCGATGGAGCCCGACGCGCGCGCCGGGCTTCTCGACGACATCGAGGCTTTCGTCGTGCAGCGCTTCGACGGTGAAGTCACACGACCCCTCGTGGTGACGCTCACCACGGCTGCCCGCACTGCCGAAGAGGCCGGCGTTCCGGCAATCGGCGGCAACCAGCCGAACGTCTGCTGACGCGGTACTAGTTCTTCGGCGGCGCGGTCGTCGTCACCGGTGGCACGACGATCTTGTGGACCTGTTGCGCGACCCACTTCGAGACGACCTGGCCGCCGTAGTCGTTGAAGTGGACGCCGTCGTAGTTCCACGCCTTGCCGTTGACGGTCTCCTGGTACACGCCCTTCGGGGCCAGCAGCTTGTTGAGGTCGCCGATCTGCGCGACGCCCGGGTGGCGGGCGACGGCGGCCCGGATGAGCTGGTTCATGTGGTCGACGCGCTTGGGGTCGTCGCTCTCCCACTTCCGGCCGGTGTCAGCGCTCTCCGTGCGCTTCGTGTAGGGCGCGGTGAGCAGGAGGACCTTGCCGCCTCGCGCGGAGACGATGGCGATCATGCGGTCGAGCCGGCCCGACAGATAGGCGTCGTCCTTCGCCGTTCCGAACCGATACCAATGTCCGTTGATCTGCTGGTCGATCTCATCCCAGATGCTGAACAAGGCGACGGTGACGTCGGGCTTGATGCGGGCCGTCGCGTCGGTCCACTGCTGATCGATGTTTCGACACAAGACGTCGAGCGGCCGCGGCACACCTTCCAGCACGGCGGTCGCTACGGGCGTCAGGCCGCAGCCGTTGAGGGTCCAGTCACCGCCCTGCAGCTTCAAGGACGCGGCCTCCGGAAAGAGGATTCGACTGATCGTGAACGCGACCGAGTCGCCCACCACCAGGGTCTTCGGCTCGAAGCCGTCGGCGGCGCTCC
>JAODBH010000279.1 GCA_025463865.1 Actinomycetes bacterium | reverse complement strand
GGTCCGCGACCGCCGTAGCCCGTTCGACGGCGCGCGTCCGGACCGGCCGGGCGCCGTCTGCGGGTGTCGCCGTGCGTGGGGTCTTGCGAGCGGGCATCGGTGCAGGCTAGGAGGACCCGACACGCATGTCACCTTCCGCGCCGGATCGGATTACGCTGCGCCGCCGTAGCGCCCGATCGGCGGCGATCCCTTGAGGAGATCCTTGTGACCCAGGCCACTGAAGCTTCCGTCCCCACCTTCTCGAGCCTCAAGGTCGGCGACGTCTCGCCGGTCCTGGTGACCGAGAAGCTGAGCCGCACGATGTTCGTGAAGTACGCCGGCGCCTCGGGTGACTTCAACCCGATGCACCATGACGACACCATCGCCACGCAGGTCGGCAACCCGTCGGTCTTCGGCCACGGCATGCTCACCGCGGGCCTCCTCGCCCGTGTGGTCAAGGACTGGTTCGGCCCGACCGCGATGCGCAAGTTCTCGGTGCGGTTCTCGAAGCAGGTGTGGCCGGGCGACGTCCTCACCTGCACCGCGATGATCACCGCACTGCACCCCGAGGGCGACGGTGGTCTCGTCGACCTCGACCTGCTGGTCAAGAACGGTGAGGACGTCTCGGTCCTCAGCGGCACCGCAACCGTCGCGCTCGAAAAGTGAGCCTGCTCGACGGGCGCGTCGCCATCGTCACCGGATCGGGTCGCGGCATCGGCCGTGAGTTCGCGCTGTGCCTCGCGTCGGAGGGTGCGAGCGTCGTCGTCAACGACGTCGGCGTCTCGCTCGACGGCCAGGGCGGCGACGAGGACCCCGCCGCCAACGTCGTGCGCGAGATCGAGGCCGCGGGCGGCAAGGCCGTCGCCAACTACGACTCCGTCTCCGACTTCGAGGGGGCCAAGCGGCTCGTGCAGACCGCGGTCGACTCGTTCGGCCAGCTCGACATCCTCGTGAACAACGCGGGCATCGTCCGCGACAAGTCGCTGGTGAAGATGGAGGAATCGGAGTTCGACGCCGTCATCGCCGTGCACCTCAAGGGCACGTTCAACTGCGCCCGCCACGCCGCTCCGATCATGAAGGAAGCGGGCTACGGCCGCATCATCAACATCACGTCGTCGGCGGGTCTTCGCGGCAACTTCGGCCAGACCAACTACGGCGCGGCCAAGGCCGGGATCATGGGCATGACGTTCATCTGGGCCCTGGAGCTCGGTCGCTACGGCATCACGTCCAACGCGGTCGCGCCGGCCGGCAACACCCGCATGACGGCGAGCCTCTTCGAGCGCAGCGGCGCCGAGCCGCCGCCCGAGAGCAACCCCGCGCTCAACGCCCCGATCGTCGCGTACCTCGCCTCGGAGGAGGCCGGCCACGTCAACGGCCAGATCCTCGGCCGCACCGACTTCGCGTACACGATCTTCCAGCATCCGAAGCAGGTCGCGTTCATGTGGCGCGACGGTGGTTGGACGCCCGAAGGCGTGGCCGCCAACTTCGACCCGGTGCTCGGTCAGCACCTGCAGCACGTCGGCATGGTCATGCCGTCGGGCATGGAGTTCAACAAGTAGTGGCCTATCCACTCGGCGTCGTCGCCGTCGTCTACGGCGGAATGGATCCCGACGTCGCGGTCGATCTCGCGATCGCCGACGGCTACGACCACATCGACGGCTCCATCGACTGGACCGGCGACTACGCGTTGCCGATCGGCGACCGCGTGTCGTTCCCCGGTCCACGCCCCGGATGTTCCACACCCGCCGCATACGACCAGCCGGGCATGTGGGACCGCTCGGTCGCGGCGTTCCGGCGCGCGGTCGCGGGCACGACGCCCGACATGTCGCCCGTTCGGCTGGAGCCCTGGGCCGGCTCGATCTGCAACTCCACCGAGTCCATCACCGCGATGCTCGAGGCCGTACCGGGCCTGCGGCTCCTCGTCGACACCGGTCACGTGGCCGACTGGGGCGGCGACCCGCTCGAGATCCTGGGGTTCGCCGACCACGTGCAGCTGCGCGACGGCCTGCCCGGCCAGACCGAGGCGTGGCCCGGTGAAGGCGACGTCGACTTCAAGCGCGTCCTCGATCACCTGCGGTCGATCGACTACCGGGGCCTGTTGTCCGTCGAGTACTTCAACATCCCCGAGCAGGGATGGCCGCTCGACGATCCGCGTGCGCACGCGGCGGCACTCCGCGACATGGTCCGGCCCTGGCTCTGATGGCGACCGTCGCTCTGATGGTGGCCCAGCGTTGACGACGGCGGGGGGCGCGTGATGGTCCGGGTCGTGCACGAGCTGGGGGAGCGGGGCACCGACGCCATCAAGGCCGCGTATCCCGACGTCGACGTGGTCGAGGTGCACAGCCTGACGCCGCCACCGGATCTCCGGGCGGAGGTGTTCTTCGGCGGCTACGCGCAGTCGGAGCAGCTGCTGGCCTGGCTCGACGGCTGCGAGATCAAGTGGGTGCAGATCGCAGGTACGGGCGTCGACCGGTTCCCTCCCGAGCTCTACGGCCACGGCCGGATCGTCACGTGCGCCCGGGGCGCGGTCGCGGTCCCGATCTCCGAGTTCGTGCTCGCGAGCATGCTCGCGTTCGAGAAGCACATCCCCGACGTGTGGCTGCACGAGGCGCCCGAGCGCTGGAACCTCGCCCAGCTCGGCGGTCTCCAGGGCCGCACGCTGGGCCTGGTCGGGCTCGGCGGGATCGGCGTCGCGATCGTCGAGCGGGCCAGGGCGTTCGGCATGCGGGTCGTCGCGACGCGCCGCCATCCCGACGCGCCGTCGCCGGTCGAGGGCGTCGAGGTCGTCGCCTCACTCGACGACGTCCTCTCCCAGGCCGATCACCTGGTGCTCGCGGCGCCGGCCACGGCCCGCACCCACGACCTGATCGGCGTCGACGCGCTCGCGAAGGTGAAGCCGGGGGTGCACCTCGTCAACATCGCGCGAGGCAGCCTGGTCGACCAGGACGCGCTGCGGGTCGCCCTCGACGACGGACGGGTGGCGATGGCGTCGCTCGACACGGTCACGCCCGAGCCCCTGCCCGAGGGACACTGGCTCTACACCCACCCGAAGGTGCGTCTCACGCCGCACATCTCGTGGTCGTCGCCCGCCTACCTGGGTGGCGCGACCGACATCTTCCTCGACAACCTCGGCCGCTACATCGCCGGCGAGGACGTGCAATTCGTCGTCGATCCCGAGGAGGGGTATTGAGCCGGCCCGGAGCGATCGTGGTGGGGAGCGGCTTCGGCACGCGGGTGCACGTGCCCGCGTTGCGCGCGGCCGGCTTCGACGTGCTCGCGCTGGTCGGACAGGACGAGGCCAAGACCGCGCGCCGCGCCGAGCGGCTCGAGATCGCCCGGAGCTTCACCGACTACGAAGCCGCGCTCGCGCTCGACGGCGTCGCCGCGGTCACCATCGCCACGCCGCCCGACACCCACGCCAGGCTCGCGGTCCAGGCCGCTCGCGCCGGCAAGCACGTCGTGTGCGAGAAGCCGTTCTCGATGGGCGCGGGTGAGGCGTTCGCCATGGTCGACGCGGTCAGGAAGGCCGGCGTCGTCGGCTACGTCGGCAACGAGTTCCGTTGGGCGCCCGACCGGGCCACTGCGGCCCGGGCGATCAGGGAGGGCCTGATCGGCGAGCCGCGGTTCATGTCGATCGTGCAGTGGGTGCCGCTGGTTCCGAGCGTCGACAGCAAGGTCCCACCGTGGTGGTTCGACCCGGCGGCCGGCGGCGGCTGGCTCGGCGCGTCGGGCTCGCACATGATCGACCTCGTGCGGTCGTGGCTGGGGGAGTACTCCTCGGTGCGCGCCAGCACGACGATGACTTCGGACCGCGACCCGAGCGAGATGGCCGAGGACTCGTTCGCGGTGCAGTTCACCCTGGAGAACGGCGTGCAGGGCGTGCATCAGGAGACCGCCGCGAGCTGGGGCTCAGGCGCGGGCATGACCCGGGTCGGCGGCACCCAGGGAACGTTGTGGCTCGAGGGCGGCGAAGTCCACGTCGCCGACGCCGACGGCACGCGCACACTTCCGATCCCCGACGACCTCGCGCTCCCGGCGCCGCCCGAGGTCTCCGACGATCCGCGGCACAAGTTCACCCACCTCGAGCTCGGCCCCTACACGCGGCTGTGCGAGGCGTTGCTCGCGGCGGTCAACGGCGAGCCGTGGGAAGGCGCGGTGCAACCCGCCACCTTCGCCGACGGCCTCGCGGCCATGCAGGTGCTGGACGCGATCCGCGCCTCCGCCGCGGAGCGCGGCGAGATGGTCCACGTCGCCCACCGCCACCCACTTCCCTAGGTCGAGGGGCGCCGTAAGACGACCGATACGGTCATCGCGCCGCGCATCTGCACTTGACCTCGGGCTACCAGGGCTTGCCGTAGCGCTCGCGGTGGGCGCGCTCGCTGAGGGGCAGCCGTTTCGGGGGGCCGAGCTTCTTGGCCGGGTAGCCGAGGGGCACGACGGCCATCGCCTGCACGTGCTCGGGCAGCTCCAGCACCTCGCGCAGCTCCTCGCCGAAGCGGGTCGCGAGCGTGGTGAGCGCGGAGCCGAGGCCGCTCGCGGTCGCGGCGAGCAGCAGGTTCTGCACCGCGGGCCACACCGATGCCTCGAGGACCGCCGGCACGCAGTGCGAAGTGTCGCCGCACACGATCACGAGGACCGGTGCCGCGCTCACACCGCCGAGTGCGCCCTGGTGCACGTCGGCCAGCATCGCCGGGGTGAGGCGGTCGGCGGAGAACTGGCGCCCGCCGCCCTCCCACGCCCGCTGGGTGAGCTCGCCGATGCGGGCCCGGAGCTCCGGCTCGCGGATGACGATGAAGGCCCACGGCTGGGTGTTCTCGGCGCTCGGCGCGTGCGTCGCCGCGGTGAGGACTCGTTCGATCACCGCGTCGGAGACGGGATCGGGCGAGAACGAGCGGTACGCGCGCTGCGAGAGGACGACGTCGAAGAAGTCGGTCATTCGGGTTGAGCTCCCAGTCGGCGGAACGAGTTGACGTACATGATCCGGTTGTCGGGCCCGTGGGCCCACGTCTCCCAGTAGGGAGTGTCCATCGCGCCGATGCGCTCGGTCACGAGCGGCGTCATCGCCTTGAAGCTGGCCTCGGGATCCTCGGTGTCCATCTCGTAGAAGTGCATGTATCGGGGGTCGCCGCCGGTCACGTTCTCGTACGGCGTGATCATCGAGTACCCGGGTACGCCGACCTCGGCGATGTGCCGGATGTGCACGAAGTCGCCCCAGTCGCGCAGTGCCTGCGCGTGCTCGGGGTGGCGCGGCGTGATGAGGACAAGGGACAGGCCGATGGTCGGCTTGCCCGTCAGCCGTCCCTGACCCGGGCGGGGGTAGTGGCGGAAGTGGTAGCCGGTGATGCCCTCGGGGGGCTCCGGAGCGGTGAAGCCGTGGTCGACCTCGTAGACGCCGAGCAGGCTGAATTCAGGCAGCTTGCGGGGCAGGTCGGTGCGGTCGGGGTTGACGTTCTCCCACCACGTGGCCCGCGCGACGGCCGGGAGCGCGAGCACTTCCGGCACCCGGTGCGCGGCGTAGTGGTCGGGCTCCCGCGACGTCATCTCGAGGTAGAGCCCGGGCGTGATGCGGTCTTCCATATCGGGGGACTCTAGGGCGCCGCGGCTATCCTCTGACACTCATGTCAGGGACTGATTCGCTCCGAACCAAGGCCGTTCCGCTGCCCGGGAAGGCCCCGATGCCGGCCGCCGACGCGGCCGCGTTGCTCCGGCGCAACGCCTCCGATCCGTCGATCGCCGACCGCCCCGCGGTGCGCTTCGGCGACCGGATCTGGACCCACGGCGAGTACGTCGCGGAGTGCATGCGCTGGGCGAACCTCTTCCTCGACCGCAAGCCGGCCGACGACGCGCTCCACGTCGCGGTGCTGCTCGACAACACCCCCGACTACCTCTTCGCGCTCGGCGGCGCGGCGCTCTCGGGCTCGGCCATCGTCGGGCTCAACCACACCCGCCGCGGCGAGCACCTCCTGCGCGATCTCACCCACACGCACTGCGGGCTCGTCATCACCGAGCCCCGCCATCAGCACCTGCTCGAAGCGGCCGCGGCCGATCTGCCCGAGGTGCTCGTCACCGCTCGGGACGCTGAGCGCGGCGACCCGCCCGTGGTGCTGGGCAAGGATCTCGACGAGGCGCTCGCCGGGTTCGACGCATCCGACGCCGGCATCGAGCCCGGTCCCGACACGCTGATGTGCCTCATCTTCACGTCGGGCACGTCCGACGCCCCGAAAGCGGTGATCGCGTCGCAACGCCGCTTCCTTGTCACCGGGACGCGCATGGGCATCATCATGGAGCTCGGTCCCGACGACACCGGCTACATCTGCATGCCGCTGTTCCATTCCAACGCGTTGATGGTCGGCTGGGCCCCGTCGATCGTCCTCGGCGCGTCGGTCGGACTCGCCCGCCGCTTCAGCGCAAGCCGCTGGCTCGCCGACGTGCGCCGCTACGGCTCCACCTACTTCAACTACACCGGCAAGCCGCTCGCCTACCTGCTGAGCACGCCGGAGAAGCCCGACGACGCCGACAACCCGATGCGGGTCGCGTTCGGCAACGAAGGATCCCCCGAGATCGTCGACGGGTTCGCCCGCCGCTACGGCGTCGACGTGATCGACGCCTACGGCGCGACCGAAGGCGGCGTCGCGGTCAACCGCGCCGCCGAGGCACGCCCCGGCGCGTTGGGGACCGCTCCCGACAACGTGAAGGTCGTCGACGAGGACGGCAACCCCATGGCGGTGGCGGAGTTCGATGCTCAAGGGCGGCTCACCAACGCCGAGGCGGCCGTCGGCGAGATGGTCAACACCGACGGCGCCGGCCCGTTCGAGGGCTACTACAACAACGACGAGGCCAACGCCAAGACGCTGCGGTTCGGCTGGTACTGGACCGGCGACCTCGCCTACATCGACGCCGACCGCTACATCTACTTCGCGGGCCGTAACGCCGACTGGATCCGGGTCGACGGTGAGAACTTCCCGGCCGCGCCGATCGAGAAGACGGTGTCGCAACATCCCGATGTCGTGCAGGCTGCGGTCTACGGCGTTCCTGACGACCAGGCCGGCGACCAGGTGATGGCCGGTCTCGTGCTGCGCGAGGGCGCCGAGCTCGACCCGGCCGCGTTCGCGCAGTGGATCGACGACCAGACCGACATCGGGCCGAAGTGGCGGCCGCGCTACGTGCGGGTGATGCGCAACCCGCCGACGACCGGCACCAACAAGATCGTGAAGCGCACCCTCGTGCACCAGAAGTGGCGCCGCGATCTGGTCGACGGCGACCCGGTGTTCGTGCGCGGCCGCGACGACCCGGAGTACCGGTCGTTCGACGAGGCGGAGGAGCAGGCGTTGCACGCGTCGTTCGTGAAGTACCAGCGCGAACGGTTCTGGGACCTGTGAGCCGGTTCGTGGCGTCGCCCGTTGCAGGAGATCCGGCGTGGATCTGAGCTTCTCGGAGGAAGAGGAGGCGTTCGCGGTCGAGATCCGCACCTGGATCGCCGAGAACCTCGAGCTGCCGCCCCGCTTCGACAACCTCGACGAGGAGATCATCTGGGGCCGCGAGTGGCAGGCGAAGCTCGCCGCCGATCGCTGGGTCGGCATCCATTGGCCCCGTGAGTACGGGGGCCGGGGCGCGTCGCCGGTGCAGGTGGCCATCTTCAACATGGAGTACTCGCGGTCACGGGCGCTGCAGCCCGTCAACCGCGTCGGCATCAACCTCGCCGGCCCCACGCTGCTGGCGCACGGCACCGACGAGCAGAAGGCCAAGTGGCTGCCGGCGATCCTCTCGGCCGAGGAGATCTGGTGCCAGCTCTTCAGCGAGCCCGGCGCCGGCTCCGACCTCGCCGGCCTGAGCTGCAAGGCCACGCCCGTCGAGGGCGGTTGGATCCTCAACGGCCAGAAGGTGTGGACCAGCTACGCGCAGTACGCCCGTTGGGGCATCTGCCTGGCCCGCACCGACCCCGACGCGCCGAAGCACAAGGGCATCTCGTACCTCATGGTCGACATGCAGCAACCCGGCATCGAGATCCGCCCGCTCGTGCAGATCACCGGTGAGGCCGAGTTCAACGAGGTCTTCTTCAGCGACGTGTTCGTCCCCGAGGACCACCTCGTCGGCGGCCTCAACCAGGGCTGGGCCGTGGCGAACACGACGCTCGCCCACGAGCGCGGCACCGCGTTCCCGTTCAAGGAGCAGGTCGTCCACGAGGTGTTCCTCGACGAGCTCTACGCCCTCGCCGCCGAACGGGACCTCCTCGACGTGCCCGAGATCGCCGACGCGCTCGCGCAGAGCTTCGTCGAGCTGCGGGTGCTGCGGCTGCACAACTGGGGCACGCTGTCGCGACTGTCGCGCGGCATCCAACCCGGACCTGAGTCGAGCATCATCAAGCTCACCTGGAGCTCGATGAGCCAGCACCTCGCCGAAGCTGCGATCGCGATCGTCGGCCCCGCGTCGCCGCTCTACTTCGGGGCCACCGAGACCCCGGGCGACGGCAAGTGGTCCCGCCAGTGGCTCTGGACCTTCGCCGCCTCCATCGCCGGTGGCACGTCCGAGGTCCAGCGCACCATCATCGGCGACCGCATCCTCGGCCTGCCCCGCTGAAGAGTTTTGTGCGTCCCGGGAGCACGAAATGTGTGCTCCCGGGACGCACAAAGATCGAGGGAGGTCAGCCGGTAGCGATGCAGGTCCGGGCGTAGTCCTGGACGGTGGTCGCGAACGACGGGACGTTCCAGCTCGCGTGATTGGGATCGTTGATGTCGGCGAGGCTGGTGCCGTCGATCACCTTGTCGGTGATGCAGCCGGCGGCCGCCGGCGGGATCTTCTGCTTGAGCAGGTCGCCGAACAGTGCGGCCCGCACCACGGGGATCGAGTACGCCTGCGGGAGCGAGTTCGACGGGGCCTGCGCGGCGGTTCCCGGGTCGCACGAGGTGAGCAGGACGTTGCCGTTCTTCAGCGCGGCGACGGTTGCACTGCCCGCAGGTGCGGTCCCCGCCCACGCGGTGAGCGCGTCCGAGAGGGTCTTCGTCGCCGCCGGGGTGCGGCCGTGGAACTCGGAGCGGCTGCACAAACGGGACGAGCCCGCCTCCTTGTACGTCACCAGCGAGTCGCCGTCCCAACCCTTCGCGGCGTCGAAGGCCGCGTGGGCGTCGGCGTGGGTCGCGAGCAGGAGGAACAGATCGAGGTAGCCGAAGGTGTCGTGGTCGACGACCTTGGCGCCCTTCGGCACGGGCGGGTTGGCGACCTTGGCTGCGTTCTGCTTTGCGAGGTAGCGCTCGGGATAGATGAGCTGGCTCGTGTCGGTCGGCGGGCGGGTGAAGGCCGCGTTGACCTTCTGCTCACCTCCGCTGTCGCGCAACACGCTCACGAAGATCGGGCCGAGATCGTAGGGCGACTCCTCGCTGATCTGGAGGAAGTCGGGGACGTCCTTCAGCGCGCTCGGACTCGGCGCGTCGGCCTGGCTCGCCTTGTCGTACGCGTTCTGGTCGGCCTTGCTCAGGCTGGCGAGGTAGGCGTCCTGGGTGTTCACCGCGTCGCCTTCGATCAGGGCCTGCAGCGAGTCGGACCGGTGCTGCTTGCGGGCCTGGTCCTCGAGCCGCTTGAGGTTGAAGTTCTGGTCCTGGAGGGCGTGGGTCAGCTCGTGGGCCAGGGTGACGTCCTTGTCGACGTTCAGCTTCGTCCCGCGCACCTTCACGACCTGCTTGTCGGGGTCGTAGAACGCAAGCACCGACGAGCCCTGGAGCGCGTTCTCGGCCTTGAGCAGGTTGACGTTCGGCTTGATGAGTCCGAACGCCCGCAGCAGCGCGGTGGCGTTCTGGAGGTCGCGCTTGTCCGAGGCCGAGAGCTTGGTGACGTCGGTGGTCACCGCCTTGCGGAAGGCCTTGTCGGTCAGGAACTGGATCGGCACCGGATGCTTGTACGGGACCTTGTGGTACTTGGTGTCGAAGTTCACCATCGGCAGCACGCGCTTGTCCCAGCTCGACGACCTCGCCGTGGTGAAGGCCGACGCGAGGAGTACGACGGCGGTCGCGAGCGCGGTGACGACGACGGGCCGGGACCAGCTCCGGGATGCATGCATCTCAGAGGTATCGGCGCAAAACGGCCCGCTTGAACGCCGAATACGGCGGATACGCGACCTTCGGGTCGGGCTTGACCGTTCGACTCACGACTCCCTTGAGGTGGCTGAACGTCTCGAACCCCGTGCGCCCGTGGTAGGCGCCCGTCCCACTGGGGCCGACTCCGCCGAACGGGATGTTCTCGTTCATGAAGTGCAGCACCACGTGGTTGACGCAGACGCCGCCCGAAGACGTGTGCTCGACCACCTGCTCGACCGCGCTCTCGTCGGCCGAGAAGACGTAGAGGGCGAGGGGCTTGTCGCGGGCGTTGACGAAGTCGACGGCGTGCTGCAGATCGGGCACCGCGATGACGGGGAGGATCGGTCCGAAGATCTCCTCCTGCATCACCGGCGCATCCGTGGAGACGTCGCGCAGCACCGTCGGGGCGAAGTACCAGTCGTGCTCGTCCCGTTCGCCGCCGACGACCACCGTGCCGTCGGCCGACCGGCCCGGTTCGGGCAGCAGGTGCTCCAGGCGCCGAAGGTGCCGGCCGTTGACGATCCGGGCGTAGTCGGGGGAGCGGTGCGGGTCGTCGCCGAAGAACTCGCGGATCGAACGCACGACAGCGGTGATGAAGCGCTCTTCGACGTCGGCGTGCACGAGGGCGTAGTCGGGCGCGATGCACGTTTGACCCGCGTTGAGGTACTTGCCCCACGCGACCCGCCGGGCCGCGACGTCGACGTCGGCATCGCGGTCGATGATCACCGGGCTCTTGCCGCCGAGCTCCAGCGTGACCGGGGTGAGGTGCTTCGCCGCCGCGGCCATGACGATCCGGCCGACGGTTCCGTTGCCGGTGTAGAGGATGTGGTCCCACCGCTCGTCGAGGAGCGCCTGCGTCTCCGGGACACCCCCTTCGACCACTGCGACCGCGTCGTGGTCGAGATACTGCGGGATCAGGCGGCCGAGCGTGGCCGACGTGTGGGCGGATACCTCACTGGGCTTGGCGACGACGCAGTTGCCCGCCGCGAGCGCCGCGACCATCGGCGCCAACGTGAGCTGCACGGGGTAGTTCCACGGTGCGATCACGAGGACGACCCCGAGCGGCTCGGCCACGATGCGGGCGCGCCCGGGCTTCTGCTTCCAGGGAACGGGCACCGGACGGGGTGCGGTCCAATGCTCGAGGTTGGCCAGCGCAGTGTCGACCTCGAGCTTCACGAACGCGAGCTCGGTCACGAAGGCCTCGATCGCGGGCTTGCCGAGGTCGGCGGCGAGCGCCGCGGTGAGCTCGGGCTCGCACTCGTTGACGAGCGCGCGCAGCCGGGTCAGCTGCTCCCGACGCCACTCGAGCGGACGGGTGCGACCGCTGGCGAACGTGCGCCGCAGCCGGTCGACGAGGACGGACGCGTCCACCGAGGACGCCGGTGACGGGGCGGTGGTGGTCACTCGGGCCTCCTGGATCGTGTGGGGGGAGGGTACCCGGGCCCGTTGCCGCCGAATCCGCGCGCCGGCCGGCGTCAGCCGATGATCGGAAGCACCCCGCGCAGGTCGGTGATCACGTGGGCGTCCCCCGAATCGACGGGCGCGAGACCACCGGGGAATCCCGGATCGGGCCAGTGGTCGTCGCGCTGGAGATAGGCGCTCAGCATCCCGACGGCCCGCGGGCCTTCGACGTCGGGGACCCACGTGTCGCCGACGTAGAGCGCGTCGGGAGGCTCGACGCCGGCCTCGGCGAGGGCGGCGGCGAAGATCCGGGGGTGGGGCTTGCGGGCGCCGACCCACGCCGACGAGACGAGGGCGTCGACCGACTCGGTGAGCCCGGACTCGGCGACCGCCTCGGCCAGGTCCCAGTCCCAATTGGAGCAGACGACGAGCGTCAGGCCCCGGGACCGGAGCTTGGCGAGGACCCCGGGCACCTCGTCGTAGGCCTCCATGACCCGACCCGTTGCGCCCTTGGCCATCCGGTCGAGGATCGCGTCGACCTCGTCGGGATGGACGTCGGCTTCGAGCAGCATGGAGATGGTCCGGGTCCGTCGCCACTCGACGTAGGCGTCGCGGCTCGTCGAGTGCTCGTCGTGCTCCTGGCCGTCGAAGCCGTCGTCGAACCAGCGTCTGCGCAGCGCGGGATCGAGGTCGTAGCCGAGCTCGGCCAGGATCGTCTCCGGGGTCTCACCCCACCCGGTGGCGCGGGCGAGGGTCCCGTAGAAGTCGAGCAACACGGCGCGTAGCGTCATGCCGGCAGTTTCGCATCTGCGATCCGCGACCCGGCCGACCGCGAGGGCCGCGGCCGCCCGGATCCGAGGCCGTTCCGGGACCCGATCGCCGGGTCCTTCGGGCGCGCCTTTGATCCGTTGATCTCCTGATCCGTTGATCTACGCGCCGGCCGGCCGTACCGAGGTCAGCGGCGGGAGGCCGGCGAGCTCGCGGGCAGCCCGGATGGCCAACGCGACGATGGTGAGGGTCGGGCCGTAGCCGGTGGACGTGGGGAAGACCGACGAGTCGGAGCAGATCACGTTGGGCACGTCGTGGAGGCGCTGCCACCGGTCGAACACGCTCGTGTCCGGGTCGTCGCCCATGCGGGCGCCGCCCATGATGTGGCGTGATTGCGGGGTGAGGTTGTGCGACTCGCCGAGGCTGCCCGGCAGCGGGGGAGAGGTGGCCGAGAACGTGTTGACCGCGCCCGCTTCCTTCATGACGGCCTCGAGGCGCGGCGCCCAGTGCTGCGAGGCGACGACGTCGTGCTTGTGCGGCGAGTACGTGACCCGACCGGCAGGGAAGCCCCACACGTCCTTGACCTTGGGGTCGAGGTCGATCCGGTTGGTCAGCAGCGGTAGGTCCTCGCCCTGCATGGTGAAGCCGGCCATGCAGTCGCGCATCGGCGACTCGAGCATCATGCGCGAGTGCATCGGGCCCGGCGGTGAGTACATCGCCTCCATCACCGGGTGGCCGGCGGCGCCGTGCTCGACGATGCCGCCCCGGATGTAGGGCAGACCCGCGTCCTTGGCCGCGGCCTGCGCGAGCGCGTCGGGGACGATCGGGTCGTCCATCAGGTGGGTGACGGCCCGGCCCTTGTAGCCGTGGAGCCGGAACGGCATCTGGCCGACGGCGAACGTCTGGAGATGGAACATCAGGTGACGGCCGACAAGATCGGTGCGGTTGCCGACGTCGCTGCGGAGCAGGAGGCGGGGTGTCTCGAACGCGCCCGCGCCGAGCACGACCGCACGCGCGGTGACCTCGTGCTCCACGCCGTCGGTGTCGAGGTACTTGACGCCGCGCGCGGTCTTGCCGCTGGCGTCGAGGACGATCTCGGACACGAACGACTCGCAACGGATCTCGCACCGGCCTGTGTGGAGCGCGTGGCGCAGCGGTGCGACCGGGTCGCCCTTCGCGTCGATGGGACAGCCGAAGAACGCGCAGAATCCGCAGTTGTTGCAGGCGGGCCGGCCGTCGTACTCGACGGTGTTGGCGCCGGTCGGCGCGCGGTAGGGGTTGTAGCCGAGCCGCTGCGCGGCCGCGCCGGTGACGACCGCGCAGTACATGTCGGCGCCGGGCGCCATCGGGTACTCGCCGGAGCGCCACGCCGCGAACGGGTTGCCGGTCGAATCGCCTGCGACGCCGATGATGCGTTCGGCCTCCGCGTAGTAGGGCTCGAGCTCGTCGTACTCGAGCGGCCAGTCGGCGATGTTGGCGCCATCGATCGGCCCGTGCTCGCTGAGCAGGTGGAAGTCGACCTCGCGGAAGCGGGGGAGCTTGCCGTCGGCGTGGAAGCCGCCGCCGCCGAGCCCGGTGGGCAGCACGTTGACGGAACCGGTGAACTCACGGTCGCCCGCGGCCTCGGTGCGGCGGAACGTGCGCGGCTCCAGCAGCGGGTCGGGCTCGAGGAAGTATCGGCGCAGGAACTTGATCTCGTCGTTGGTGATCTCGCCGCTCATCGCGAACGGCGGCTCCAGCGACATCAGGTGGTTGGCGCCCTTCTCGAGCATGATCACCGACTGGCCCGCGGCGGTGAGCACCTCGGCGACCGTCGCGCCCGCGGGACCGGTGCCGACGATGACCGCGTCGCAGTCGAACTCGGTCATGGTTGGCTGACCTCCTCGTCGGTGAAGCCGCGGGGTTGGATGTCGCCGGGGTACTGGATGGCCTGCCAACCGAGCGTCTCGCGGTTGCCGCCGTATTCGGGTGCGCCGTACGCACCCTCGCCGCAGTGGGCCCAGATCACCGGGAAGAGGACGGTGTCGGCCTGCACGCGTCGCAGCTGCTCATCGGGCTCGCACTCCAGGAAGTCGTCGCCGAGCGCGGCCAGCCCGTCGGTGTAGATCTGCTGCCAGCCCACGACCGGTCCGTTGATCTCGCGCTCGGGAATCCCGGCCGAGCCCTCGATGCGCGTACGCCAGGCCAGCTCCTGGAACTTCGAGAGCTTGGTGAACTTGGCGAAGCCCGGCTCGCCCCCGAACCGACCGCTGTACGGGCCGCCGGCGAAGATCCGGGGCGGGTCGACCGAGAAGGCGCCGAGCGCACCGTCGATGTAGTCGGCGACGCCGAGGGCTCGAGCACCCGGATGGCCGTCGACCGCGGGGATGAGGGCTTCGCATGCGGCCTCGAGCACCGCGAACTGGGCTTCGGTCAGGTACTCCGGCATGCGGGCGACACTATCGGCCGACTGACGCCGGCGTCAGGGATCTGTGGTCGTCGTTCGCGTGCGCTCCGTGGCCGAGCCGCTACGGTCGACGGGATGCGCACATCCCCGGCTCGGCACTTCCCGTCGCGTCCGCTCGTCGCGGTGCTCGCGGCGTTGTCACTGCTGCTGACGGCCGCAGTCGTGGTCGCGCCGTCGACTCCCGCGGGTGCGGACAGTCGCGCGCCGGCGGCTCCCTTCGTGGGCCACGCGCTGAACCAACCCGTGGTCGGCATGACGGCAACGGCGAGCGGCAACGGCTACTGGTTGGTGGCGCGCGACGGCGGGGTCTTCTCCTACGGCGACGCCCAGTTCCACGGCTCGACGGGCGCGCTGAGATTGAAGGCGCCGATCGTCGGGATGGCGGCCACGCCGAGCGGCGCGGGCTACTGGCTCGTGGCAAGCGACGGCGGGGTGTTCACGTTCGGCGACGCGCGGTTCTTCGGCTCGACGGGCGCGCTCAACCTGAAGGCGCCGATCGTCGGGATGGCGGCGACGCCGTCGGGCGCGGGGTACTGGCTGGTCGCGAGCGACGGCGGGGTGTTCACGTTCGGCGACGCACGGTTCTTCGGCTCCACCGGGGCGCTGCGCCTCGACGCGCCCGTGGTCGGCATGGCCGCAACCGGTGGCGGCGGGTACTGGCTGGTCGCGAGCGACGGCGGCATCTTCTCGTTCGGCGACGCCCGGTTCTTCGGCTCGATGGGCGGCAAGCACCTCGACCGGCCCATCGTCGCGATGTCGGCGACCGCGAGTGGCAACGGCTACCGCTTCGTCGCGACCGACGGCGGGGTGTTCGACTTCGGCGACGCCCAGTTCTACGGCTCCCTCGGCGGTACCGGCCATCCGCTCGTCGTCGGGATGGCGGCGACCCGCAGCGGCAGCGGCTACTGGATGCTCACGCTGGCGGCGGAGGTCGTCGGGTATGGCGACGCCGTGTACCGCGGAGAACCCGGACCCGCCTTCTCGGCCTCGATCGCTCCGCTGAGCGCGGCGCAGAAGGCGTCGATGGTCGGTGTCACGTGGCGGCCCGGCTGCCCGATCAGCCTCGACTCGCTCCGCATCATCACGATGCCGCACTGGCGGTTCGACGGAAGTGCGAGTGCGGGCGAGCTGGTCGTCAACGCCTCGGCGGCTGACGCCATGGTCGCGGTGTTCCACCGCATGTGGGACGCCAAGTACCCGATCGACAAGATGGAGCCCGTCGAGCGCTACGGCGGCAACGACGACGCGGCCGACATCGCGAACGACACGTCGGCGTACAACTGCCGCACCACGAGCAGCGGCACGTTGTCGAACCACGCGCTCGGGCTCGCGGTCGACGTGAACCCGTTGCAGAACCCCTACATCCACCCCGACGGCAAGACGATGGACCCGAACGCGCAGCGCTTCGCGAACCGGTCGCTGCAAGAGGCCGGCGTGATCCACGCCGGCGACTCGGTGTGGAGCGCCTTCGCGTCCGTCGGCTGGCACTGGGGCGGCACCGTCATCTCACCCCCCGATTACCAGCACTTCTCGCCCACAGGCAAGTAGCGCAGATCTCAATCGGCGCCGAAGAACTGAAGCTCAGGGGAGGACGAGCTCGTAGGTGCCGGTGGCGTCGAGGGTGGCGGTGGCGCCGGGTGGGATGACGACGACGGTGAAGGGCTCCTGCACCAGGGCGGGGCCGTGGACGACGGCCCCGGGGCCGAGCAGGCTGCCGTCGATCACCGCGGTGTCGACGAAGCCGCCCTCGAAGTGCGCGGGGCGGGTGCCGAGCTGCGCGAGCGCGGGGTCGGTGATGGTTCCCATCTCCGCGAGGTGGTCGGGCTTGGGCGTGGTGCCGCGGGCGACGACCCGCACCCCCCGGACCAGCGGCTGCTGGTTGCGGAACGAGAAACCGCGCTCGGCCTCGTGCTGGTCGTGGAAGCGCTCGGCGACGTCGAGGAGGTCGGTGTCGGACAGCTTCTCGCCCTCGGGCACCGGCACGCTCATGTCGAAGTTCTGACCCGGGTAGCACATCTGCGCGTAGAGAGTCCGCTCGATCTGGCGCTCCGCGAGCCCGGTCGGCTCGAGCTCCTTGCTGATCTCGTCCTCGAGCTCGTGCATGAGCGTGTGCAGCCGGGCGATGTCCACCTGCGAGAGCGGGATGACGTAGGAGCGCACGAGGTCGACGACGTAGTCGGCGACGAGAACCCCGAGCGCGCTGAACGCGGGCGCGGCCTTGGGGACGTAGACCCGGTCGATGCCGAGCTCCTGCGCGATCGCCCATGCGTGCACCGCGCCGTTGCCGCCGTAGGCGATGAGCGCGAGCTCGCGGAAGTCGGCGCCGTGCGAAGCGAGCACGCGCCGGGTGGCGTTGGCCATGTTGGCGTTGACGATGCGCTCGATGCCCCACGCGGCCTCGATCACGTCGATGCGCAGCGGCTCCGCCACCTCGCGGCTGATCGCGTCGCGCGCGGCGTCGACGTCGAGGTGCATGCGGCCGGCCGCGAAGCCGTCGGCGGGGAGGTAGCCCAGCACCGCGTCGGCGTCGGTCACGGTCGGGAGCTTGCCGCCGCGGCCGTAGCTCACCGGGCCGGGCCGCGAACCCGCGGATTCCGGTCCGACGAGCAGTGCGCCCTGCCGGACGCGGGCGATGGAACCGCCGCCGGCGCCGACGCTCTGCACGTCGACCATCGGCAGGCCGATGTAGTAGCGGTAGCGCCAGTTCCAGTCGGTCTTGATCTCGGGCCGGCCGTTGCGCACGAGGCACAGGTCGAAGCTGGTGCCGCCCATGTCGACCGCGACGAAGTCGCCGATGCCGCCCTGAGCCGCGGCGAGGGTCGCGCCCATCACGCCGCCGGTGGGGCCGGAGGCAAGGAGCGACACGGCCCGCTTGGCGACGTACTCCGGTGGCATCACGCCGCCGGTGCTCTGCATGATGAGCAGCTGGCCGCCGTATCCGGCGCGCCGCAGCTTCTCCTGCAGGTTGCCGACGTACGACGCGATGCGCGGCGCGACGTAGGCATTGACGAGGGTGGTGGAGACGCGCTCGAACTCGGGCCCGCGCGGCATGACGTCATGCGACATCGAGATGTTGGCGACGTCGGGGAACTCCTCGCGCACGATCTCCGCGGCGCGCCGCTCGTGCTGCGGGTTCACGAACGAGAACAGGAACATGATGGCGATCGACTCGACGCCGAGCTTGCGCAGCCGGCGGACCCCGTTGCGCACGGCCGCTTCGTCGAGCGGCAGGAGCACTTCGCCCTCGAACGACAGCCGCTCGGGGATCGGGATCCGGGCCCGGCGGCGGGCGATGGCCGGCGGGGCGGGATAGGTGGGGTCCCAGATCTCTTCCTTGTGGACCCGACGCATCTCGATCTCGTCGCGGTGCCCCTCGGTCACGAGCAGCCCGGTGTTGGCGCCGTTCATCTCGATCATCGTGTTGTCGGCGGTGGTCGTGCCGTGGACCACGATGTCGAGCTGTTGGCAGAACTCGGCCAGCGGGAGCCCGAACCGGGTCGCGAGCTGCTCGAGCCCCGTCATGACCCCGGTGCTCTGGTCGTCGAGCGTCGACGGGGTCTTGTCGACGATCACCTCGCCCGCAGGCGTCACGCACAGCAGGTCGGTGAATGTCCCGCCGACGTCGACTCCGACCCGGTATCCCATGCTGTGGTGTCCTTCGGTGGGAGAGGCTCAGCCCGCGCGCCGCTCGGCGCGCAATGCGGTGGTCGCGGCCTCGTCGACCGCGAGGGTGAGATCGTCGAGGGAGCCGGTGAGCACGACGCCGTAGTCGCGGGTCGCGCCGTCCACGCTGACGTACTCGTCGAGGACGTCATCGAGCACGGCCTGGGTCTCGCGGTCGAGGGGGTCGCCCCAACCGCCGCCTCCCCCGTAGTCGTACATGACCCGCTCGTGCGCGCTGATCGGCACCCAGTCGGCGGTGTGCTGCACGACGAACGGATCCGCCGACCCGTAGCGGATGATCATCTTGTTCGGCTCGCCCGGTTTGCCCCCGCAGATGCCGGGCATCGGGTACTTCATGCCGACGACGTACGTGTAGACCTTGGCGTCGACGAGCACTTCCTTCTCGTAGTGGCTGCCGCAGAGCCCGCGCCACTGGCCCGGACCACCGGAGTCGGTGCGGTAGTCACGACCCCATTGCACGTGCGGGTAGAGGCTCTCGTTGATCTCGGCGGTGGCCTTCCACAGATTGCCGAACGAGGCGTTCTGCGCGCCCCACGCGTCCATGCCCTTGGCTGCGTTGCACCACCCCGCGTAGACCTCCGCGCTGTGGTCGGTGAACGTGGCGCCGGTGCGCGGGTCCTGGCCGACGATGATCGTGGGGATGCCCGTCTTGTAGGTCTGGGGCACCGCCTTCTCCGGCAGCACGTGCTGCATCGCGACCGCGATGACCTCGCCGACGTCGGCCCCCGGGTGGTGCGTGCCGGCCGACACCGGGCGGTTGTCCTCCGGGTTGAGCACGCAGCCCTTCGGCACGATGAGCTTGATCTGGTCGAAGAACCCCTCGTTCTTGGGGATCTCCGGATCCATCATCGATGCGATCTGGCCGATCGTGTAGCCGCGGGTATTGCCGTACGTGCTCCAGGCCTGGATCTCCTTGCGGGTATCGGAGCCCGTGTAGTCGATCGTGAGGTCGTGCCCGGAGACGGTGATCTTCACGTGCAGGTGGATGTCGGGATTGCCGAGCGGGTCGTGGTCGACGTAGGCGTCAGCCTCGTAGACGCCGTCGGGCCACGCGCTGACCTCCTCGCGGAAGCGCAGCGCGGCGTAGTCGATCATGGAGTCGACCGACTCCTCGACCGTTCCCGATCCGTAGCGGGCGATGACCTCACCGAGGCGGGCGACCGCGAGTTGCGCGGCACCGATCTGCGCGCGGAGATCGCCGATGTAGGTGGGGATGCGGTTGTTGGTCTGCAGCGCGTACAGGACGTCGCGCCGCTCCTTGCCCTGGTCGATGACCTTGACGACGGGCCAGCGGACCCCTTCGCCCCAGATGTCGCCCGCGGTGACGTTGTAGCCGCCGGGAACGCCGCCGCCGGTGTCACCGTGGTGGCACTGGATGCTCGCGATCAGGACCATGTGACCGTCGGCGTAGACGGGCGCGAACACGTTGTAGTCGGGGAGGTGGCCGCCGCCGTGGTACGGGTCGTTGGCGACGAAGACGTCGCCCTCGCGGAACTCCTCGACGCCGAGGAACTCCAGCGCGAACCGCACCGGCAGCGTGCTCGTGAGCATGAACTGCGGGATGCCGACGGACAGTGCCGCGAGCCGGCCCTGCGCGTCGAGGATGGTCGCGTTGCGCTCGTTGCTCTGGTTCAGGATCGGTGTGGTGGCCGTGCGTGAGACGTAGGTGGCCATCTCGAAGCAGATCGTCTCCATCGCGCCGCGGATGACCTCGGCGGTGACGGGATCGACGGTCGGAGCCTGGCTCAGACGGCCACGGCTCCCCGCGAGTTGGGCCAGATCGACGTTCATGGGAACCCCCGGATGCGGTCGACGTCGGAACCTGACGTCGCGGTCGCCAGACTACCCGCCGCGTTCCCGCCGGCCGAGGGCCTGCGTCCGGTGCCGCGGGCTGCTCGGGAGTCGCGGTTTCCGCCTAGTTTGCCCGGCAATCGAGGCAGGGAGATCCGATGTCGGGCACCAGACGTCAGGGCTGGCGCGGCGTGGTGGCGG
>JAODBH010000271.1 GCA_025463865.1 Actinomycetes bacterium | reverse complement strand
CGGATCAGAGACGAGCCGATTGACCTGCTCGATCAAGGCCTCGGTGTGAACCTCGCTCCAGGACAGGTGGTAGAGGCCAACCTTCCGGAGTTTTCGCTTGTCAACCGCGAGCGGGTGCACGCCGGGGATTGTCGCGATCTCGTTGCTAATCGTGATTACGGCGTCGAAGCCCTCAGCGCGGGCAACATCGAGGTAGCACTCCACCTGTTCCGTAGTTAGAGACACCCGTGCGGTCTTCACTTCGACGAGAGCGACCCAGGTTCGCGGCCTCGGCGAACGCGGACTAGCCCATCCGGTCGGACCGTGCGCTCCCCGAGCGCAAAGGGAACTTCGATGAATGTCTCGATCGTCCCGGCTGGGGCGCCGAACCGCGTCGTCAAAGCGCGCCCGAACTCGCGTACCGACGACATGACGGCCAGCAATGCTGATACTCCTCGACGCTCTTGCTCATCGGCACCGTTGATTCCAGATACAGGAATCAACCTCGCCTGCTGCCAGTCGTCGTCGCGCACCGTCATATGGACCCCCAAACACCAAGAGTGTGAACGAATCGGTTTGGCCTTCTTAGGCCGGGCAATGGTGCCCTACAAGCGCGCAACATACGGCCAATGTGAAGCGTCTGGGCGACTTTCCCGTGACCGCAATCGCTTTCGTCGCGCCGTGCACGATGAGGTTGGGGATCTCGTAGCCAATCGCTTCATGACCGACCGCGCCCGTTGTCGGGTATTTAGCGACGGGGCTGCCCGGGCGCGCGAAGCGGTCCGCTCAGGCCATTGCTCCCGATCAGAGCTGACGCGAGAAGCCCCGGCCCTGAACCTGGCCGGGACTCCTCGTTGCTTGTGGGCGATAGAGGATTTGAACCTCTGACTTCTTCCGTGTCAGGGAAGCGCTCTACCCCTGAGCTAATCGCCCCCAGTGAGCGGCTGATGTTAGCCGGACGGCGTCCGGAGCCCGATCCGGTGTCGGTCACTCCTCGGCGATCGCCTCGAGGATGTCGAGCCGGCCGGCCCGCCACGCCGGGATCAGGGCCGCGCCCGTGCCGACGAGCGCCGCGCCCACCAGCGACGCGATGAGCAGCTCGTACGGGATCGTGAACGTGCTGATCCCCTGACGGCCCAGCGCCTTGATGAACGCCCAGCCCCAGAACAGGCCCATGCCGATCCCGACGAGGCAGCCGATCACCGCGATGATCACCGACTCGCTCCGCACCATCCGCCGGACCTGCCGTCGGGTCATGCCGACGGCCCGCAGGAGTCCCAGCTCCCGGGTCCGCTCGTAGACCGAGAGCAGGAGCGTGTTGACGATCCCGAGGGTCGCGATCACCAAAGAGAGCAGCAGGAGCGCGATGAAGACGTTGAGGATGGTCTGGATCTGGCGCAGCTGGTCCTGCTGGAACTCGGCCCGGGTCTGGACCTGCACGTTCGGATAGGGCGCCTTCAGGGCCGCCTGCAGCGCGGTTCGGGCCTTGGCCACCTCGCCGTTCTTGGCGCTGACGAACAGGAACGTGTCCTGCTGGTTCGGCCCGAAGCCCGCGGTGAACCGGTCGTTCGAGATCATGAAGTTGACCGGCACTCCCCCGGTGAACTGCCGGTTCTTGTAGATGCCGACGACGGGCAGTGACACCTTCCCGCCCTGCGCCATCTCGAGCTCGAGCTGGTCGCCGACCCCGAGGCGGTAGCCACGCGCGTCGTTCTGGTCGACGAGGAGTCCTCCCGTCTTCAGGCCGTCGGCGCTGCCGGCGGTGAAGTCGAGGTTGACGACCTTGCTGATCGAGTCGGGGTCGGTGCCCGTGATCTGGTCCTGGAACTTGCCGCGGATGCGGATGGACCCGAAGCGCAGGTTCGCCGCGTCCGCGACCTCGGGGAGCGCCTTCACCGTCGGCCCGACGTCGGTCGAGAAGCCGGCGAACGACTTGGCCGTCAGCACGAAGTCGGCCCGGAGCCCGTTCTCGAGCGACCGGCTGACCGACGACTTCGCCGACGCGGCGAAGATCGAGACGAGGCACACGAGGCTCAGGCCGATGACCAGCGCGAACGATGTGGCATTGGTCCGGCGGGGGTTCCGCATTGCGTTGTTGCGGGCGAGTGTGCCGGTGACGCCGAAGACCGAGGGCAGCGGCCGGCCGACGATGCGCGAGAGCTGACGTGCGACGAGCGGACCCAGGACCGAGATCCCGATGAAGAAGGTCACCGCCCCGAGGCCGACGACCTTCACGCCGTCCTCGGGCTGGTCGAGGTTCAAGCCGCCGGGGAACGGGCCGCGGGCGGTGAGCCCGTAGACGATCAGTCCCACCCCGAGGCCGACGAGGGCCACGCCCAGGATCGCACGCCGGACCAGAGGCCCGACGACCTTCGGTTGGGTGTCGTTGATCGCGGCCATCGGGGGGATCCGCGCCGCCCGCAATGCAGGCCACACCGCCGACGCGACGGTGACCACGAGGCCCACCACCACCGCGGCGACGCCGGTGCGGCCGAGGATGACGAGGTCTCCGCTGGGGACCTTGAAGCCCACGGTGGGCAGGAACGCGAGCAGCGCCCGCGCCAGGCCGATGCCCAACACGAACCCGCTCGCCGCGGCGATGAGACCGACGATCGCCGCCTCGCCGATCACCGACCACAGCACCTGGCGACCACTCGCGCCGAGCGCCCGCAGAAGACCGAGCTCGCGGGTGCGCTGCTGGATGAGGATCGTGAACGTGTTGGCGATGATGAACGCGCCGACGAAGAGCCCGATGCCGGCGAAGCCGAGGAGCGCGTCGTTCAGGAACGAGAGACCCTGACGGACCGGCGCGCCCCTGGTCGTCGCGAGCTCGCTCGCGGTCAGGACGTCGTAACGGGACCCGAGCTCGGACTTCAGCGCGCGGACGACCGACGCCGGTGGGGTGCCCGACTTGGCCTGGACGTAGAACGCGTCGTACGTCGACCCCGCGCCGAAGAGCCTCTGCGCGGTCGGGATGTCGAAGGCGGCGAGGCTGATGCCCGCGAAGCTCTGGGCGCGCCCGACGCCGAAGATGCCGGCGATCCGATAGGGCTTCGCGGCCTCGTTCTGGGCGAGCACCCGGACCTGGTCGCCGACCTTGAAGCCGTGCGCCTGCGCCGTGCCCACGTCCATGGCGACCTCGGCGGGCCCTACGGGCGGTCTTCCGGTGACGATCGTGAGTGGGCCCACGTTCTTCGGCGGGCCGTCCCACGACAACCCGATGGTCGGTGAGAAGCCGTTCTGGATCGGCGCACCCTGCGCGTCGACGAACTGGGCCTCGCCGTTGACCACGCCCGAGGCACGGCCCACGCCGGGCGTCGCCTGGATTTGCTGCAGGACCGACTCCGGCATCCGGGGCGGCTGCGCGTCTCGTCCTACGGGTGCCTTGCGGGAGACCGCCACGTCGACGCCGCTGGCGAATTGTGCGAAGACCGTGTCGAACGAGCCCTTCAACGTGTCGGTCAACACGTAGGTCCCGGTCACGAAGCAGACGCCCAGCACGATGGCGAGGGCGGTGAGCGCGAGCCGCACCTTGCGGGCCAGAACGCCCTTGATCGTTGCCTTCCACATCAGGCGGCGCGCCTCGAGACCGAATCGGCGTCTTTGGGGGGCACCCATCTTGGCCGACGCCCGACGCGATCCCGCAGCGGGCCGGTCCGGCGACACCGTCGTCACTACGATGCCCGGCGACCGGGAGGGTCACATGGGACTGCTCGACGGAAAGCTGGCCGTGGTCACCGGCGGGGGTTCCGGCATCGGTCGCGCCACCGCGCGGCGGATGACCGAGGAGGGCGCCCGGGTCGCGGTGCTCGACCTCGACGGAGACGCCGCCCAGTCCGTGGCCGACGAGCTCGACGGGCTTGCCTACGCGGTCGACGTCCGCGAGCCCGAGGCCGTGAAGTGGGCCATCGAGGACGCGGCCGCGAAGCTGGGCGGGCTACACCTCCTGTTCAACAACGCGGGCATCAGCACGATCGGCCACATCCACGAGCTGCAGCTCGACGATTGGCACCGCGTCATCGACGTCAACCTGCACGGCGTCTTCCACGGGATCCGGGCCGCGGTGCCGATCATGCTGGCCGGCGGCGGTGGCGCGATCGTGAGCACCAGCTCGATCTCGGGTACCAACCCGGCGGCGGGAGAATCCGCTTACAGCGCCGCGAAGTACGCCGTGATCGCGCTCACGAAGAACGCGGCCATCGAGTACGGCCCGACCGTCCGGGTCAACGCCGTGGCGCCGGGCTACATCCACACCGCGATGACCGACCCGATCGTCGAGCACTTCGGCGACCATTCGGATCACATCGTGTCGCTCACCCCGGCGGGACGAATCGGCCAGCCCGAGGACGTGGCCGACGTCGTCGTCTTCCTGAGCTCCGACCTGGCCCGATTCGTGACCGGTCAGACGCTCATCGTCGACGGCGGTCTCGCGCTCCGCGGGAGCGTGGTCGACGGCGTCCTCGACACCCTCACG
>JAODBH010000034.1 GCA_025463865.1 Actinomycetes bacterium | reverse complement strand
GGCTACTGGCTCGTCGCGGCGGACGGCGGCGTGTTCACCTTCGGCGACGCCCGGTTCTTCGGGTCGCAAGGCGGCAAGCCGCTGGACAAGCCGATCGTGGGCATCGCAGCCACGCCCGACGGCGGTGGCTACTGGCTCGTCGCGTCCGACGGCGGGATCTTCACCTTCGGCAACGCGAGCTTCAAGGGCTCGCAGGGTGGGAAGCCGTTGGTCAAGCCGGTCGTCGGCATCGCCGCAACCCCGAGTGGCAACGGCTACTGGGAGGTGGCCTCCGACGGTGGGATCTTCACCTTCGGTGACGCCACGTTCCGGGGCTCGATGGGCGGGAAGCCGCTGGCCCAGCCGGTCGTCGGCATCCAGGCCACGAGCGATGGTGGCGGATACCGGGAGGTCGCGTCCGACGGCGGCGTCTTCGTCTTCGGCAACGCGGCGTTCCACGGTTCGATGGGCGGCATCAAGCTCGTCGCACCGGTGGTCGGGTTCGGCTGACCGACCGCAGCCGCGAGCGGTGGTGGGGCTCTCCTTCGGGAGGGCCCCACTGCTGTGCTGTGCGTCAGGCCACGACGGGCGGCACTGCGACCGCGGCCTCCGAGGCCAGCACGGTCCGGTTGCGGCCGGAGGACTTCGCGGTCAGCAGCGCCTGATCGGCGATCGCGACGACCTCGTCGATGGTGTCGCCGTCGGCCGAGGAGCTGAGCCCGAAGCTGACAGTGAACGGGGGAACCCGGCCGCTCGAGAGCGTGAGCGCGAGCCGCTCCCGCAGCCGCTCGAGGAGCTTGACCGCGCTGGCCATCGGGCAGTCGGGAAGGACGATGACGAACTCCTCGCCGCCGTAGCGGGCGGTGATGTCGTTCGGCCGGACCGAGTCGCGGAGGACCCGGGCGAACAGGCGCAGGGCCTGGTCGCCGGCCTCGTGGCCGTGGGTGTCGTTGAGGACCTTGAAGTGGTCGAGGTCGCCGTAGGCGATCGCGAACGGCGTTCCCTCGTGCTGGAGCTCGTGCACCCGGTTCTCGAAGCTGCGGCGGTTCCACAGCCCGGTGAGCGGATCGGTCCGGGCCTGGGTCTCGGACCTCTCGAAGGCCCGGAGCATCGCGATCCGGTCCGAGGCGCGGCGTGAGGTCACCTCGAGGTAGCTGACGTCGTCGGCCGTGGGGGGCTGCCCGTCGGGTCCCATCGCGTGCACCACTCCCGAGCTGCGACCGGTGATGCTGATCGCCACGCAGGCCGCCGACAGGTCGCCCGACGGACGGTCCTTCAGGTGGGGGCAGGCGTTCAGGGCCTGGCTCGACGGGAACACGAGCGTGTGCCCGCGCGTCGTCGCCGGGCAGTCGGCCGGAGAGACGACTTCGCAGCCGCAGGGAGTGCCGTCCTCGGCCTGGGTGGCGGTGGCGAGCGTCTGGTGGAAGTGCGCGCCGCTGGAGTCGGCCACGAGCATCTCCACGTCGAGATCCGGCACCGATTCCTTGAGCGCCCTGGTCATGACGTTGTACGCGTCGGACTCGGTCTTGGCCATGTCGAGCGCCTGTTGCAGGGTCGTTTCGTAGCTCCGCCGCTTGCCGTTGATGCGGGAGACGCGCTCGCGGCCGTGCAACCGCCGACCGAGCACCCACGACGCACCGACGGCGAGGATCGCGGCGAGCACGTCGGCGACGAGCACCGCGGTGCGGCCGTTGTCCAGTCCACTGATGCTCCGGTCGGCGTCGGCTTGGCTCGAGACCCGGAGGTGTGTCGCCGCGGTGGCGGTTACCGTCCTCGCCGCGGTGAATGCGCCACGCTCCGCGGCGACCGTGCTCGCGATGACGGCGAGAGGTTGCCCGCGGACGAGCGTGGCGACGTCCGCCAGCGACTTCGTGAACGTGGCCGAAGCCGCGGTCACGGCCTTCGCGTCCTCGGCGAATCCCTCCTGGCGTAGCGACTTCGCGACGATCGCGGTGCCGGTCACGATCCCGCGCTCGATCTCGGCGCCTTTCGCGATCAGCAAGGGATCGACCACCGTCGCGGTGGTCGAAAGCGTGGCGATCTCGGGCTCCATGAAGAGCTGCCAGTCGGCGAGCGCGGCGCGCATGTCGAGCAGCTGGTGCAGCGCATGGTCGTCGCGCCCGACGCGGAGCATGTCCTTGCGGCCGGAGACCAGCGGCCGGACGCTGACGATCGCGGTCAACGCGATGACGACGAGGGCCAAGGCCCCGCAGCTCCAGACCCGTCGACGGGCCCGCGGCCGCCAGTGCGAATCCGTCACGACGGTGGATTGCCTCATCTGGCTCGATCGGCACAAACGGGACGACTCTGTAGCTCGTCGGGGTCACCGGTGACCGGTCTCGTCGGCTCGGATGCGGCGCCTTCGTGCTCAGGGGCGATGGCCGGAGAGCACGGCGACGAGCTCGCGCCGGCTCCCTATGCCGAACTTCTCGAACACCCCGCCCAAGTGCTCCTGGAGGGTGTTCGACGAGATCTCGAGTTCCAGCATGATCCGGCGGGTCGACCAGCCCTGAACGACCAGGGCGGCGACCCGTTCCTGCGCGGGCGTGAGGCCGTACGCGGCCAGGATGAGCGAGGCGAGCTGGGGCGGTGTCGCGGGCTCGAGGAGCACCGCGATCCGTCGACCTGCCGGCCCTTCCAGCGGCGAGGCGTGCACCGTGATCCAGGTCCCGTCCAGCGTCTGGAGCCTGGTCGCGACGCCTGTGGGAAGGGGCTGGGGGTCACCCATCAACGCCGCGGCCGCAGCCGCGATGGTCATCGGCAGCTCGCCCCGGTCCGACCACGCGTCACCCGCGATGTCATGCAGCCAGCGATCGGCCTGCGCGTTGATCGACGCAACCGAGAGGTCGGGCTCGAGGACCACGATGCCGGGTCCTGCGCTCTCGGCCGCGCCCGGTGCGCTCGACAGTGCGACGCCGCGTCGCAGTCCGTCGCCGAAGTGCGGTCCCAAGCGGCGCATGAGATCGACCTCGTCGTCGCTGAAGCCCGACTCACCGTCCTCACGGTGGAGGCACAGGACACCCCAGCATTGGCCCCCCGACACGAGCGCAACGCGCAGCTCGTCGCCGAGTCCCAGCGGAGCCAACACCTCTCGGTAGCGCGGGCTCTCGGCGCGCTTGCCGCGCGTCGCGTGATCGAGTGAGCCGACTCGTTCGGGTGAGCTCGCCAGGGCCGCGAACTTGTTGACGTCCGCCCGCGCGAACTCGTTGTCGAGGAACAGCGGGGTCGCAGCGCGGAGGGGCTCCTCCGCGATCGCCGACGTGAACAGCACGGTGGCGGGGTCGACGGTGGCGAAGAACACGGCATCGATCGACACGATGCTGCGCAACCGGTCGAGGCCCTGCGCCTGGAATGCGGCGGCATCAAGGCCCCGGCGCGCCAACTCCGCCATTCCGGTGACCTGGCGATCCCACCGGGCGGTCCCCATGGGAGCACGATAGGTCTCCCGCGGAGCGTCGCCCATGGGCACCTCGCCGCCTGCCGCCGGGCGCCGCGCCGTGGTCACGGGTGCGGCGCGAGTCCGAGCTGCTGGAGAAGGCCCAGATCGTCGAGTCGGCCCCAGCGTTCGACGATGCGGCCGTCGGCGATGCGGAAGATGTTGATGCCCGGAAGCGAGATGGTGCGGCCGGTGGGAGCCACGCCCATGAACTCGCCCTGTTGGGTGCCCGACGCGGTGAACCGCTCGACGACGATGTCGCCTTCGGCCACGAGGGCGTGCAGGTCGCTGTGCCAGTCGGGAAACACCTTCCGGAACATCTCGCCGGCGCTCCGCATGCCTTCGCGGTCTGCGCTGACGCCGAACGGCGGATCGTGATTCACGAAGTCGTCGGCCAGGTAGTCGTCGACGGCTCGGGGGTCGCCGCCGGTGAACAGCGCGTCGATGAACGCCTGTACGAGCGCCTTGTTGGCTTGGATGGGGTGATCGGTCGTTGTCATGCGGCCAGTGTCCGGCGATCGACGCCGGTGCGACACCCCGAATAGTTGGGGTAGCGGCCCGCCTATGGCTCGGGCAGGACGAGGTCGACCGTGCGGTCGAGCGAGGTCTTCACGTCCTTGATGGTGCAGCGGCCGCGGGCCCAGGCCCGGAGCTTTGTGGCGAGGACGCTGTTGGTGGTCTCGACGATGGCTGCGACCCGATCGGCCGGCGTGTCCTGCAGCGCGGCGCTCAACACGGCGACGTGACGCTGCGCGAACTCGTCGAACAGGGCCTGCGCGTTGGGGTCGGCCGAGCTCTCGAGCACCATCTCGGCCCGCAGCAGCTGCGGCCGGCGCTCGAACGCACGCGCCGCGCGCGCGAGCAGGTACCGCAGCCGGTCGGCGTCGGAGTCGAGGTTGCGGCCGGATGCCGACGGACGGAGCTCGTACGTCTTCGACCACTCCAGCAACGCGGCCGCGTACACGTGCTCCTTCGACGTGAAGTACCGGTACACCGTGGCGAGCGCGACGTCGGCCCGTTCGGCGACGTCGCGGATCTGGATCCGCTCGTACTCCTGGTCCTCGAGCAGCTCGATCGCCGCGTTGACGATCCGGTCCCGACGCGCGCGCTGGTTGCGCGGCAGCGCGTCGGGTTCCGGAGCCTCCTTGGTGATCGCCCTCGTGGTCACGCCGCGGATCAGGCCGCCGACACGTTGCGCAGGAGAGCCTCGTTCGGCTTCTCGGGCAACTCGGTCAGGGGCTGCGCGACCTCGCTCACCTTCGGTCCGATCGCGGCGGCGCGCGGTGCGAGGGCGGCGAGGTCGAAGTCGTAGACGCCGGCCGCGTTCTCGCCCAGCACCTTGCGGAGGTCGGCTTCGGGCCAGTCGTGGAAGACCTGCCGCAACGCGAGCGTCGTGTACGGGTACGTGCCCTCGTCGTGCGGGTAGTCACTGCCCCACATGATCCGGTCGACGCCGATGACCTTCATCGCGGCCTCGACGTCGTTGGTCTGGGGGAAGCTCACGCCGAACCACACGTTCTGCTGCACGTACTCGGTCGCGCTCTTGGGCAACACGTGCTCGGGCTTGAACCGCAGCTCACCGATGGCGCCGTTGTCCCGAACGTTCTTGAGGATCATGTCCATGTTGGACACCACCGACGGCAGCCATCCGCAGCCCTGTTCGGTGATCACGAACTTCAGGCGCTGGAACCGCTCGAACACGCCCGACAGCAGCAGGAACAGCAGCGGACGTCGGGAGTAG
>JAODBH010000165.1 GCA_025463865.1 Actinomycetes bacterium | reverse complement strand
TGGATCGAGCCGCCCGACGCGGCCGGCGAGCCCGCGTCCCTCCGCTGCGCTTATCACGGGTGGCGGTACGGATCGGATGGCCGCTGCTTCGACGTCCCTGCCATGCCCGACGGGCCAATCCCACCACGCGCGTGCGCGCAGTCGTTCGACGCCCAGGTGGCCTACGACCTCGTGTGGGTCCGCATCGACCCCGCCGGCGGCACCCGGATCCCGCCGAACCCCGGGTTCGGGGAAGCGACGATGCACACCGTCCCGGGTACGCCCTACACCTGGGGCGTGGGCGCGGCCCGCCGGGTCGAGAACTTCACCGACCTGCCCCACTTCGCCTGGGTCCACGACGGAACGCTCGGCAACCGCGACGATCCGGTGCCCCAGCTACCGGCGATCCGTCGTGAGGACGGCGAGCTCCGCTTCGAGTTCGACCCACCCGACATGGAGACCGATCCGACGGCCCTGTTCGGCATGTCCCGCTACCGCGTACCGCTCCCGCTCACGGTGGACATCGAGTTCGAGCTCGACACCGGTGCCCGTCGACGGCTCTGGATGACCGCGTCACCCGTGCGCGACGGCGTCAGCCGCACGTTCTGGTGCGTGTCCCGCGACGACGATCCCGACGGCGACGACGACGAGCACCTCGACTTCCAGCGCATCGTCCTCGAACAGGACGAGCCGGTCGTCACCAACCAGGTCCCACCCGAGCTCTCGCTGGCGCCCGGCTTCGAGGTCTCGTTGCGACCGGACCGGGTGTCGATCGAGTACCGCCGCTGGCTGCGGGAGCTCGCGGTCGCGGCGGCCGGCGACCCCGCGTCGATCGGGCCCGCGTTGGGTGCGACCGAGCCCGTGCCGGTGGGCTCGGCGTGACGGGACGGCAACTCGCCAACACCGATCCCGCGTTGCGCCGGGCGTGGCATCCGGTCGCCCGCAGCACCGAGGTCGGCGGCGACCCGATCGCGATCAAGCTCCTCGGCGAGCACTGGGCGCTCGTCCGGCTTCCGGTCTCCGGGCCGGGCGACGGGTCGGCCGGCGAGACCAGGCTCGCGGCGTTCCTCGACCGGTGCCCGCACCGCTTGGCGCCGTTGTCGGCCGGGCACGTCGACGGCGACGCGCTCCGGTGCGGCTACCACGGCTGGTGCTTCGACGCCGCGGGCGCGTGCGCCGAGATTCCCGCGCTCGGAACGGGCCCGCTCCCACCCCGGGCCCGCGCCGTCGTTCCCGCGGGCCTGACCGAACGCCACGGCACGGTGTTCCTGGCTCCGGAACCACCGCTCACCGAGCTGCTCGACGTCCCCGAGGCCGACGCCCCGACGTTCCTCCACGGCTTGCTCGACCCCGTGCGAGCGCGGGTCGGCGCGGGACTCATGCTCGACAACTTCCTCGACATGGCGCACTTCCCCTACGTCCACACCGCGACGATCGGCACCGCGGAGGCGGCCGTCGTCCACGAGCTCGAGATCGAGCGCCGCGACCTCGGGATGACCGTGCGGAGCCGCCACCCGTTCCCCAACCACGAGGACCCCGGCGTCGCGTCGGGCCTGCGGCCGCTCATCCAGGAACGCGTGCTGCGCTACGAGTACCGGGCGCCGTTCCTCGCCAGCCTCCGCATCGAGTACGTCGAGGCCGGGGGCGTCAACGTCGTCGACCTCCTGGTGCAGCCCGAGGACGACGAGCACTGCCGGCTGTACGCGAGCGTGCACCGCAACGATCTCGACGGCGACGAGCACCGGCTGGCGGAGTCGGTGGCGTACGAGGCGAAGATCCTCGACGAGGACCTCGCGATCCAGGAGCGCTACCGCGAACGGTCCCTGCCGCTGGAGCTCACCGAGGAGGTGCACATCCGCGCCGACCGCGCGACCGTCGAGTTGCGCCGCATCCTCGGGGCGCTCGTGGCGGCCGCCGATTGACCCGGCGCTGGTGTGTGCTCACGGTCTTGTGCCTCGCGCTCACCGTCATCGTCATCGACAACACGATCCTCGCGGTGGCGCTGCCGAGCATCCGCCACCAGCTCCACGCGACCGAGACCGACCTCCAGTGGATCTCGACCGCCTACGGGCTCGTGCTCGCGGGGCTGCTGCTGCCGCTCGCGGTGCTCGGAGACCGTCACGGCCGCAAGGGACTCCTGCTCTGGGGGCTCGTGATCTTCGGCGCCGCGTCGGCCGCGGCGGCGTTCGCCCCCACGGCGCTGGCGCTCGCGGTCGCGCGGGGCGGGATCGGCGTCGGTGGAGCGTGCACGATGCCGGCCACGCTGTCGATCATCGACTCCGTGTTCACCAGCGCCCAACGGCCGCGTGCGATCGCGGTCTGGTCGGGCATGGCCGGCGTCGCCGGCGCGGCGGGTCCGGTGGCCGGAGGCCTGCTGCTCGCCCGGTTCTGGTGGGGGTCGGTGTTCCTGGTCAACGTACCGGTGGCGATCGTCACCCTGATCGGCGCGGCTGTGTTCGTCCCGACCTCGCGCGATCCGGGGGCGACGCCGGTCGACCTCGGCAGCTCGTGGCGGTGGTGGGGCGCGCTGACCGCCGGGCTCCTCGCGATCATCGAAGGGCCCCAGCTGGGCTGGCTCTCACCGGTGGTGCTCACCGCCGCGCTGGTCGCGGTGACGCTCGTCGTCGCGTTCGCGCGGCGAGAACAACGCTCCCAGCACCCACTGGTCCCTCCCGAGACGAGGCGAGACGTCCGCCTCACCGCCGGCGCGGCCACCGTCGCCGCCGTCTTCTTCGGCGGGTTCGGGGTCCAGTTCCTGGTCACCCAGTGGCTGCAGGGTCCGCGGGGCTTCACACCCCTCGCGACCGCCGCCTACTTCGTCCCGTACGCGTTGTCGACGGTCGCCGGCGCGTTCGGAACCCCTCGCCTCCTCGGCAAGGTGGGCCACGCCCGCGCCGCGGCGCTGGGTCTCGCGATCTTCGCCGTGGGCACCCTGGGTGCGGGCATCGGGGTGGCGGCCGGCTGGGTCGGGCTCGTGGTCGCGAGCGGGCTGCTGCTCGGCTTCGGGTTCGGTATCGGGGCGACCGCGGGACCCGACCTGATCATGTCGGCCGCGACCGAGGACCGCGCCGGGTCGGCGGCCGGGGTGAACGAGACGCTCGTCGAGGCCGGCGGCGCGCTTGGCGTCGCGGTGCTCGGCAGCGTCTTCGCGGCGAGCAGCTCGTACGCATGGCCGCTGCCCGTGGGTGGCCTGATCGCGGTCGTCGCCGCCGTGGCGGTGGTCCGGGCGCTGCACGGCACGGCCGCGGACGTCGAGGCCGCCTGACTGTTACGAACTGTGAACTGGCGCCGGGATCCGCGGCCTCGGCCGCTCGAGACATTTAGCGTGGCCGGATGACCATCGACTCCGCCACCGCCACCGGTACCGACGTCTCCACGATCGACTTGGACGAGTTCATCGCCGGCATCCCCAAGTGCGAGCTCCACGTGCATCTGGAGGGCACGCTGGAACCCGACCTGAAGCTCGAGCTCGCCGCCCGCAACGGGATCGTGCTCAAGGAGAAGACGGTGGCCGAGGTCGAGGCGACCTACGGGTTCGACTCGCTCGCCAGCTTCCTCGCCGTCTACTACCCCGCGATGCACGTGTTGGTCACCGCCGACGACTTCCGCGACCTCGCCTTCGCTTACCTCACCAAGGCCGCCTCGGACGGCGTGCGCCACGTCGAGATGTTCTTCGACCCACAGGCGCACACGGGGCGCGGCGTGCCGTTCGCCACCGTGATCTCGGGCTACCGCCGGGCGATCGTGGACGCGCACGCCCAGCTCGGGATCTCGGCCGAGCTGATCATGTGCTTCCTGCGCGACCTCTCGGCGGAGTTCGCGATGGCGACGCTGATGGAGTCGCTCCCCTACCGCGACTGGATCATCGGCGTCGGGCTCGACTCCGACGAGCGGGACAACCCTCCGAACAAGTTCGCCGCGGTGTTCGCGCGAGCCCGCAGGGAGGGTTACCAGCTCACCTGCCACTGCGACATCGACCAGGTGGGGAGCATCGAGAACATCCGCCAGGCCTTGGAGGACATCGGCGTCGACCGCATCGACCACGGCACCAACATCGTCGAGTCCCCGCAGCTCGTGCAGGATGCGAAGCGGCGCGGCATCGGCTTCACGTGCTGCCCGGTCTCCAACAGCTTCGTGACCTCCGACATGAAGGCCACCGAGATCGTCACCCTGCTGCGCGATGACGTGAAGGTGACGGTGAACTCCGACGACCCCGCCTACTTCGGCGCCTACATCGCCGGGAACTTCGCCGCGCTCGCCGGCCGAGCGAGCCTCGGCCCCGAGGACGTCGCCCGTCTGGCCCGCAACGCGTTCGAGATCGCCTGGCTCACCCCCCGCGCCCGCGCGGCCTACCTCGAAGAGCTCGACACGTATCTCGCCCGCTACGGCCTCTGAGGGAAGGCGCGCGCGGCCCTCGAACATCGGGGTCTGCGGCGCGGCCTGGTCACGAGGCGAGCCAGGCGTCGATGGCCTTGTTGGTGTCGGCCTTGAGGGTGTCGGACGCTCCGGACGCGTCGACGGAGCTGCGGGCCACGAACGCGAGGGCGTCGTCGTCGAGGGCGAGGTCGCTGCGAGCGACCTCGTACTCCTCCAACAGGCCGGGGCCGAACAGCAGCGGGTCGTCGGCGTTGAGGCTGCAGCGCACGCCCGCCGCGATCAGCTGCGGGAGCGGATGCGCCCCGATCGAGGGCACGACGGACAACAGGACGTTGGACGTGGGGCACACGTCGAGGCAGACGCCCGAGTCGGCGATGCGATCGACCAGACCGGGCTGCTCGACGGCGCGGACACCGTGCTGGATGCGGTCCGCGCCGAGCACGTCGAGCGCCCCGATCACCGATTCCGGCCCGGCCAGCTCACCCGCGTGGGGCGTGCTGAGCAGACCGGCGTCGCGGGCGGCCGTGAACGCCTCGCCGAACCACTCGGGGGGCCCAATTGCCTCGTCGTTGGCGAGGCCGAACGACACCACTCCCTGGTCACGGAACCGGATGGCGAGCTCGGCCTGGGCAACCGCGTCGGCCGGGTCCGCGGTCCGGTCGGCCGCGACCATCCACCCCACCCCGATGCCGAAGTGCTCGCCGGCCTCGCGGCCGGCTTCGAGGAGGATCTCCATGACCTCGTCGGGCGGCCCGATGCGCTGGGCGTGGTGGGGCGCGTAGATGCTGGGCTCGACCCACACCGCTCCCGCGACGGCCGAGTCCTCGACCACCTCGAACACCAGCCGTCGCAGGTCCTCGGGTGAGCGCAGCACCTCGCACGCGGCGACGTACATCGCGGCGAACACGGAGAAGCTTCCGTAGCCGCGCACCTCGGGCACGGGGATCCCGGCGGCGGCCGCGAGCTCGACGAGGGTCTCGGGCCGCATCCCGCCCTCGAGGTGGATGTGGAGGTGGGCTTTCGGCAACGTGGCGAGGTCCCGGCTGGTCATGCCCCGATCTTCGCATCGGCGAACCGCTTCCGCAGTGGTGGAAACGCTGCGTTCACGCGTGACCAACAGACACGTAACCCGCCCCTCCTACGTTTTCAACAATCCGTTGAAGCAAATGACCCAACGGGCAGCCGGCCAGGCTCGTGGCCACGACAGGAGGCAGCGTGACCGACGAACGCCACGACGACAACGTGGGGCTCGACCGAAGGACGTTCATGCGTCGAAGCGCATTCGGCGCGGCCGGCGTCGCGATGCTGGCCGGCGGCGGCATGGGCGCCATCGCCACCGCGTTGGAGAGCGGGAGCGCGTGGGCCGCCCAAGGGGCGAAGGCCAAGGACCTCGGGACCCTCGACTTCCAGCTGTCATGGGTGAAGAACGTCGAGTTCGCCGGCGAGTACATCGCGGACACGAAGGGCTACTACAAGAAGGAAGGCTTCTCCGGGGTCAACCTGATCTCCGGTGGGCCCACGGTCAACCAGGACAGCGCGGTGCAGGCGGGCAAGGCGTTCGTCGGCATCTCCGCGCCCGACATCACCGCCTCCGCGATCAACGCGGGTGCCGACCTCGTCATCATCGGCGCCCAGTACCAGAAGAACCCCTTCGCGGTCATGAGCCTGGCGAAGTCGCCGATCAAGACCCCTCAGGACATGAAGGGCAAGAAGATCGGTGTGCAGGCCACCAACGAAGCGGTCTGGCAGTCGTTCCTCAAGGCCAACAACATCGACCCGTCGAGCATCAACAAGACCGTGGTCCAGTTCGACCCGACCCCCCTCACCACCGGGCAGGTCGACGGCTGGTTCTCGTTCGTCACCAACGAGCCCAACGTGCTCAAGGTGAAGGGCTTCAAGACCCACACGTTCCTGCTCGCCGACTACAAGTATCCGCTCGTGTCCGAGACCTACATGGTCAAGCGGTCGGCCCTCACGAGCGAGCGGGACAAGCTCAAGGCGCTCCTCCGGGCCGACATCAAGGGCTGGCACGACAACTACAAGAACCCCAGCCTCGGAGCCACGCTCTCGGTCAAGAAGTACGGCAAGAGCCTCGGCAACACGGTCAAGGAGCAGCTGCTCGAGTCGAAGTCGGAGAACAAGCTCATCTTCACGCCCGACACGCTCGCGAACGGCCTGTTCACGATCTCCGACGCGCTGATCGCCGAGAACATCTCCACGCTCGGCATCGCGGGCATCGACATCACCGCCGCCAAGCTGTTCGACATGTCCGTCCTCGAGGAGGTCTACTCCGAGAACCCCGCGCTCAAGACGTCCCCGAAGGCGCCCTGACCGCCGTGGCGATGCCGGTGACCGAAGCCGATGCAGTCATCTCCAAGACACCGAGGCCCGACAGCGGGATCCTGCTGAACGGGCTGTCGAAGGTGTTCAAGGTGCGACGGGACCCGGTCGTCGCGCTGGAGAGCATCGACTTCGCGTCACCGCAGGGATCGTTCGTCGCGCTGCTCGGGCCGTCGGGATGCGGAAAGTCCACCATCCTCCGCATCCTGGCGGACCTCGAGCAGCCGACGTCGGGTGACGTGCTGGTGCACGGCGAGCTCCCCTCCACCATCCGCCGCCAGCACCAGCTCGGCATCGCGTTCCAGGAAGCGGCGCTGCTCCCCTGGCGCTCGGTCATCACGAACATCCGCCTTCCCCTGGAGCTCGGCGGCATCAAGGAGCGCACGTCGATCGCGGATCTCGTCAAGCTCGTCGGCCTCGAAGGGTTCGAGAAGGCCCGGCCCGCCCAGCTCTCGGGCGGCATGCGCCAACGGGTCGCCATCGCCCGCGCCCTCGTCGTCGATCCCGATGTGCTGTTGCTCGACGAGCCGTTCGGGGCCCTCGACGAGATGACCCGGCAGCGGCTCAACCTCGAGCTCCAACGGATCTGGAGCGAACGGGCCTGCACCACGCTGCTCGTCACCCACTCGATCTCCGAGGCGGTGTTCCTCGCCGACGAGGTGGCGGTGATGAGCGCCCGGCCCGGACGCATCGTCGCCAAGGTGCCGATCGACCTGCCCCGCCCGCGCACCCCCGAGATGATCCGGGACCCGCACTTCCACGAGCTCTGCGACCAGTTCAGCGCCCTGCTGTTCGACCGGGTGCTCGACCTGAACACCGCCGGCGGCTGATGGCAGCGCCTGCGGTCACGATCACGCCCGCCCGCCGCCGCATCTCGCTGCCGCCCTGGTTCGGCAGCGTGATCGGCGTCGTCGTCCTGCTGGTCGCCTGGCAGATCGCGGGCTGGATCGGCGTGTTCCACGACACGGTCCCCCCGCCGACGCGGATCGTCCAGCAGATGTTCGACGACGGCTGGTCCTTCTACTCGACCAACATCTCCACGACGATGTACGAGGCGGCCTGGGGCTACTTCTGGGGCAACCTGCTCGCCGTCGGCCTCGCCCTCGTGGTGATCGTCATCCCGTTCAGCGAGCGGCCGCTCATGCAGCTCGGCATCGCGTCGTACTGCGTGCCCATCATCGCGATCGGGCCCATCCTCCAGATCACGTTCGACGGGCCGACCCCGAAGATCATCCTCTCGGCGATGAGCGTCTTCTTCATCACGCTCATCGGCACGCTGGTCGGGCTGCGCAGCGCCGACAAGACCTCGCTCGACGTGATCCGCGCGTACGGCGGCGGGCGGGTGCGCGAGCTCACCAAAGTCCGGCTCCGGGCCATGCTGCCCAGCCTCTTCGCGTCGCTGCGCATCGCGGCCCCGGCCGCGATCCTCGGCGCCATCATCGGCGAGTACCTCGGCGGCGACTCCGGGCTCGGCGTCGCGATGATCAACTCCGAGCAGGCGCTCGAGATCTCACGGACCTGGGCGATCGCGCTCATCGCGACGGCCCTCGCCGGCCTCGCGTACGCGCTGACCGCCCTCGTCGGACGAATGCTCACACCGTGGGCTCCCCGGAGGCGGGCATGACCGTGGTCGAGGCTCCGCCGGTCGTCGAGGCCGTCGGCATCACCCTCGCCCACCGGCCGGCCACGGAGAACGGGCGCCTCGGTGCGTGGGGCGTCATCCGGATCATCCTGTTCCGCGTGGGCTCGTTCGCGTTCTCGGTCGGGTTCCTCCTCCTCGTGTGGATCGTGTTCCTGAAGGCGCTGCACGTCGACCCGTTCATCGGTCGGACGCCGATCCAGGTCTGGCGCTTCCTGACCACCGACACCGGCGCGGCCGCGAACCGCACCCAGCTGCGGAAGGCGTCGATCACCACGCTCACCGACGCCGGCGTGGGCCTGATCGCCGGGACGATCGCGGCGCTCGTCGCGTCGTCGGTGTTCATCCTCGCCCGCGGGATCGAGCGGTCGCTGATGCCGATCGCCCTGGTGCTCAGCTCGGTCCCGCTCGTCGCCATGACCCCGCTGATCACGCTGATCTTCGGCCGGGGTCTCATGGGCGTGACCGTCATCGCCGGCATCGTCACGTTCTTCCCGATGCTGGTGAACGTGAGCCTCGCGCTGAAAGGCACCCCTACCGCGATGTCCGACCTGTGCGCGGCGTACGGCGCGGGTCCGGTCAAGACGCTCTGGAAGGTGCAATACCCGAACGCGCTGCCGGCCCTGTTCGCGTCGCTGCGGATCGCCGCGCCGCTCGCCCTCATCGGCGCCCTGCTCGCCGAGTGGCTGGCCACCGGTAAGGGCCTCGGGTACCTGATGCTCCAGTCGCAGGCGCTTTCCACCTACTCGATGCTCTGGTCCGCCACCGCGCTGGTCACGATCTACTCGATCGTCGTGTACTCGGTCATCAGCGCGATCGAGAAG
>JAODBH010000155.1 GCA_025463865.1 Actinomycetes bacterium | reverse complement strand
GTGCCGGCAGGACCCGTGACCGTCACATCGACAGTCCCGGTCCCCGCCGGCGACACCGCCGTGATCTTCGTCGCGCTGTTCACCGTGAACGACGCGGCCGCGGTCGCGCCGAACTTCACGCCCGTCGCACCCGTGAGGTTCGTGCCGGTGACCGTGACGGTCGTCCCACCCGCAGCCGGACCCGATGCCGGGCTCACCCCGGTGACCGCCGGGGCAGGCGCGTTGTAGGTGAACCTGTCGGCGGCGCCGGTGACGCTCGTGCCGCCAGGACCGGCGACCGTCACATCGACGGTTCCGGTCCCCGCCGGCGCGGTAGCCGTGATGCTGGTCGCGCTGTTCACGGTGAACGACCCAGCCGCGGTCGCCCCGAACTTCACCGCCGAAGCACCCGTGAGGTTCGTGCCGGTGATCGTGACCGACGTCCCACCCGCACTCGGCCCCGACGCCGGGCTCACACCCGTGATTGCCGGTGCCGGTGGTGGGCTGCCGGACGTGATGGTCACGTTCTGGACCTGGTGGACGTCGTTGAACCCTCCGGTCGCCCCGGTGAATCCGACGAGCACGTTGGACGGCAGGCTCGTCGCGTAGCCCAAGACCTGGGTGCCGTCCATGGTCACGGTGACGCCCGTGGACGTCGTCGTCACCACGAAGTGGTGCACGGCATTGCGCAGCGACGGAATCGACGAGTTGGTGGTCACGTAGTTCAAGGACTGCTGACGGGCCGTCCCGGCAGCGATGCCGACGAAGTTCTTGGACGGGTCGGCGCCGTTCTTCCAGGTGTCGAGGGACAGTGCGATCCCGGCGATGCCCGAGAACCCTTCACCACCCCCGTTGACCCCGAGTGCGGTGGGCTTGGTGACGCTCGCATCCGCCAGCGTGAACGTGAGCCCGTCGGCACCCGATCCCGGCCCGATGAACGCGTCGAACGCGGCCGTGATGCCCACTCCGGGCACCGGGGTGGGCCAGAACGCCGAGCCCACCTGGTAGTTGGTGTTGGGCGTGAGCTGCAGATTGGCCGGCGACGCGGTGGTCACGAGCTTGGCCGAGCCGTTGAGCTGCCAACCGCCCGACACCGGCGACGGGACCGAAACGGTGGCCGCTCCCGCACTGCCGAGACCGGCGAGGCCGCCGAAAGCGATCGACAGGGTCGCCATGAACAGCACGGCCCGGAACCATCGCCGACGCGCACGCGAACCCATGGAGTGCCGGGTGCGGCTCATCGACATCTCGAGAGCGGGCGGATGTGCGCATGACCGTTGCGCACGACGGTGACGAGTGTTCGCGCGCTCCGCGGCCGCACGCCGCAAGGCCCCGTGGTGCTCATCCATGATCTCCCCACGGAGCCTCCAGCGCCGGTGTCGCGGAGAGTAACAGCGGGGTGGAGCGAAGGCCACCGATTGTGCGATGAGGACGTTCGTTCGCGCCCGAGAGTCGCAGACGGTGTTTTTACGCGCGCGCTACGACGTCAGATCGAGAGCAGTGGGCCCTACGAAGCCTGGAATCCTTCGGCCAGCTCGACGAGCGTGCGCACGCCGAAACCGGTGCCGCCGCGCGGGTTGTAGCCGTCGTCGCTGCCGGCGCGCGCCGGACCCGCGATGTCGAGGTGAGCCCAGGGCACGTCGGCGACGAACTCCTGCAGGAACAGACCGGCCGTGAGCGCGCCGCCGTAGCTGGTGCCGATGTTCTTCAGGTCGGCGATCTCGGACTCGAGCTGCTTGCGGTACTCGGTGGGCAGCGGGAGCGCCCACACCTTCTCGCTGGCGCGTTCGGCCGCGTCGGCGACCTGACCGCGCCAGTCGTCGTCGTTGCCCATCAGCCCGGCGTACTTGTCGCCCAGTGCGACCAGGCATGCGCCGGTCAGCGTCGCGAGGTCGACGATCCCGTCGGGTTTCGCCTCGCTCGCCATCGACAGCGCATCGGCCAGGATCAGGCGGCCCTCGGCGTCGGTGTTGAGGACCTCGACCGTCTTGCCGTTACGAATCGTGAGCACGTCGCCGGGCCGGATCGCCTTACCGCTCGGCATGTTCTCGACCATGGGCACGTAGCCGACGACCTTGGTCTCGACGCCGAGGTCCGCCAGGGTCGACATCGCCGCGAGCACAGCCGCACCGCCGGCCATGTCGGTCTTCATCGTCTCCATGCCACCGGGCGGCTTCAGCGAGAGACCGCCGGAGTCGAACACCACGCCCTTGCCCACGAACGCGAGGCTTCCCTTGGCACCACGGGGGCTGTAGGTGACCTTCACGAAGCGGGGCGGCTGATCGGATCCCTGACCGACGCCGATGAGGCCGCCCAACTTGGCGGCCGCGAGTTGCGGGCCGGAGAGCACCTCCACCGTGACGCCCTTGCCGCGCAGCAGCTTCTTGGCCGCGGCTGCGAACGCGGCCGGTGACTTGTCGGCCGCGGGCTCGTTGACCATGTCGCGGGCCCAGGTGACGGCCTCGCCGATCACCGCACCGCGTTCGAGCGCCCACTGGAGGTTCTCGCGCCCGCTACGGACCACCGTCACCTTGCGCAGCTTGGCGGCCTTGCCGTCGCCCTTGTAGCGGAGGAACTGGTAGCCGCCGAGGATCACGCCCTCGGCGATCGCCTGGGCGACGTCACCGCGATCGAGCTCCGCGGGCGCGGCGTCGAGCAGCGTCGTGGCGAACGACGCGTGCTGGGACGCCTTGCGCGTGAGGGTCGCTGCCGCGAGGCGGAGGCCGTCGACGGTGACGTTGTCCTGCTCGCCGAGCCCGATCACGAGGACCGCCTTCGCGGCCACGTCGTTGGCCGGCAGGGCCAGCACCTCGCCCGGCTTGCCCTCGAAGCCGGCCTCGGCCAGGAAGTCGACGATGCCGTCACCGAGCGCGTCGGCACCGGGGCCGAGCACACGCCCGGCGAAGACGGGCAGTGCGAGCAGATCGGTGCGCACACGCGCGGGCGCGGTGCTGGACAGCTCGAAGGAAACGGGCAACTGGTCCTCCTGATCAGGTGGAGTCGGTGTGGACCCGCATCGGCCGGAAGTGGCCTTCCTGCCAGCGGGCGAGGGTGAAGACGAGGTCGGCCAAGCGGTTGAGATACGGGACCACGAGGCTGTCGGCCGGGATCCAGCCGTCGCGCGCGGCGGCCACCGATGCGCGCTCGGCCCTGCGCACGACGGCACGGGCGAGATCGAGCGCGGCCGCCACCGGGTGCTCGCCCGGCAGCACGAACTCGGTGGGCGGCTCGTAGCGCGCGGTGACGGTGTCGATGATGGGCTCGAGCGCGGTGACCATCGACTCGGTGACGAGGGTGGTCTCCGGCTTCAGCTTGCGGTGGTTCTCGGGGGCGGTGGCGAGCTCCGCCCCGACCACGAAGAGCTCGCGCTGGAGGCGGATCACCATGTCGTCGAGCTCGGTACCGCGCTCGACGAGCGCCCGGGCCAGACCGAGCGCCGAGACCGCTTCGTCGACCTCGCCGTAGGCGGTGGGTCCGGGGCCGTCCTTCGGGACGCGCCCGCCGAACAACAGGCCGGTGGTGCCGTCGTCGCCGGTGCGGGTGTACACCTTCGGGGCGTCGCGGCTCATGGCGCCGAGGCTAGCCGCGCCCTTGCGGCGAGCCGCCCTGGAGGCGTTGCGCAACAACGCCGATACCCGGAAGGACCGGCGCACAGGGACGGTAACCTGATCCGACCATGACCTCCTTTCTCGAAGCGCTGCGCGAACGGGTCCTGATCTTCGACGGCGCGGTCGGTACCAACCTCCAGCTGAAGGACCTCACCGCCGACGACTTCGGCGGCCCGGCGCTCGAGGGCTGCAACGAGTACCTCGTCGTCACCCGGCCCGACGTCGTCGCCGATCTCCACCGCAGCTTCCTCGCCGTGGGGGTCGACGCGATCGAGACCGACACGTTCGGCGCGTTCCCCAATGTGCTGAACGAGTACGGGCTCGCCGACCAGGCCTACGACCTCAACGTGCGGGCCGCGACCATCGCCCGCGAGGTGGCCGACGAGTTCTCCACGCCCGAGCACCCCCGCTACGTGATCGGGTCGGTCGGCCCGGGCACCAAGCTGCCGTCGCTCGGCCACATCCCCTACGTCGAGCTCCGCGACGGCTACGAGATCCAGGTGAAGGGCCTCATCGACGGCGGCGTCGACGCGATCATCATCGAGACCGTCATCGACCTGCTCCAGGCCAAGGCCGCGATCAACGGCACCCGCCAGGCGTTCCGGGCCGCGGGCAAGGATCTCCCGATCATCGTGCAGGTGACGGTCGAGACCACGGGCCGGATGCTCGTCGGATCCGAGATCGGCGCCGCGCTCACCGCGCTCGAGGCGATGAAGCCCGACGTCATCGGCATGAACTGCGCCACCGGCCCCGACCTCATGGTCGAGCACCTCCGCTACCTCGCGCAGCACAGCCGCACCATGCTGTCGTGCATCCCCAACGCGGGCCTGCCGTCGATCAAGGACGGCCACACCCACTACGACCTCACCCCCGAGCAGCTCGCCGACTTCCACGACCGCTTCGTCACCGAGTTCGGCCTCAACATCGTCGGCGGCTGTTGCGGCACCACGCCCGCGCACCTCCGAGCCGTCGTCGAGAAGGTCGGCAACCGGGCTCCGGTCCCTCGCGATCCGGAGTTCGAGCCCGGCGTCAGCTCCATCTACAGCCACGTGCCGTTCCGCCAGGAGCTCAGCTACCTCAGCGTCGGCGAGCGCACCAACGCCAACGGCTCGAGGAAGTTCCGCGACGCGATGCTCGCGGAGGACTGGGACGCCTGTGTGCTCATGGCGCGCGACCAGGTCAAGGAGGGCGCCAACGTCCTCGACGTGTGCGTCGACTACGTCGGCCGCGACGGCAGCGTCGACATGGAGGAGATCGCGTCCCGCTTCGCCACGCAGGCGAGCCTGCCGCTGGTCTTCGACTCCACCGAGCCGAAGGTGCTCGAGACCGGCCTGCGCCACCACGGCGGCAAGGCCCTCATCAACTCGGCCAACCTCGAGGAGGGCGAGGGCGAGGGAAAGCGCATGGACCGCGTGTTCTCGCTCGCCCGTGAGTACGGCGCCGCCGTCATCTGCCTCACCATCGACGAAGAGGGCCAGGCCCGCGACGTCGAGTGGAAGATGCGCGTCGCCCACCGCATCTACGACATCGCCACCCAGCAGTACGGCATCGACCCCACCGACCTGCTCTTCGACCCGCTCACGTTCCCGCTGAGCGCCGGCACCGAAGACCTCCGCCGCGACGCGATCGAGAGCATCGAGGCGATCAAGCGGATCAAGGCCGAGCTTCCGGGCGCGAGCACGATCCTCGGCCTCTCCAACGTGAGCTTCGGGCTGAAGCCCGCGGCCCGTCATGTGCTCAACAGCGTGTTCCTGCACGAGTGCACCCAGGCCGGGCTCGACTCCGCCATCGTGCACGCGGCCCGGATCATGCCGATGCACAAGATCGACGAGCGGGCCCGCGAGGTCGCGCTCGATCTGATCTACGACCGGCGCACCGACGACTACGACCCGCTCATCGAGTTCATGGCCCTGTTCGAGAACGTCGTGGCCGGTGAGGTCGAGGTCGAGGACCGCTCGGGTTGGACGGTCGACGAGAAGCTCAAGCAGCGCATCATCGACGGCGACCGCGACGACCTCGAGAGCGACCTCGAGGAGGCCCTCAACGAGAAGGACGCGCTCGCGATCGTCAACGACGTGCTGCTCGAGGGCATGAAGGTCGTCGGCGACCTCTTCGGCCGGGGCGAGATGCAGCTGCCCTTCGTGCTCCAGAGCGCCGAGACGATGAAAGCCGCGGTCGCCTACCTCGAGCCCCACATGGAGAAGGACGACAGCGGCGGCAAGGGCCGCGTCGTGCTCGGCACGGTGAAGGGTGACGTCCACGACATCGGCAAGAACCTCGTCGACATCATCCTCACGAACAACGGGTACGAGGTGCACAACATCGGCATCAAGGCGCCGCTGCAGGCGTTCGTCGACAAGGCCAACGAGGTGGGCGCCGACGCCATCGGCATGAGCGGCCTTCTCGTGAAGAGCACGTTGATCATGCGCGAGAACCTCGAAGCGATGAACGACCTCGGGCTCGCCGACAACACTCCGGTGCTGCTCGGCGGGGCCGCGCTCACCCGCAACTACGTCGAGGTCGACCTCCGCCAGGTGTACGAGGGCCGGGTCTTCTACGGCAAGGACGCGTTCGAGGGCCTCCACACGATGGACACCCTCATGGACGGAAAGAAGCGCGGCAACATCGATCCCGACTTCGGGCGCAAGCTCGGGGGCCGCAAGCTCCCGCCACGCAAGTCGCAGCTCGACGCCGAGGCCGAACCGGTGGAGATCCCGGCCCGCTCGGCCATCGCCACCGACGTCAAGGTGTTCGACCCGCCGTTCATCGGCTCACGCGTCGCCCAGGGGCTGAGCCTCGACGACATCGCGGCCTACATCAACGAGACCGCGCTCTACCGCAACCAGTGGCAGTTCCGGCCGGACAAGAACACGGCCGAGAACGACGCCGAGTTCAAGGCCCGCTTGCGACCGGTGCTCCGGGAGCAGCTCGACCTCGCCCGCAGCGAAGGCTGGCTCGTCCCGTCGGTCGCGTGGGGCTACTTCCCGGTGAACGCCGAGGGCGACGAGCTCATCGTCTGGAAGGACGACACCCGGCGCGACGAGTGGCTGCGCTTCAGCTGGCCGCGGCAGCGCAAGGAGCCCTTCTACTGCATCGCCGACTTCTTCCGCCCGGTCGAGAGCGGCGAGCCCGACTACGCCGGGTTCCAGGTGGCCACCGTCGGCCGCGCCGCGTCACTACGCGAGAAGGTGCTGTTCGACGCCAACGAGTACCAGGCCTACCTGCTCTGCCACGGGCTGTCGGTCGAGATGACCGAGGCGCTCATGGAGTTGTGGCACCACCGCATCCGCGAGGAATGGGGCTTCGCCGACGAAGACGGTCCCACGCTCACCGGGCTGTTCCGCCAGCAGTACCGCGGGTCGCGCTACTCGTGGGGCTACCCCGCGTGCCCCGACCTCGAGGACCAGACCAAGGTCGCCGAGCTCCTGCGCATCGACCGCATCGACGTGGCCCTCACCGAGGAGTACCACCTCGAGCCCGAGCAGAGCTCGTCGGCGATCATCGTCCCGCATCCCGCGGCCAAGTACTTCGTGGTGTGACGGCCTTCGTCGTCTGACGTTCTGGCCGGCCCGAACGCGGCCGACCTGCCACCGCGCTCAACTCCGCGGTCACTCCGTCGATACCGGTGTGTGACCCGCCTTCGAACACCTCATGTCCGCACGTCCCGATCCGAGAGCGGATGGCGCCGCTTGATCGCCTGGATGAGCCCGCTCCTCCTGATGGCCGGAACCCTGGCGATCGTCGCGGCGCCGGCGGCTCCGGCGGGCGCGTCCACCTATTCCGACTGGGAGCAGCTCACGCCGGCGGCGAGTCCCCCGGGACGGGCATCGGACCAGATGGCCCTCGACGAGGCGACCGGCGAGATCGTGATGTACGGAGGCATGAACGGGCAGTTGGACCCGACCACCGGCACGTGGACCTGGGACGGGAGCACCTGGACGCTGCGGACGACCGCGACCAACCCCGGGGTCCGCGGATGGGAATCGCTGGCATGGGATCCCGTCAGCCAGAAGGTCCTGATGTTCGGCGGGTACTCGAGCTCGGGCGACGGCAACCCACAGACCTGGACCTGGGACGGCACCGACTGGACCCGGCTCTTCCCTGCCCACTCGCCTCCCGGCCGCGCCTACGGGGCCTTGGCCTATGACGCCGCGACCTCGCAGATGGTGCTGTTCGGCGGCTACTCGAACTCGGTGGGCGGCGTGATCCGCGACACGTGGACCTGGACCGGCACCGATTGGACCAACATGAACCCGGTGCACACCCCGCAGTCGAACGACCACCCGGCGATGGCGTACGACGCCGCGCACGACCAATTGATCGTGATGAACGGGGGTACCTGGGGATGGACCGGCAGCGATTGGGCCGACCTCGCACCCGCCGACGCGCCGGGTGACGCGTCTTCCATGGCCTACGACGCGAACGCGGGCCGGCTCATCGCCGACACCGGCGGAGCCACGTGGACCTGGAACGGCGCCAACTGGCTGCAGATCGAGACCCCCACCACGCCCACGCCGGTGATCAACGGTTCCATGGCCTACAGCCCGAGCAATCTCGGAGTCCTGACGTTCGGTGGATACCCCGGCGGCCCCTGGACCGACGAGACATGGTTGCTGAGCCCCCACCCTGCGAGCGCGCCGGGCGCGCCGCTCAACGTCGCCGCGACGGCATCCGGAACCCGCGCCGACGTGAGCTTCGATCCGCCGTCGGACGACGGGCACGACCCGGTGACCGGCTACACGGTCACCGCTTCACCAGGTGGCGCGACTGCGAGCGGAGCAACCTCGCCCATCTCGGTAGCAGGACTCAGCCACGGCCAGACCTACACGTTCACCGTGCACGCGACCAACAGCACGGGTGACAGCATCGAGTCCGGTTCCACCAACCCGGTGACCATCGAGTCGCTGCCGACCCCGCCACCGACGACTCCGCCGGCGCCGCACCCCTCACCGCCGGCGTTCATGGTCGGCGGCAAGCTCGTCACCGTGATCGACGGCGCACTCGTCCAGCTCCCGAACGGCGCGCCGACGGCCGACACGGTCGTCGGCGGCGCGTCGACCCACAGCGGCGACGGCGCCTGGTCCGTCAGCGCGCACGGTGGCGTCTTCACATCCGGCGACGCGCCATTCTTCGGCTCCGCGGCCGCGCTCACGCTCAAAGCGCCGATCGTGGGCGTCGCCGCCCTTCCCGATGACCGCGGCTACTGGCTCGTCGCCAGCGACGGGGGCATCTTCAGCTTCGGCGGGGCGAAGTTCTATGGCAGCACCGGAGACCTTCACCTGAAGCAGCCCGTCGTCGGCGTCGCACCCACTCCCGACGGCCACGGCTACTGGCTCGTCGCCCGCGACGGCGGCATCTTCACGTTCGGCGATGCCGCGTTCTTCGGCAGCACCGGCGCCCTCGTCCTCGACCAGCCCGTCGTGGGCGTTGCGCCGACGCAGGACGGCCACGGCTACTGGATCGTCGCCCGCGACGGAGGTGTCTTCACCTTCGGGACGGCGCAGTTCTTCGGCTCGCTCGGCGGGAAGGCCGGCGCGCCGGTCGTCGGCATGACCACCGGTGCCCACACCGGCTACTCGATCGTGCGGGCCGACGGCACGGTCAGCAACTTCAACGTCACGTGAGCAAGCGCGCCGTCGGAGCACCGTCTAGGTGCTCTGACGGCGCCCCTTGTCTCTCGAGCCGGCTCAGCGCAAGAACAGTTGGTACACGGGGTTGGCGGTCTCGTCGTCGTAGGGATACGCGAGGGCGTCGAGGAAGGCCTGGAACGCGTCGTCGTCGCGGCGCGGCACCTGGAGGCCCACGAGCACGCGGCCGTAGTCGGAGCCCTGGTTGCGGTAGTGGAACAGGCTGATGTTCCAGTCGGTGTGCATGTTCGACAGGAAGCGCATCAGCGCACCCGGACGCTCGGGGAACAGGAAGCGGTAGAGCCGCTCGTCCTGCGCGAGCGGGCTGCGACCACCGACCATGTGTCGCACGTGCTCCTTCGCGAGCTCGTCGTGGGTCAGGTCGATGGTGGCGAAGCCCGCGGCCTCGAACTCCCGGGCGATCGCACCGGAATCGTCGCGGTCGACGGTCGTGAGGCCGACGAAGACGTGGGCCTGATCCGTGTCGGAGATCCGGTAGTTGAACTCGGTCACCGACCGCGCACCGACCAGCTCCGAGAACCGTCGGAAGCTCCCCCGCTTCTCGGGGATCGTCACCGCGAACAGGGACTCATGCTCCTCGGCGCGCTCGGCCACGAAACGCAGCCGGTCGAAGTTCATGTTCGCCCCGCTCGCGACCGCGACGAACGTCTTGCCCGTGCTGCCGTTGGTCTCGGCGTACTGCTTGAGCCCGGCGACGCTGAGCGCACCGGCCGGTTCGAGCAGGCTGCGGGTGTCCTCGAAGACGTCCTTGATCGCGGCGCAGACCGCGTCGGTGTCGACGACGACGAAGTCGTCGACGAGCTCCCGGACCAGGCGGAACGGTTCGACCCCGACCATCTTCACCGCGGTGCCGTCGCAGAAGAGGCCGACGTCGTTGAGCTCCACCCGCTCCCCCGCGCGCACCGAACGGACCATGGCGTCGGAGTCGGCTGCCTGCACCCCGACGACCTGGATCTCGGGCCGTACGGCTTTGATGTAGACCGCGATCCCGGCGATGAGTCCCCCGCCACCGACGGGCACGAACACCGAGTCGATCGCGCCTTCGTGCTGGCGCAGGATCTCCATCGCGATCGTCCCCTGCCCCGCGATCACGGCCGGGTCGTCGAACGGGTGGACGAACGCGTAGCCGTGCTCCCGTTCGAGCTCCGCCGCGCGGACCGCGGCGTCGGAATACGTGTCTCCGTGGAGGATGACGCGCGCACCGAGCGCGGCGACCGCGTCGAGCTTCACCGCAGCGGTGGTCGTCGGCATCACGACCGTGGCCGCGCAGCCGAGCCGGAGCGCGCTCATCGCGACGCCTTGCGCGTGGTTGCCGGCCGAGGCACAGATCACGCCGCGCGCGAGCTGCTCCGGCGACATCTGCACCATCTTGTTGTAGGCACCGCGCAGCTTGAAGCTGAACACCTGCTGCTCGTCTTCCCGCTTGAGCAGCACCGTGTTGCCGCACCGGGCCGACAGCGCCGGAGCCGCGTCGAGCGGTGACTCCTCGGCGACGTCGTAGACCCGCGCGGTCAGGATCTTCTGCAGATATCCCGAGAGGGTGAGTGCGCCCGTCTCGTCGGCCGGTCCGGTCTGGAGCACACCGCATCCTACGGGCTGCCTGCAATACCGATTCAGTGAAGGTCACACCTGGCCGATGATGAGGACGCGGATCCAGGTTCGACGCCCGTCTCGGGGTCTCCAGCGCCTGCCAGTCAGTTTCGGAAAGGACTCCGGTGTCGATTGCGGTGATTCGTCGGACCTGTGTCGTAGCCGTCGTCGTGCTCGCCGGACTCGTGGTGCCGCCAGGCTCCTCCGCGTTCGCCGAGCCCCTGGCCGCGGTGCCGTCGCCGTCACCGAGTCCGGCGTTCGCGCCGAGTTGGGCGCACACCGCATTGGATGCGGATGCGCCCGACCCCGATGTCGTCCGCTTCGGAAGCACCTACTACGCCTACACAACCGGCACGACCTGGGGCAATCACGTCGGCGTTCTGACCTCCACCTCGCCGAACGGCGGTTGGCGGACGCTCACCAACGGGTCGACCGGGTCATCGGCATTCCCGTCGATCCCGGCCGGGGCATCGATCCAGTCGTGGCAGGTCAACAACACCCAGCATGCGCCGGGCGTGTTCTTCTGGGGCGGCCAGTACGTGATGTATTACGCGGCGCAAACCGTCTCGGGTCACGGCGGGCACTACTGCCTCTCGGTTGCGACCGCGTCGAGCCCGGCGGGGCCGTTCACCGACCGCTCGAACGGACCGTGGCTGTGCATGGACGCACAGGGCGGAGCGATCGACCCGAGCCCGTTCGTCGATCCGGCTGGTCACGCGTGGCTGTATTTCAAGACCTACGACGACATCAACCAGTCGTCCCAACCCTCGCAGGTCTTCGCGGTTCCGCTCAGCGCCGACGGCCTCGGCTACGGAGCGCCCGTCTCGGTGTTGAACCAGAGTTCGCTGTCGAGCCCGTTCGAAACCGTCGAGAATCCGCAGATGGTCGGCGGCAACGGAACCTTCGTGTTGCTGTACTCCCGCGGCCAGTGGAACTCGAGCAACTACCGCATGGGCTACGCGAGCTGTTCCGGGCCGACCGGTCCGTGCGGTGAGGGACAGCCCGCGTCGATCCTGAGCTCGTACGGGAACGTGCGCGGTCCCGGCGGCGGCACGGCCTTCGATGACGGCCAGGGCGGTTGGTGGCTCGCGTACCAAGGTTGGCAAGGCGCTTCGGGTTGCACGACCTACAGCGGCACGTCGTGCGCGCGACAACTGTTCGTGGCGCCGATGCAATTGAACGCCGGCCAGTTCGGGCCCGGCAACTGCCGGGCGGATACGACGCCGAAGACGTTTCCCGACACGAACTCGACCAAGGGCTACTGGATGCTCGGAGCCGACGGCGGCGTGTTCACCTTCGGTAGCTCCGTGTTCTACGGCTCCCTCCCCGGCCTCCACATCCAAAACCAGTCACTCGCCATCAACTCCACCCGCACCGGCAACGGCTACTGGGTCCTCGGCAAAGACGGCGGCGTCTTCTCCTTCGGCGACGCCCAATACCGCGGCAGCGTCCCCGGCCTCCACCTCGGCGTCCCCGTCGAAGTCGTCGACATGAAACGCACC
>JAODBH010000111.1 GCA_025463865.1 Actinomycetes bacterium | reverse complement strand
AGGTGTCGACCAGCGCCCCGAGGGCGTCGATGGCGAGCCCGGCTTCGGGGAGGCGGGGCTCGGTCGGCGTTCCGTCGGGGCCCGGATCAGGGGTGAGGTGGAGGATGGCCAGCTGCCAGAGCCCCACCGCGTGGTTGGCCACGATGTCGGCCACGGGGATGGCCGCGAGCTCGGCCCGGGTCCGGACCAGCTCCTCGTAGGCCTCCTGGGTCATCTCCGGTTCCGCGCCCTCGCCCCCGGCAGGGTCGCGGGACGGCTCGTGCTCGCCTGATGGTGTCCAGATGCTGCTCACCCGGCTATCCTTTCAGGAAATCCGGTCTCGACCGGCAAGAACCTCACTGGAAAGTGGGATCGGTTCTTCTTCGGAAAGCTTCGGAGAGGATGCGATCCCCACCCTGCCACCGCCCCTCCCTCCGGGGAGAACAGGTGACCCGGGTCCGCAGGTGTGCAGCCGTCCTCCGTGGCGGCTGTGTGATGGCGGACATTTCCCGTGTCCGCCATTGTCGCGTTCAGGACCAGTTTCCCGTAACCATCGATGAAGCAGGTGACCACATAGCCGCACACGAGGTCAGGATCAACGACCGCATTCGAGCCCGCGAGGTCTTCCTCGTCGGCGCCGAGGGAGAGCAACTCGGGGTCCGCCCCTTGCCCGAAGCGCTGGCCCAGTCCCGCGAACAAGAGCTCGACCTGGTCGAGGTCGCGCCCAACGCCAACCCTCCCGTCTGCCGGATCATGGACTATGGCCGGTACGTCTACGAGCAGGAACAGCGACGGCGTCAGTCGAAACGCAAGGCCACGAACGTCGTCATCAAGGAGATGAAGTTCCGGCCCAAGATCGACGAGCACGACTACACCACGAAGATGAAGCACGTCGTGCGCTTCCTCGGCGAGGGCAACAAGGTGAAGCTCACGATCATGTTCCGTGGTCGGGAGATGGCTCACCCTGAGCTCGGTATGAAGATCCTGCGCCGGGTCGCCGACGACGTGGCCGACTTCGCGGTGATCGAATCCGATCCCCGCCAGGACGGCCGCAACATGACCATGGTGCTGCACCCGGTCCGCAAGGACGGGCGCAAGGCCTCGAGCAAGGCCGAGGCGGCCGACCAGCCCGCCGCCCCCGACAACGGAGTTGCGTGATGCCCAAGATGAAGACCCACCGGGGCGCGGCCAAGCGCTTCAAGGTGACCGGGACCGGCAAGATCATGCGCCGCAAGGCGTTCCGGGCCCACCTGCTCGAGAAGAAGCCCACCAAGCGCACTCGCCGCCTGGCGCGTCCCGCCGAGGTCACCGGCGGCGACAAGAAGCGCGTCGAGCGGCTGCTCGGCCGGGCCTGATCTCCTCCGTCGCTCGCGTCCGCTCGCTCCGTCCCCTGTAGCCCCAACGTCAAGCACATTCCGGACCGGGAGTCCACGTCATGGCAAGGGTCAAACGATCCGTCCACAGCAAGAAGAGTCGCCGCAAGATCCTCGCCAAGGCCGAGGGGTACCGCGGTTCACGCAGTCGCAGCGTGCGCAAGGCCAACGAACAGGTCATGCACTCCGGCAACTACGCGTACCGCGACCGCCGGGCCCGCAAGGGCGAGTTCCGCCGCCTCTGGATCGTGCGGATCAACGCCGCCTGTCGTGAGAACGACATCTCGTACTCGCGCTTCGTCGCCGGGCTGAAGGCCGCGGAGATCGAGGTCGACCGCAAGATCCTCGCCGACCTCGCGGTGCGCGACGCGGCCGCCTTCGGCGCGCTGGTCTCCGCCGCCCGCGAGGCGCTCGAAGCTGCCTGAGCAGCACCACCCGCAGCTGGGTCCGCGTCACGCGGCCGTCAAGCGGTTGCGTGAGCTCCTGCGCGACGCGCGGGTGCGCTCGTCGGAGCGCGCCTTCGTGGTGGAAGGCCCCCGCGCCGTCGCCGCCGCCCTCGACCGCGATGCGCGGTTCGAGGCGGTCTACCTCGGGCCCCGGGCGGACGTCGCGTTCCCCGAGTTGACGGCCCGGCTCGCGGCCTCCGGCGCCCCGGTGTCGTCGCTGCGCGACGGCGTCCTCGAGCGGGTCGGGACGACGCGCACGCCGCAGCCGATCCTGGCGGTGGCACCGATGCCCGTCGTCAGCCGCGACGTCCTGGCGCGCGACGGCCTGGTGCTGGTGGGCGTGGCGCTGTCGGATCCGGGCAACGTGGGGACGATCCTGCGCAGCGCGGAGGCGGCCGGCGCCGCGGCAATCCTGCTCGGGCCGGGATCGGTCGACGCGTACAATCCCAAAGTCGTGCGGTCCTCGGCCGGCGCGATCTTCGGCATCCCGGTGGTGGATGCGGTTTCGGAAGGGTGGTCCGCGGTGGAGGCGCTCGACGCGCTGGGTGAGCTCGGCCGGCAGCGGCTGGGCGCGGCCGCCCGCACCGGCACGCCCTATCCGGAGGTCGACTTCCGGCGTCCGACCGCGATCGTCCTCGGGAACGAGGCCCACGGGCTGGGTGACGACATCACCGCCCACCTCGAGGGTCATGTGACCATCCCCATGGGTGGGCCCGCGGAGTCGCTCAACGTGGCGATGGCGGCCAGCGTGCTCTGCTTCGAGTCCGCCAGGCAACGGTCGTGAGCACCGGCGGCGCGATCCTCCCCGACGAAGTCCTCGACCAAGCGCAGCGGGCGGTGGCCGCCGCGGGGACCATCGAGGCGCTGGCGGCGACCGAGCGCGAGTACAGCGGCCGGGGTTCCCTCATCGCGCAGCGCAAGCAGCAGATGAAGGACCTCGACCCGTCGGAGCGGCCCGCGGCGGGGAAGGCGCTGGGTGAGGCGACGGCCCGGATCGCCGAGATGTTCGAATCTCGGCGGGCCGAGTTGGCCGCGGCCGAGGCGGCGACGGCAGGGGAGCGCGACCGGCTGGACCTGACCCTCGGCGGCCACGGCCGCACCCGCGGGCACCTCCACCTCGTCACCCAGGTCCAGCGCGAGCTGGAGGACATCTTCGTCGGCATGGGCTACCGCGTGGTGCAGGGCCCCGAGGTCGAGGACGACTGGCACAACTTCGAGGCGCTCAACATGGTGCCCGGCCACCCGGCCCGCTCCATGCAGGACACCCTCTACGTCGAGCTCGGCGATCCCGAGCAGGTCATGCTGCGCACCCACACGTCACCGGTCCAGATCCGCACCATGGAGGCCATGGAGCCGCCGATCTTCGTGGTCGCACCCGGCCGGACCTACCGCAACGAGACCCTCGACGCCCGCCACTCGCCGGTGTTCCACCAGATCGAGGCGCTGGCCGTCGACCAGGGGATCACCCTCGCCGACCTGTTCGGCACCATCGAGACGTTCGCCAAGCAGTTGTTCGACGATGACCGCATCCGCACGCGGTTCCGTCCCGACTTCTTCCCGTACACCGAGCCGTCGGCCGAGCTCGCGGTCAGTTGCATCTTCTGCGGCGGCGACGGCTGCCGGGTGTGCTCCCAGTCCGGGTGGATCGAGCTCGGCGGCTGCGGCATGGTCGACCCCAACGTCCTGCAGGGCGTCGGCATCGATCCCGAGGTGTACACCGGGTTCGCGTTCGGCTTCGGGCTCGAGCGCATCGCGATGGTCCGCTACGACATCGACGAGATCAAGACCTTCTTCGACGGCGACGTGCGCTTCCTGGCGCAGTACTGAGGCCCCTCCGATGCGCGCACCGCTCTCCTGGATCCGAGACTTCACCCCGGTCGATGCACCGGTCCCCGAGCTCGTCTCCGCGCTGAACCAGCTCGGGCTCGAGGTCGACGGCATCGAGCAGCCCGGCGCCGAGATCAACCGCGTCGTCGCGGCGCGGGTGCTCAACGTGGAGCAGCATCCCGACGCCGACAAGCTCTCCTTGGTCGACGTCACCACTGGCGCGGGCGAGACGCGTGTCGTGTGCGGCGCGCCGAACGTGGTCAGCGGGATGGTCGTGCCGTACGCACCGTCGGGGGCGACGCTGCCGGGGGGCTTCACCCTGGAGCGGCGCAAGATCCGCGGTCAGGTGAGCGACGGCATGTTGTGCTCGGCGAAGGAGCTGGGACTGGGTGACGACCACTCCGGCATCCTCGGTCTCGACGCCAAGGCGGAGCTGGGCACCGACGTGCGCGAGCTCCTCGGCCTCGACGACGTCATCTTCGACCTCGCCATCACCCCCAACCGTCC
>JAODBH010000065.1 GCA_025463865.1 Actinomycetes bacterium | reverse complement strand
TGCACCCCGGCGCGCACAGCCGGGTCGTCGGCCACCGCCCCGCCGGCGATCAGCGCCATCAGCGCCTTCCCGGTGTGCTCGGCGTCGCTCACCGCGCCGTTGTTGATGCCGGAGATGTTCCAGCCGCCGTCCGACTGCTGGGCACCGCGGATGTAGGTGAGGGTGTCGGCGGGCACCGAACCGGTGGCGAGGCGCAGCGCAAGCGCGGAGTACACCGTGTCGTCGAACTGGAACATGCCACCGTAGGAGCCGTCACCATTGGCTCCCGAGCGCACTTTGGCGACCAGGTTCACGCCCCCGAAGTTGACGGGGTCGAATCCGAGCGGCGCGGCGACGAGCACGATGGTGCGAGCCGCTTCGCTCGGCAGGAATCCGACGCTCTGGGCGTTGGCCACGAGCGCGTCGATCGGACTGTGGCCGTTGTTCTTCACCGCTGCCACCGCGTCGCGACCCTCGGCCGGGTTCCACTCCGACGTGGTCTGCGCGTTTCCGGCGATGGCGAGCGCGGCATCCTGGGTCTCGCTGACGCTGGTGCCGATGGTGCCGTCGGACTGCTGCTGGATGTTGACGAAGAAGACCGCGTTCTGGGCTGCGGTCGCGTTGGCCGCGGACACCGCGCCGGCAGCCGTCACGCCGCCGAGCGTGAGCGCACCCATGGCAAGAACGGCGATACCGCCCGCCAGTGCCCGGCGGATCAAGGGACGACGGAACATGCTTTTCCCCCCAGAGGTCCCCTTCGTGAGGACCTCGAATCGACCGTCACGTGCGTGACGCTCCCGAACAGCACCGGTCGCCCGGCGCTCCTGCAGGCTTCCCAGCCCCGGATCGCGGCGGCAGGCCGTCGCGATCCGGCCACATTTGAGCGCACCGGCGGTATTTTCGCCACTCTCCGCGTTCAGGCGCCGGACACCGCGGTTGAAGACGGCAGCCAGGGGGCTGGGATCAGGAGGACGCGGGCCGGTTCCGACGCAGGCGCAGGAAGAGTCCACCGACGGCGAGCGCCAGGACGAGGATCGCCACCAGGATCAGCGGCAGCGGCGACCCGCCGCCCTTGCTCGTAGCCAGCTTGGGGGCGATCGGATCTCCCAGGGCGCGCTTCGTCCCGCCGCTCGCCGTGGTCGTCGAGGCCCTGCCGTCCGCGGTCGTGACGGTGGCGCCGGTCGCTGCGGTCGTGGCGGTTCCGGGCGCGCTCGACGCGGTCACGCCGGGCAGCGTGGTCGATGACCCCGTCGCCGACGTCCCTCCCCTGGAGCCCGACCTCGGTGCGGTCGTCGCCGCCGGGCCACCCGACCCGCCGGACGTTCCCGTGGCGGGCGCGCCGGCCGGGCTGGTCGCCGACGTGGTGTGCGCCGGCGCCGCGGTCGTGGTCTGAGGCTGCAACGTGGTCGGGATCACCTGTGGGGCCGAGCCGCACACCGACTCGAAGCTGACGTGGCTGGGCATCTGTCTGTTGCCCCACTTCCACGCTTCGACGTCGCCGTCGTGCACCTGGGTCGCGCCCGCGCCCGCGGGCGAATACACATAGTTCGCGGAGCCGGCCGGTGCCCGGTAGTACTGCCAGTAGTTGGCGCCTCCGCAGGTGAGGCACGTGCTGTCCGCCGGGCAGCCCTGGTTGCACAGCGAGCACACCGCCGCGCCGGTGGTCCCGTAACCCCGGTACACCGGGTCGACCCCCGCGAGGTCGAGGGCCTGCGCGCCGGTGATCGAATCGGCGGTGAAGTGCACGCACACCGTCCGCACGAGCGAGCCGGTGTCGACGGTGACGACCGCGCGGTGGTCGGTGCCCGCGGACTGCGCCGCGAACGCGGGCGTCGCGCCACCGGGCGTGTACCCGGCGGCGACGACGATCCCGACGGCCACGATCATCGTGGCGACGATGCTGCGGACGACGCGACGCGTCGCGGCGCGGCGACTCACGATGCGATGGCGACGACCGGGCTGGCGGGCTCACCGATCGCGGCGCCGAAGAACGGCGCCCCACCGAACGTGAACACACCGCCGTCCGCGCCGACGAGCCAGTAGCCCTTGCCGGTGCCGGTGTGCTGCATCCCCATGATCGGCTGGGCCAACTTCAGCGCCCCGAGCGAGCCCGCGAACGGCGCGTCGCCGAAGGTGAAGATGCCCCCGTCGGACGCGACCATCCAATAGCCCTTGCCCGACTGGGTCGACGCGCCGCCGACCACCGGCTTCGCCAGCTTGATGCCGCCCATCGAGCCCTTGAACGTCGCGTCACCGAAGGCGAAGACCCCTCCATCGGACGCGAAGAGCGTGTAGCCGTTGCCCGTGGGCGTGGCCGCGATGCCGACGACCGGCTGGTCGAGCTTGATGGCCCCGAGGCCGACGAAGTACCGCGCGTCGCCGAACGAGAAGATGCCGCCGTCGGCCGCGACGAGCCAGTAGCCCCGGCCGCTCGGCGTGGGTGCGACACCGACCACCGGCTTGGCCAGCTTGGTCCCACCCATCGAGCCGAAGAACGGTGCGTCACCTTCGGTGATCACCCCGCCGTTGCCGATCGCGAGCCACGTGCCGTGACCGCTGTTGGTCGCCGCCGCGCCCACGACGCCGGTCCAGGTGGTGGCGTTCGACGGGGCGCCCCCGAGACCGGTCACGTGCCCGTTGGCTCGCACGACCTGATAGCCGGGAGGAGCGACGGGGAGCCAGTTGCGCTGCAGCCCTTCGACCGCTTGCGTGGTCGCGAAGGTGTTGATCGGAGGGAACGCGTCGTTCTGGCTCGCGATGCGGCCGTCGGGCTGCTGGAGCCCGATCAGGTAGGAGTCGGGGTTGACGTAGCCGGCGGCCGAGCTGCCGGCCGCAGCCTTCCAGCTCCCGTTGGTGACGTCGATGCCCAGCGCCGTGAGACCCATGATCGTGGTCCCGGTGCTGTTGGGGTCGCCCGCGCCGGCGGTCGTCTGGAACGGCGAGTCCCAGCTGCCGTTCGCGTTCTGGGAGCGGGCGTACGCCGCGACGGCGGACCGGATCGCCGGGTCGCTCGGCGGCACTCCGCCGGCGACCAGTGCCTGGATCGCCGCGCTGGTGGTGTCGGGGTCGAGGCCGGTGGTGGCCGGGTTGCCATCGAAGCCCCAGTCGCCGTCTGATTGCTGCACGGACCGGATGTAGGCGACCGTGGCCGCAGGAACCGTGCCCGTCGTGAGGCGATCGGCGAGGGCGGCGTAGAGGGTGTCGTTGAGCGCACCGGCGTTCCCGTACGACCCGTCGGGGTGCGCACCGGAGGCCACCTTCGCCACCAGGTTCACGCCGGCGAAGTTCGTCGGGTCGAGACCGAGGGGAGCGGTGGTCAGGACGATCGTCTTCGCCGCGTTGCCCGCGCCGAGCGCGGGGTCGCCGACGATCGTCGTCGCGATGTAGTCGAGGGCGGTCTTGCCGTTCCTCACCGTGCCGGTGACGGCGTTGCGAGCCTCGACCGGGTTCCATTCGGAGCTGGTCTGCGCGGTCTCGGCGATGGCGAGCGCGGCGTCGCGGGTCTCGAAGCCGGAGGCGCCGGCGACCTCGAAACCGCCGTCGGGCTGCTGCTGGGTCTTGATCCAGCCGACGGCCTTCGCGCTGGCCGTGTTGGACGCGGGACCGGCCGCACCCGCGGCCGGGATGCCCACGAGGGCGAGCGCGCCGAACGCGAGCACCGCAGTGCCGCCCGCCAACGCACGCCGAACGACCGAACGACGAAACAACATGATGTCCTCCGCAGGGCCCCTTTCCACGAGGGCCTCGAATCTGACCGCCACAGGCGTGGCGGTCCCCAAACGGCACCGGTGGCCCGGCGGATAGTGGCGGGTAGCCTGGCTCACGGTTTCGCCCGGAAGACCGGTCGGATCCGTTCACAGTTGCGGGTCAGCGTCGGACTTGCACCGACTTCCCCCACCCGAGCTCGAGGTCGGAACCCCCAGCACGGGACCACGCGCAACGTCCGGGTTGCGCGCGACCGCTATCGCTTCGCACGCTAAAGGCCCCACGCGAGAAGTGTCAACCTGTTGCGGCCGGCCCGGGAGCCGGCCCCGCAACCCGTCCGGAGCGGCCGTGCACACGCGAACACCACTGCATGCGGTCACCTGGTTGATCTGGGCGCTCGCCGCGGCCTTCACGGTCCAGCTCGCGCCGAGCCCCGTCTACGTCGCGGTCGTGATCGGCATCTGCGCCCTCGTCGTCGAGATGCACGCACCCCGCACCGCGTTCTCGCGCGCGTTCCCGATCATCCTCTCGCTGGCCGTTGCCTTCGGCCTTCTCCGGGTCCTGCTGACCGCGCTCACGAGCCACGGCATCGGCGACGTGTGGTTCACCCTGCCATCGTTCGAGCTGCCACGGGTCCTCGGTGGCTTCACCGTCGGCGGCACGATCGAAGGGCCGGTCGTGCTGCAGGCGTCGGCCGAGGCATTCGTGATTGTCGGAGTCATCGCCGCCTTCGGTGCGTTCAACGCGCTCGCGTCGCACTACGAGCTCGTGCAGAGCGCGCCACGCGCCTTCCACGAGCTCGGCCTCGTGGTCACCGTCGGCATCGCGTTCGTGCCCAGCACGATCTTGTCGATCCAGGCCGCGCGCGAGGCCGACAAGGCCCGTACCGGTGGCCGGGTGGTCCGGCGCGGCCGCTTGCTCCGACTCGTCATACCGGTCTTGGAAAGCGGGCTCGAACGCGCGGTCGCGCTCGCGGAGTCGATGGACTCGCGCGGCTTCGCGCGCTCGACCGCCGCGCGCGCCGAGCAGGCGTCGGCGTGGTGCGGTCTCGGCGCACTCGTCGCGCTCGGCGGCGCGTTCGTCGCGCTCATCGGGCGCGCCGACGCCGCTGCGCTCGGGCTGAGCATCGCGGGCTCGGCGTTGCTCGTCTTCGCGGTGTTCCTGGCGTCCCGGGCGACCGAGCGGATGCGCTACCGCCCCCGTCCCCTCACCGGGGCCGACTGGACGGTGCGCGGGGCCTCGTTGCTCGCACCCATCGCGGTGGGGATCGCGGCGGTGGCGGGAGACTCGTCGCTGGTGTGGGTCGCGCAGCCGCTCGCGTGGCCTTCGGTGTCGGTGCTGCCCGTCGTCGGCATCCTGTTCCTCCTGGCGCCGATGCTCGTGCGGCCTATCGCAGCCGATCGGGACGCCGATGAGATCGCAGCTCACCCCGTCGCACGCACCGCTCCCGGCGTGGGGGCCCTGATCGGGAGCAAGCCCCAGTGAGCGCGATCCAGATCCGCGACCTGCGCTTCGCCTACCCCGACTCGGAGCCCGCGATCGACGGTGCCGATCTCGACGTGGAGGCCGGCGAGATCCTGCTCGTCACCGGGGGATCCGGCTCCGGGAAGAGCACGTTGCTCCGCGCGGTCAACGGCCTCGTGCCCCACAGCACCGGGGGCTCCTTCGGGGGCGACGTCGTGGTCTTCGGTCGGTCGACCCGCACCCACAGGCCGCGCGAGCTCGCCGACGTCGTGGGCTTCGTGCACCAGGACCCCGAGGCCCAGTTCGTCGTCGACCAGGTGGAAGCCGATCTCGCGTTCACGCTCGAGAACCTCGGGACTCCGCCGGCGGCGATGCGGCGCCGGGTCGAGGAGGTGCTCGACGCGCTCGGCATCGCCCATCTGCGTTCCCGAGCGCCGGCGTCGCTCTCGGGTGGTGAACGGCAACGTTGCGCCATCGCGGGCGCGCTCGCCGCGGGTCCGCAAGCTCTCGTGCTCGACGAGCCGACCTCGCAGCTCGACCCGCAGGGCGCGGAAGACGTGCTCGCCGCGATCGGGCGCCTCAACACCGACCTCGGCACCACTGTGCTCATCGCCGAGCACCGGTTGGAACGCGCCGGACCGCTCGCCGACCGCGCGGTCATCGTCGAGAGCGGCCGGCCCGGTCTTCCGGGTCTCCCCGGTCCCGTGCTCGCGGAGTACCCGGGCGCGCCGAGCGTCACCCGTCTCGGCCGCGTGCTGGGTTGGGACCCGCTCCCGCTGACGGTGCGCGACGCGCGTCGGCTCGCGGTCACCGTCGAGCTGCCACTCGCCGACCTCCCCGAACCCGCTGCGCCCGGCGATCTGCTCGTGCGGGGTGAGCGCATACGCGTCGATCTCGGGGGCAGGAAGGTGCTCGACGGTGTCGACCTCGAGGCCCGGCGCGGCGACGTGCTCGCTCTGCTGGGCCGCAACGGGTCGGGCAAGACCACGCTGCTCCGCGCGTTGGCCGGATTGATCGACGTGGAACGGGGAGCCGTCGAGCGCATCGGGTCGGTCGCCTACGTCCCGCAGCACCCGGGCTCGATGCTCTTCGCACCGACCGTACGGCGCGAGGTCACCGAGACCCTGCGGCTGCTCGGACGGCGCGACCACGGCGACGTCGACCGGTGGCTCGAGGCCCTGGGCCTCGAATCACTGGCCGAACGGCACCCGCGCAGCCTGTCGGGTGGCGAACGCCAGCGGGTCGCGATCGCGGCCGTCGCGGTGGGCGGCGCCGACGTGTTGCTCCTCGACGAGCCGACCCGTGGCATGGACTGGCCGTCGCGCGCGGCGCTCGAGCAGGCGGTGCGGGCGCACGCGAACAACGGCGGCGCGGTCGTGCTCGCGACCCACGACGTCGAGCTCGTCGCGCGGCTGGCGACCCACGCGGTGGTGCTCGGCGACGGTGACGTGGTGGCCGACGGCGACGCACGCACGGTGCTCTCGGGCTCGCTGTTCGCGCCCCAGGTGCTGCGGGTGCTACCCCCGTACCTCACGGTCGAAGAGGTGGCGCTCGCGGTGGGAGCCCGGCAATGAGCGCCGTCGTCATCCCTCGCTCGGGCCCGACCCCGGAGCCGTTGGAATCGCGGATCACGAGAGCCCGCCCGGTCTTCGTCTACGTGCTCATGACCGTGCTCGGGATCGGCGCGTTCCTCTATCCCTTCTGGTTGCCGGGGAACGCGCTGCCGAACGACGCGCACGCGGGCGACGCACCACTCGTCGCCGCGCTCGCCGCCGTGCTCGTGGTGATCGCGGTGAGCCTCGAGGTGCGGCGGCGCACGATGACGGGCGCGACCGTCGCCATCCTCGGCGTGCTGGCCGCGAGCGCGGGCCTGCTCCGGCTGCTCGATCTGCCGGGGGGCGGCAACGGGATCTTCTTCCTCATCGTCCTCGCGGGCGCCGCCTTCGGGCCGCGCTTCGGCTTCCTGCTCGGGCTGTGCGCGATGACCGTCGGAGCCATCGTCACCGGCGGCATCGGACCGTGGCTGCCCTTCCAGATGCTCGCGCTCGCCTGGATCGGTGCCGGCGCGGGATACGTCGGCCGCGGCAGCGCGCGGCTGAGCGGTCGGCTCGAGGTGGTGGCACTCGCGGCGTACGGCTGGGCGTGCGGCTTCGCCTACGGCGCGGTGATGAACCTGTGGTTCTGGCCGTTCCAGCAGGGCAACGGCTCACTCGAGTGGCACCCGGGGCTGAGCCTGGGCGACACGCTGCACCACTACTGGTCGTTCTACGTCGCAACCTCGTTCGGCTGGGACGCGGCCGGCGCGCTCGCCAACGCGTCGATCATCCTGCTCATCGGCGGTGCGGTCCTGCGTTCCCTGCGCCGCTTCGCGCACCGCCTCGACCCGGTCGTCGAGCTCGACCCTGCGTCGGCACTCCGTCCGTGACCGACGACGGCACCCCGCTGCCCTCGGCGCGTCCGAGCCAGCACGACGAGACCCGCACGCTCCTGGCCGCGCTCGACTACCAGCGGGCCGTGATCCGTCGGAAGGTCGAGGACCTGCCGCGCGACGTTGCCGGCGCCGCGGTCGACGCCAGCGAGATGACCGCACTGGGCATCGTGCGGCACCTCGGCGCGGTCGAACGGTGGTGGTTCCAGCGCGTCTTCGCCGGGGACGACCGCGACGAGTGGACCCCGGGTTGGACCATCGGCATGCGAACCACCATGGAGCAGGTGCTCGGCCAGTACGACACCGCCTGCGCCTTCTCCGACGGCATCACGCTGGGCGCGCCGTCGCTCGACGCGGTGTCCCAGCTGCCGGCGTACGGCGGTCACCACCCCAACCTGCGCTGGATCCTCGTCCACATGCTCGCCGAGACCGCCCGCCACGCCGGCCACCTCGACCTCATCCGCGAGCGCATCGACGGCCGTACCGGCGACTAGTTGCCGATCAGGTGGTGGCGGTGCCCGCGCCGATGCCGTCGACGGTGTGGGCCTGCGCGTGGCTCGAGTCCCAGGCGCGGTAGAGGCCGGCGTAACGGCCGCCGCGTTGCAGGAGCTCCGCGTGGGTGCCGAGTTCCACGAGCGCGCCCTCGTCGACCACGCCGATGCGGTCGGCCCGGGCCGCGGTCGACAGCCGGTGGGCGACCACCACGACGGTACGGCCCTTCATCAGGATCTCCAGCGCCTGCTCGACGGTCTGCTCGGTGCCGGGGTCGAGGTTCGACGTCGCCTCGTCGAGCACCAACACGGAAGGGTCGGCGAGGGCGGCACGGGTCAACGAGACGAGCTGGCGTTCACCGGCCGAGAGCCGTGAACCGCGCTCGCGGACCTCGGTGTCGAGGCCCCGTTCGAACTGGTCGAGACGGGCGGTGAGCCCGAGCGCGGCGACCGCGGCGACAACATCCTCGTCCGAGGCACCCGGACGGCCGATCCGGATGTTCTCGCGCACCGTGCCCGTGAACAGGTAGCCCTCCTGCGGGACCACGACGATCCGTTGCCGCAGCGACTGCAGCGTCGCCTGCTTGAGGTCGATGCCGGCGAACGACACCACGCCCGAACGGGGGTCGTAGAACCGCGCGATGAGCTTGGCCAACGTGCTCTTGCCTGCTCCGGTGGGCCCGACCAGCGCGATCCGTTCGCCCTCGCCCACGACGAGGCTCACGTGCTCGAGCACGAGGCGCTTCGTGTAGCCGAACGAGACGTCGTGCACCTCGAGCCGGCCGGCTCGGGGAAGGTCGACCGACCCCGGGTGCTCGGCGATCGACGTCTTGGTGTCGAGGAGCCCGAACACCTTGTGCAGGCCGGCGCCGGCCATCTGCACGGTGTTGTAGAGCTGGCTGAGCTGCTGCACCGGCTCGAACAGGTTGGAGAGGTAGAGGACGAACGCCGCGACCACGCCGACGCTGACGATGCCCTCGTGGTCGAACCAACCGCCGACGCCGATGATCAGCGCGATGCCGACCACGCTCGAGAACTCGACGTAGGGGAAGTAGCGGGACGCGATCCGCACCGTCTCGAGGTTGGCGGCGAACTGGGCTTCGTTGGTCTCGCTGAAGCGCCGGGTGAACGACGCTTCCCGCGAGAAGGCCTGCACCACGCGCACGCCCGAGAGGCCTTCCTGCAGCGTCGCCAGGTTGTGGCCGATGCGGTCGCGGACCTCGAGGTAGGCCGCGTTCGACCGCGTCCGGAACCAGTTGCTGACGTAGACGAGCGGCGGGACGACGATGAGCGTGCAGAGGGCGAGCTCCCAGCTGAGCACGAAGATCACGATCACCGCGCCCACGAACAGCAGGATGTTCTGCACGATCGCCACGAGGCCCTGGCTGACCAGCTCCTCCAGCGCGTCGATGTCGGAGGTCATGCGCGACACGAGCTGGCCGGTCTTCTCGCGCTCGAAGAAGTCGAGACCCAGGCCCATCAGGTGGCGGAACACGCGCTCACGCAGATCGCGCAGGAACGTCTCACCGATGACGCTCACGATGATGATCACGAAGCGACCGAGGATCGCGGCGGCGATCGCGACCCCGAGGAACATCGCGGTGACCGTGTAGAGGACGGTGTAGTCCTTGGTCTGCAGCCCGTGGTCGATGCCGAAGCCGACGAGCGACGGGCCCGCGAGGATGCAGGCCGTCTGCAGGAAGAGCAGCACCGACGCGATGACGATCTTGCGCCGGTACGGCCGCAGCATCCGGGCCAGCCGGCGCATCACCCACTGCGCCTCCTCGCGGCTGATCGTCTCGTCGAGCGCGACGGGGTCGCTGTGCCCGCCGCTCCTCACGACGCCGTCTCCCCGACCGGGTCGCCGGCGCCGCTTGCGCCGGCACCGATCCCGTCCGCGCCGTCGTCGTTGCGGTCGCCGTTCGCTCGGCCCACCCCGTGACCGACGCCGTTCCCGTTGCCGTCGGGCACCTCGAGGAGCGCGGCGGCGTCGAGCGCAGGATCGTCGGCGTCGCTGCCGATGGCCTGGGCCAGCACCGCGCGGTACTCGCGCGAGCTGACGAGCAGCTCCTGATGTGTGCCCTCGGCGATCACCTTGCCGTGGTCGAGCAGCACCACTCGGTCGGCCAACGCGATCGTCGCGGGGCGGTGGGCGATGATCAGCGTGGTCCGGTCCTGCATGACCTCGCGGAGGGCGGCGCGGATCTCGTGCTCCTTGGTGGGGTCGACCGACGACGTGGCGTCGTCGAGGATCAACACGCGCGGTTGAGCCAGCACCGCGCGGGCGATGGCGATGCGCTGACGCTGGCCACCTGAGAGCGAGAAGCCCTGCTCGCCGATGACCGTGTCGTAACCCTCAGGGAGCGCGTCGATGAAGCGGTCGGCGCCGGCGAGACGCGCCGCGTCGCGCACCGTGTCCATGTCGGCCTCGGGATCCGCGAACGAGATGTTCTCGCGCACCGAGTCGGAGAAGAGGAACGTGTCCTCGAACACGATGCCGATGGACTTGCGGAGGTTGGCGAGGCTGACCTCACGGACGTCGACGCCGTCGAGCGTGATCGTCCCCGAGTCGATGTCGTAGAAGCGGGGCACGAGCCGGGCGACGGTCGACTTCCCGCTCCCCGTCGCGCCGACCAGCGCGACGGCCTCACCCCCGCGCAGGACGAGATCGAGCCCGTCGAGCACCGGGGTACCGACGTTGCCGTAGCCGAAGGTGACGTTCTCGAAGCGCAGCTCGCCCGGACCCGGCGGCAGCTTGGGCGCGCCGGCGACTTCGTGGATCGCGGGATCGGTGGAGAGGATCTCGTGGACGCGCCCGGCCGCGGCGGAGGAACGCGACGCCTGGCCGAGGAGCATGCCGGCCATCCGCAACGGCCAGATGAGCATGAGGATGTAGGAGTTGAAGGCGACGATCGTGCCGAGCTGGATCTGTCCGTGGATGACCAGCGTGCCGCCGTAGCCGAGGATCGCCACCAGCCCGACCGTGGGCAGCAGGTCGACGAGCGGCAGGAACCACGCCCGCAGACGGGCCGCGTCGAGCGACCGGTCGAGGACCCGATCGGCCCGGTGGTCGAGCTGCGCAGCCTGGATCGACTCGGCGCCGAAGCCCTTGACGACCCGCACGCCCGAGAACGACTCCTCGACCACGCTCGACAGCTCGGCGAGCTCCTCCTGCAGGTGCAGGGTGACCGGCTGCATCCGCTTGGTGAAGAGCGTGGCTGCGATGTTGAGGAACGGCAGCGTGCCCAGCGCGAGCAGCGCGAGCAGCGGGCTCGTGAGCAGGATGATCGTGACGACGGAGATGAGCACGAGCGAGCTCGCGACCGTCAGCGGGAAGAGGATGACGACCGTGTTGACCTGCTGGATGTCGGTGTTGGCCCGGGCCATCAGCTGACCGGTCTGCGACTGGTCGTGGAACGCGAAGTGCAGGCGTTGCAGGTGCGCGAACAACTGCTGGCGCATGTCGGTCTCGACCCGCAGCGCCATGCGGAACGCGCCGTAGCGACGGAGCCCGGTGGCGATGGCCTGCGCGACGCCGAGCAGCAGGATGATGCCGACGTACTTCATGGTCGTGCCGGTGTCGTGCTTGAGGATCCCCTTGTCGATGGCGATGCCGGCCATCAGCGGGACGCTCACGCGGGCCGCGGTCCAGAAGGCTCCGGCCCCGATGCCGAGCGTCGCCCAACCCCAGTGGGGCCGGACGGCGCGGCGCATCAGCCGCCATCCTTCTCGCCGCGCCGCGCGCTCGGAATCCACCCGTCCCTCTCCCGTCGCCCCGCCACCGCTGCGTGGGCGCGTGAAGCTGACGTTAGCGTCATTTCTGAGCGGACCCTTGGGGCTTCCCACGATCCCTTGCTGCGCCGGGAGCGCCCGCGCGACGTCAGGCGGGCGGCATGATCTCGGCGACGAACTCGGCCAGCGCGGCCCGGTCGGCGGGATCGTCGAGCGCGCCGGCGAACACGCTGACCCGGCCACTCCCGAGGTCGGCGTCGACGGCAGCCTCTCCCACCAGCACCACGATCGCGCCCTCCGCCGCCAGCACACGCGCCGCGTCGAGCCGCGACGCATCGACGATCACGACCCGGTCCTCCAACCCGCTCATCGCCGCACGGTACCCGCGTCCCACGACCACCTGGGCGGTCGCCTGAGGACGCGGGAAGGCTCTAGCCGTCGACGCCGGCGTGTTCGAGCTCGGCGGCGCGCAGAGTGACGAGGATCTCGTCGCCGACGAGCTCGTCGCGGTCGAGCAGCGCGTCGCGCAGCGCGACCACCAGGTGCCGGTTGTGGTCGAGCAGCAGCTTCACGTCGGCCTTGGCCTGGTTGAGGATGCGTTCGACCGCGGCGCGTCCCTCGTCGTCACCGAGTACACGGGCGATGAGCCCGGGGCCGTAGGCGGACGGGTCGATCGCCAGAAAGCTCACGAGTGAGTTCGCCATGCCGAACGCGCCCACCATGTTGGCGGCGACGGCCGTCGCGGCGGAGAGGTCGCTCCCGGGCCCGGTGCCCGACTCGCCGAAGAACAGCTCCTCCGCGGTCATCCCGCCGAACGAGATGTGGATGTCGGCGAGCAGCTCGCTGCGGGTCTTGGTGAAGCGCTCCTCGGTGGCCGAGTGCGCGAGCAGGCCGAGGGCGTCGGCGCGCTTGATGATCGAAAGCACCTCGAGCTTCCGGGCGGTGCCGACGAGGTAGGCGACGACGGCGTGCCCGGCTTCGTGGGTGGCGATCGTGCACTTCTCCTCTTCGGTGTACTCGACGGGCTGCTTCAGGCCGATCTCCTCGGTGAGCTTCGCCTGCTGCAGGTCGTTCCAGCTCATCTCGTCCCGGCCTTCGCGCAGCGACCACACGAGCGCCTCGTCGAAGAGATGCTCGATCATCACCGGCGAGTACTGGAAGGTCATCGCCGCCAGCTGGTCGCGACGGTCCTCCTTGTCGAGCTCTTCGGTGTGCGACTTCTTGTTGAGGTAGTAGTCGATGATCTCGCGCCGACCCGACCGGCCCGGGAGGTCGAAGTGCAGCGACCGGTCGAAGCGGCCGGGACGCAGGAGCGCGGGGTCGAGGTTCTCGGCCCGATTGGTCGCGCCGATCACGAGCACGTTGGCCCGCGCCGGCGGGTGCTTGCGCAGCTGCACGTTCGGCGGCAGCCAGCGGTTCACCTGGTCCTTCACGAGGCCGACGACCTTCTGCGTGCGCGACGGGTCGTCGAACGACTGCATCTGGATCAGCAGCTCGTTGACCACACCCGCGATGCCCTCGCGCATGTCGGCCTTGTCGACCTGGCGCATCCCGGGGATCCCGCCACTCAACAGGCCGCGGGGAGCAGAGTCCATCTTCATGCCCGAACGCGCGCCGGCGATCGCGTCGATCTCCTCGATGAAGCCGATCGCGCCGCCCTCCCGCCGGGCGGCCTTGCGCAGATCCTTGAAGTACGAGCGGATCTTGCGGTTGGTCTGCCCGTAGTACATCGACTGGAACGCGCTCGACGACACGAACAGGAACGGCACCCCCGCCTCGCGCGCCATCGCCTTCGCCATGTATGTCTTGCCGGTGCCGGGCGGTCCCTCGAACAGGATCGCCCGGCGGCTGTTGCCACCCATGCGGTCCTGGAACGTCTTGTAGGCGAGGAAGAGGTTGAGCGTCTTGACCACCTCGTCCTTCACCACGCCGATGCCGACGACGTCGTCGAACCCGACCGAGATCTCGCTCGGGCGGTAGAGGACGTGCGGCGAGCGCCCGGCGAAGAGCATCGGGGCGAGCGCGCCACCGATGATGACGAGGATGAAGACCCACATCACCCCGTAGTCGGTGATCCAGCTCGGCAGGGTGGGCAGACCGAATTGGACCGGGTTGCCGGTGGCGAGCCGGTAGACGAAGAAGGCGACGACCAGGGCGAGCACGACCCCGATCCGGGCGATCCGCCGGAGGCGGTAGCGCTCGCGGTGGCGCGCGACGTCACCCGTGGCACCGGACAACACATCGGATCGGCCGAGCTCGCGAACGTCCATCTGCTCCATCACCACGGGACGTGAGATCCCAAACCTATCGGCATCACGGACCGTGAGATTCAGTCGTCGGCCCGAGAAGTCGTCCGGGTATGGTCGCCGCGTGCCCTCCAGCCCGGCCCAGTGGTCCGACACCCGGATGTACCGCTTCGACCAGGGCGCCCTCGCGATCCTCCTGATCGCCGGGTTCGTGTTCGGGATCGTGTGGGTCATCCCGCTCTGTGCGGTGATCTTCGCCATCGGCCCGATCTTCGGTCCGGCCAACGGCCCCTTCCTCCGGCTGTTCCACACCGTGGTGCGGCCGCGGCTCGGGCCGACGGTCCTCGAGGACTCCCGCCCGCCCCGGTTCGCGGCCCTGCTCTCGGTCGTGATCCTGGCCGTCGCCAGCGTGTTCGCCCTGCTCGGAGCAGATGCGCTGGCCTGGGTCCTGGCCCTCGCCGTCGCCGTGGCCGCCGCGGTCTCGGCCACCACCGGCATCTGCGCCGGCTGCGAGCTCTACGCCATCCTCGAACGCCGCCGCGGCTCCGGCTGACGCGGGTTCGGCGCGTCAGGCAGGCGGGGTGACCTGGATGTGCGGGATGACGGCGGAGGCGAAGAGCTCGAGGCCGGCCCAGCCGATGTCGGGGTCGAGGCCGCCCATGAGCGGGTGGAAGCTCACGGAGCCGTCGGGACCGAGTCCGTTGATCAGCTCGATGCACGCCTCGGGCGTGACGATCTCGTAGAGGCCCGTCATGCGCAGCATGTCGGCGTCGGGAATCGGCTGGTAAGGACCCGACGCCGCGTTCGACTCCTGCTGCCACGCCCCGTAGGTGTTCATCTCGTGGAGCGCATGGGGCGCGATCTTCGCCCACGCGGCATCGGGGTCTTCGGCGACGTACAGGAACAACGGACCGGCGCGGCCCGGCGCAGGACCGGGATCGCGGCCGAGCTTCACGCACTCCGCGCGGTACACCTCGTCGAGGCCCGGCAACGCGGGGATGAAGCCGTCACCGATCCGCGCGGCGCGGCGCGCCGCGATCTCGGACGAGCCACCGAGGATCAGCGTCGGACCGTTCTCCTGCACCGGCTTCGGCGTGACCCGCACCGTGGTGCCGCGAGCCTCGAACTCCTCACCCGTCCACGCCTGACGCAACAGCGCGACGCCGTCTTCGACCGCGCGTCCGCGCTGCTTGCTCTGCTTCTCGAACATTGCGAACTCGAGCGGGCGGTATCCCGCACCGATCACGAGGTCGAGCCGGCCGCCGCTGATGAGGTCGACGACCGCGGCGTCCTCGGCGATGCGCAGCGGGTCGTGCAGCGGGAGGATCACGGCGGCGATCATGATCCGCACGCGTTCTGTGCGCGCCGCGACCGCACCCGCGAGGACGAGTGGCGATGGGCAGTAGCCGTCCTCGCTCCCGTGGTGCTCGGAGATGGTCACGGAGCTGAAGCCGTGATCGTCGGCCCACGCGCACTGGTCCAAGGCGGCGCGGTACATCGCCTCCAAGGGCGTGCCGCCGGGGAAGGATCGGAGGTCGTAGCGAAGGCCGAGCTTGGTCACGAATGCTCCCCGAGCTTGGGCATGATGTCGGCGGCCACCCGTTCGAGGAGCTCGACGGTCGCTCCGTCGTACGGCGCGCCGAGCGCCAGGATCGCCTCGTGGAATCCCGCGGCGCGGAACGCGAGCAGGGACTCGACCACGTCGTCCACCGGGCCGATCCAGGTGCGGGCCCGGGCGTCGTCGACGGTGGTCTTCCAGAAGCCGGCGAGCTGTTCGAGCTCGCCGTCGGCGGTCTCACGGTCCTTCGTGAGCGAGAAGTCGTTGCGCACCGTGAGCTCGATCGTCGACGGATCGCGGCCGACCACGGCGCAGTGCTCGTGCAGCTTCACCACCGAGTGCTGCAGCATCTCGATCGATCCCGAGCCGTTCCAGCGATCGGCGTGGGTCGCGACGATGCGCAACGTACGCTTCTCGCCTCGCCCGCCGATCAGGATCGGCAACGGTGTCTGCACCGGCTTGGGCTCGCAGTACGCGTCGACGAGCTTGTAGTGCGCGCCGTCGAAGTTGGCGACCGGCTCGCTCCACAACGCGCGGAGCACCCGACACGACTCGTCGAGCATGTCGAGCCGGTCCTTCACGCCCGGGAACTCGAGGCCGTTGGCCACGTGCTCGGGGCCGTTCCAGCCCGCGCCGAGACCCACCTCGAGCCGCCCACCCGACAGACGGTCGATCGTCGCCGCGCTCCTCGCGAGGATCGCCGGCGGTCGGAACGTGTTGGCGGTGACGAGCGCCCCGACCCGGATGCGCGTCGTGCCCGCGGCGAGTGCGGCGAGCGTGGTCCAAGCCTCGAGCATCGGCTCGGTGTCCGGCACGACGACGGGGACGAGGTGGTCCATCAGCCACGCGGAGCGGAATCCGAGCCGGTCGGCGGCCTGCCACACGTGCAGCAGGTCGGCGACCTCACAGCTGTACTGGGGAGTCTGGATGCCGAGGAACACCGATCAGTCCAGCGCCGCGACGCCGGCCGACATGCGGGCCTGCACGTCGGCGCGCCAGTCGGCGTCGAGCGGCTCGCCCTTGATGTAGCGCCCGATGCCCGACAGCGCGTCGGCCTGCATCGCGACGTTGTGGAGTCGGGTGCCGTAGCGACGGAACGTGTTGGCGCTGCCTTCCTCGTTCGGGCGCACACCCCGGTACACGTAGGCGATCTTCGTGCCGCCGTCGACGGATTCGAGCTCCCATGCGGCCCGGCCGACGAGGTCGCCGCTCACGTAGGCGATCTCGTATCGGTTCGGCGCGTCGACCTCGAGCACCTCGCAGTTCCACCCGCGCGTCGGGCCGCCGGGGCGCGACCCTTCGATGCGGAACGGAGTACCCGGCACCACGCGGGTCTCGTCACTCAACGGCACCACCTGGATGAGCGTCCACCAGTGGGGATACGTGGTCAGGTCGGAGAGCACCGCCCACACCTCGTCGATCGACGCGGGGATGACGGCCTCGTCCCGGCACCGCTGCTCGGGCACGTCGGCGAACGCCGGATCCGGCTGCTCCATCACGGTCATCGCGCACTCCAGGTCGTCGCTCTGCAGGTCATTGCGCTGCAGGTCATCGCGCTGCAGGTCATTGCGCCGTCCACCCGCCGTCGACCGCGAGGACCGAGCCGACGCAGAAGCTCGCGGCGTCGGACGCGAGGAACAGGATCGCCTCGGCGACTTCGGACGGCTGCGCCAGCCGGCCGATGGGCATCATCTCGGCGTAGCGGGCGAAGAGCTCGTCGGCGTCGGGCGCGGCCCGCACGTTGCTGAGGAAGTTGGTGTCGGTGACCCCGGGGCACACGCAGTTCACCCGCACCCCCCGGCTCGCGTAGTGGAGCGCGAGCGCCCGGGTGAGGTTGACGATCGCGGCCTTGGATGCCGAGTAGCCGTAGATCCCCGGCTCGCCGACCAGGCCCGCGGCCGAGCTCACGTTGACGATCGCGCCCTTGCCGCGCTCGGCCATCTGCCGGATCACCCGGCCGATGAGCTGGAACGGGCCGTCGACGTTGACCGCGAAGATGCGGGCCCAGAGGTCGGGATCGAACGAGTCGTAGGCGGCGCGGCCGCCGCCGAAGCCGGCGCAGTTGACCAGCACGTCGATGTCACCCATCGCGCCGGCCGCCGCGACGAGAGCGTCGGCCGTCTCCGCGGTGGTGAGGTCGCCGATGACGCTGGTCGCCTCGTGGGGACCCTTTCCGATCAGCGACAGCGTCTCGGCGGCGCGATCGGCGTCGAGCTCGCAGATCACGACGCGGCCACCGCCCTGGGCGAAGCCGATGCTCGTCGCGCGGCCGATGCCCGAACCGCCACCGGTGATGATCGCGACCTGACCCTCGAACCGTCCCCCCGACATGCGCGGATCATATGGCGCGCCCGTCGTCCCCTGCCCGGGCCTCCCGACTCCGCAAGCGTCTCCCATGACGCTCGAGCGACCACGAGGTACGCGTACCGCCGTGGTGGGGATCGGGTCGCCGCGGTTCGGGCGGGCTACTCGGGGCGGAGCTGCTCGGGGATGTCGGCGCGGCGTGGGTTCTCCTGGTCGCGCGCCGAGAGCACCGGGTCGGTGGCATTCCAGTCGAGACCGAGAGCGGGGTCGTCCCAGGCCACGCCGAGCTCGTCGTCGGGGTTGTAGTACTGGTCGACGAGGTAGGTGATGGTCGAGTCGACGATGGCGTAGAACCCGTGGGCGATGCCGTGCGGGATGTAGACGCCGTGGTGGTTGTGCGGCCCGATCTCGAGGGTGAGCGAGGCGCCGTTGGTGGGCGACGACTCCCGCAGATCGTGCAGCCCGACCAGCACGCGGCCGAACGGCACGTACCAGTAGTCGGCCTGGAATCGGTGGTAGTGCAGGCCGACGAGCGCGCCGGCCTGGCGGTCGGCGCGGTTGGCCTGGACCATGTGGAGCGCGTCCGCGGGGAGCCACTCCTGACGGAACGTCTCGACGAAGAACCCCCGGTCGTCGCCGAAGATCTTGGGCTCGACGACGAGGATCCCGTCGATGACGTCGGACTTCGTGATGGTGGCCATGGCCGGACTTTAGGCGCGGAGCAGGAGCACGACGGTCGGGACGAAGAGCACCGCGGCGAGCCATCCCGGCTGGCCCGGGCCGTCGGGAGTGGCGATCGCGACGGCACCGAGCGCAACGAGCCACCCGTTGCGCACCAGGGTCCACGGCGACAACGGCCGGTCCGACAGTGAGCCGAAGCAGCGGCACGACGGTCGCCGGCCCCGCTGCAGGTTGACCGCGACCACCGCGGCGAACACGGTCAGCAGCGCGAGGGCGAGGAACGTCGGCCACCGGGCGTCGACGACCAGCAGCAGGAGGGCGACCCCGAGCTCCACGAACGGCAGCAGGACCGCGACCGCGGGCGCGAGCGCCGTCGGGACCCCGAGCGCGCGCATCTCGGCGCCCTTGGAACCGGATCGCGACGCGAGCTTCGAGACGCCCGAGACCACGAGCACCCCGGCGACCACCCACCGCGCCGCCTCCCCGATCATGCGCTACCGGTTCGTGCGTCCCTCGAGCACACATATCGTGCTCCAGGGACGCACGAAACTCTGGCGGTCAGGCTTCGAAGCGGCCGTAGCCACCGCGGTAGAAGAGGAGCGGGCCACCCTTGGCGGTGACGCCGAGCTCGATCACGCGACCGACCACGACGACGTGGTCACCGGCCGCGTACTCGTTCTCGATCGTGCAGTCGACGTAGGCGAGCGCGTCGTGGAGCAGCGGTGAGCTCGAGCCGCCGCTCGGGCGCCAGCCGATGCGGCTGAATCGCTCGGCACCGCGCGTGGCGAACACCCGGCAGATGTCTTCCTGGTCGTCGCCGAGGATGTTGACCGCAAAGCTCCCCGCGGCCTTGATCTTGGGCCAGGTGCTGCTGTCGTTGGCGGCGCAGAAGAGCACGAGCGGCGGATCGATCGATACCGACGTGAACGAATTCGCCGCCAGGCCACACGGCACATCGCCGTCCATCGACGTGACGATCGTGACGCCCGTCGCGAAGTGCCCGAGCACCGTGCGGAAGGAGGCTTCGTCGGGGCGCATCACGGCTTCGGCGCCTTCGCTCATGGCAGTCCTCGGATCGGGGAGCCCGACGCGGCGTGCACGGGCTCGAAGGTGACGCGCTGCGAGTCGTGCGCGGCGAAGACCGACGGGATGTCGAGACGCCTCGCGCGGTCGACCGCCTGGTCCACGAGGGCGTCGAGCGCATCGTCGGAGTGTGCGGGATCGTGATGGAAGAGCGCCAGCGAGCGCGCGCCCGACTCCTGGGCGACGTGCAGGGCGTAGTCGATCGTGCTGTGGCCCCAGGTGGGGCGCTCTTCGTACTCCTCAGGCGTGTACTGCGCGTCGTGGATGAGCAGGTCGACACCGTCGCAGAGCTCGAGCACCGCGGGAGCGATCGCGCTTGCGGCACCGGCGTGGCAATCGGGGCCGTGGTCGGGGAGATACGCGATGCGGCGCCCGGCCAGCTCGACGCGGAACCCGAGGGTGGGACCGGTGTGTGGAACCCGGCGCGACGTCACCTTCGCGTCGCCGGCGTCGAAGGTGTCGTCACCCACATCGGTGAACCGCAGGTCGGCCGCGAGGTCGTCGGGGCGGATCGGGAAGTACGGCGGGCACATCAGCCCCGCGAACAGCTCGGCCAACGGGCCGTCGTCGTGGTGGGGACCGAAGACCTCGACCGTCGCGTCGGCCCGGAACAGCGGTGCGAAGAACGGGAGGCCCTGGACGTGGTCCCAGTGGAGGTGGGTCAGGAGCACCGAGGCGCGGTAGGGCTCGACGGCCGCCGGGTCTTCGCGGGCGGCCTCGACGGCGCTCCCGTAGCTGCGCAACCCGGTACCGAGGTCCAGGATGACCGGCGGGTGGCCCGCCGCCTCCACCACCACGCACGAGGTATTGCCGCCGAACCGCGCGAACTCCGGACCGTCGCAGGGTGTGCTGCCCCGGACGCCGAAGAACGTCAGTTCCACCCCTCGTGCTCCCCCGATCACCTGCGGACATTACCCACCGGCCCGGAGTCACCGATAGCCGGGAGCTGCACCGGGACCCCCGACGAGGTTGACCAACGATAGCTACCGATATATCGTGATCTCTCATAGGCGAAGGAACGTTCACATGCACTGTCCGTCGTCCCCGCGACGGGTGTGCGAACGTGGCCACACGCTTTTCCGTAGGGAGTGCCCATGGTTCCAGAAGCCACCGACGCCGCGGCGGTCCACCCTCCCGCCTCGCCCCCGGTGACCGCGATCACCGGCGACGAGGTGATCCGGTGCATCGGGCTCACGAAGCAGTTCCCGGGCCGCGGCGGCGCGCCGTCCGTGATGGCCGTCGACCATCTCGACCTCGCGGTCCGCAGAGGCGAGATCTTCGGGCTGCTCGGTCCCAACGGTGCCGGCAAGACCACCACCGTCGGCATGCTCACCACCCGTGTCATCCCCACGAGTGGGCAGGCGCTGGTCGGCGACATCGACGTCGTGGCCGAACCCGCGCTCGCGAAGCAGCTCATCGGTGTCGTCCCCCAGGTGAACACGCTCGACCGCAGTCTCACGGTGTTCGAGAACCTCTACTTCCACGGCCGCTACTTCGGCATGGGAGCGAAGGCGTCGCGCGCGGCGGCGAACGAGTTGCTCGAGCGGTTCAAGCTCGCCGACCGGGCCAAGGCCGACACGCTCACCCTGTCGGGCGGGATGGCACAGCGGGTGATGGTCGCCCGCGCCATCCTCCACCGCCCCGCGATCCTCTTCCTCGACGAGCCCACCGCAGGTCTCGACCCGCAGAGCCGCATCGCGCTGTGGGAGGTGGTGCAGGACCTGCACGCGCAGGGCCAGACGATCCTCCTCACCACCCACTACATGGAAGAGGCCGACCAGCTCTGCGACCGGGTTGCGATCATGGACCACGGCAAGATCCTCGCCCTCGACACCGCCGAAGGCCTGAAGGCCTCGATCGGCGCCGACACCGAGATCGGGCTGCAGGCCGACGGTGACCTCGACGCGCTCGCGCGCGTGCTCGAGTCGGGCGACACGGTCACTCGCACACAGGTGACCGGCGACGTGCTCCGGGCCTACCTCCGCGGCAGCGCGCGCGGCGCGCTTCCCCGCCTGATCGCCCGGGCCGACGACGCCGGCTACTCGATCACCGACGTGAGCGTCACCGAGCCCACCCTCGAGACCGTCTTCATCAGCTTGACCGGCAAGGAGCTCCGCGAATGACCACGGCCGCAATCACCACCGACCTCGCCACGACGACCCAGCCGGCCGCGTCGGTGCAGTGGTCCGCGTTCGGATCCCTGCTCCTGCGCGACGCGCTCGTGGTCTGGAAGACCAAGTGGGCGTTCCTGCTCCGCACCATCATGCAGCCCCTGCTCTTCGTGTTCGTCTTCGGCTACGTGTTCCCGAAGATCGGCCAGGGCATCGGCGGCCGGGCGGGCGCGGCGCAGTTCAGCACGCTGCTGGGCCCCGGCCTGATCGCGGTGGCGATCATCTTCCAGGGCATCCAGTCGGTGGCGCTGCCGATGGTGCAGGAGTTCGGCTACACCCGGGAGATCGAGGACCGGGTCATGGCACCGGTACCGGTGTGGGCCGTCGGCGCGGAGAAGATCGTGTCCGGCGCGCTGCAGTCGGTGTTCGCCGCGCTCGTCGTGCTGCCGTTCGTCTACCTGGTCCCTTCCACACCGGTGCACTTCAGCTTCAACTGGCCCGTGATCGTCACGCTCGTCCCACTCTCGTGTCTCCTCGCGGGCGCGCTCGGGCTCACCGTCGGCACCCGGGTCGAGCCCCGGCAGGTCCCGCTGATCTTCAGCGTGCTGGTCCTGCCGATGACGATGCTCGGCGCCGCCTATTACCCGTGGACGAAGCTCGGCGCGATCCCGTGGCTCAAGTGGGCCGTGCTGGTGAACCCGCTCGTGTACATGTGCGAAGGCATGCGGATGGGCATGACCAACATCCCGCACATGAACGGCTTCGCGATCTACGGCGCCATCATCGGCTTCACCCTGGCCCTCACGTGGATCGGGATCGACGGGTTCCGCAAGCGCGTGCTCACCTGATCCTGCGAGCATGGGCCCGCGCGTGCCGCCCGGCGCGCGTGAGTTCCGGGATCGGCACATCGGGGGAACGGGCATGACCGGACCGAAGCGCATCACCGCGAACGGCGTCGACTTCGCCTACATGGACGCCGGCTCGATCGACCGGCCACTGGCGCTGTGCCTCCACGGCTTCCCCGACCACGCACCCACGTACCAATACCTGCTCCCCGCGCTGGCCGACGCAGGCTTCCACGCGGTGGCGCCTTGGACCCGGGGTTACTCACCCACCGCGCTCGCGCCCGACGGCAACTACCAGACCGCGTCGTTGGCCCTCGACGCGTTGGCCCTGGCCGACGCGCTCGCGCCGAAGCGGTCCGACGCGGTGCTCGTCGGCCACGACTGGGGAGCGCTCACCGCCTACTGCGCCGCGGCGTACCGGCCCGAGCGGTTCACCAAGCTCGTCACGATGGCGGTGCCGCCGTCGGGCGCGGTCGCGGGTGCATTCGCGAGCTCCGCCGCGCAACTCCAGCGGTCCTGGTACGTGTTCGTGTTCCAGACCGGCTTCGCCGAGGGCGCGCTCACCGCCGACGACTTCGCGATGGTCGACCTGCTGTGGAAGGACTGGTCACCGGGCTTCGTTCCCGAGGCCAAGTTCATGCGCGCGCTGAAGGACACGCTCGGGGCGCCCGGCTCCACCGAGGCCGCGATCGAGTACTACCGCTTCATGTTCGGGACGTCGAAGGTCGATCCCGTGCTCGACGCGGTCCAGGACAAGGTCTTCGCGCCGGTGCCGGTCGACGCCCTCTACCTCCACGGCGCCGACGACGGTTGCATGGCCGCGGAGCTGTTCGACGAGTCGACCGTGCGGCCCTGGTTCTCCGGCGAGCTCGACTTCCATGTGCTGCCCGACTCCGGGCACTTCCTGCACGTCGAACACCCCGAGGTCGTCAACCCGCTCATCGTCGACTTCCTCTCCCGCAAGCCCGACAAGTCCATGTGACAAGCGCCGCCGTGAGAGCACCGTGTAAGTGCTCTCACGGCGCCGCATGTTGCTGGTTCGGGTCAGGAGCGCTTGCGCCCGCGGCGGCGGGGGTCGTGCTCGGGGCCACCGTTGGGGTCGGCGTCGGTGGGGCCGCCGGGGTTCGGGCCGTCGGAACGCACGCGTTCGACGTCCTTGAGCGCGTCGCGCAGGGCGTCGATCCACTCGCCCTGGTGCTCGCGCACGAGGCGCACACACCAGTTGAGCGCCTCGCTGCGGCTCCGGGCGACACCGCCGACGACCAGGGTGTCGAGCACCTGGCGCTCGGGCATCCGGAGACGGGTCATGACCGGCACGCTCTGGGTCGTGAACAGCACGGTGAGGTCGCCGCAGGTCGCGCCCCACGACACCTTCAGACCCGTGCGGTGCTCGGCGCGGTCGGCGATCGTCATCCGCTGGTCGCGGGTGTCCTCGCGGAAGCGCTGGATGCGGGACCGGCAGGCCGCGGCGCGGGCGACGTCGTCGGCGTCGTCACCGAGCGCGGGCTCGGGGAGGCTGCCGATGACGACGATCTCCTCCCGGTCGACCTGGATGGACGGCTCGGCGGCAAACCAGCCGTCGGGGATCTGCCCCGCGAACCACCCCCGCAGCCGGGCGGAGAGCGTGTCGGTGGTGGTGGTGTCGTCGCCGGCCATGGGTCCTGCCTCTCGTCGGTGTGCATTACATGATTACACACTGACGAACAGTCCGGAAACCGCCGGCCGGTCAGCCGTCGGGCGGGTCCAGGGCCTCCCGGATCCGGGCGGCCACCGCCTCCGCCTCGGCCTCGTCG
>JAODBH010000022.1 GCA_025463865.1 Actinomycetes bacterium | reverse complement strand
GATTGCGGCCGGCGCCGCGAGCACCGCGCCCATCGCCACGGCGAGCAGGCCCGCGCACAGCAGGAGCGGTTGCAGGTGCGGTGTCCTCGGTCGTGACAGACCGATCGCGATCACGCCGGCGACCACGAACGTCAGCGCGAGCAGGATCGAGCGGTGGACCGGCTCCGGACGGGTCGGCCGGCCCGAGAGTGCGGCCATCACGGGCAGCTTCGACGCCGTGCGTGCCGGCCACCACGCGGCCGCGGTGGCCATGACGACGGACAGGGCGATCACCGCGAGGATCAGGGTCCAGGGCAGATGGAAGCGGTCGATCCGGTGGTTCGCGGCCGACTCCACGGCCGACGCGGCGAGCATCCATCCACCGAAGCCGAGCGCGGCGCCGACAACGGCGGCGGTGATGCCGACGATCGCCCCGTTGGCGATCATGACCAGCCGCACGTGCTCGTCGGTTGCGCCGATGGCCGACACGAGCCCGAGCTGGCGTTGCCGCCGCTGCGCCACGACGACGAAGCCTGCCGCGCCGACGAGTCCTGCCAGCGCGAGTGCCAGCGCAGTCGCAGCCAACACCGTGGTGGCGATGACCTTGTCCTGCGCGGGTCCGCGTACCCTGAAGTCGACCTGACCCGGCACTGCTGCAGGCACCAGATTGGAGGCGCCGGTGTCGAGCAGCAGCGAGTACGACGTGGGCGACGCCAGTGTGCCCGGGGCGACCAGCGCAAAGTCGTCACTGAGGTCGCCGGGATTCTCGACGATCCCGACCACGCGGGCCGTCAGCGGGCCGAGCGTGACGTGCCGGTCGAGGCCGGCGCCGAGCACCGTGGCGGCGCCGCGCGTGAGTGCGACCTCGTGCGCGGTCTTGGGGTAGTGCCCCTCGCGCAGCGCCAGCATCGGCGTTCCGTACCGGCCGTTCGGACTCTGGTCGCGGACGTCGAGGCGTGTGACCGAGCCGGGAACCGGCACCGTCGTGTGGCGGATCACCTCGACCGGGCCGAACATCTTGCGCGCGGTGGCGATGCCCGAGCGGGCGGTCGCGGCGTCGGCGCCGTCGATGCGGATGAGGGCCCCGGCGCGCCCATACTCGCCGGAGGAGTCGTTGGCCGCGTTCACCGCGGACGTCGTTCCGGCCACGGCGGCTGCGACCGTGACCGTCATCAACGCCAGCACCAGCAGTTGCTGTCGCCACTCGCGGCGGAACAGCCGGACGGCCCACCGCACCATGGCCCGACGGGCCGGCCGGCCCGTGCTCATTCCGAGGGACCGGTACCGGTTGCGAGCAGCGTCTCCGGACCGGTCGGCGCGCCGGTCTGATCGACGATGGAACCGTCGCGCACGAACACCACCCGGTCGGCCCACGAGGCGAGGGTCGCCTCGTGGGTGACCACCACACCGGCCGCGCCTCGCCGGCACACCTCGCGGAGCAGGCGCATGACGCCCTCGCTGTTGACCGAGTCGAGCGCGCCCGTGGGCTCGTCGGCCAGCAGCAGCTTGCGCTCGCCGATCACGGCCCGGGCGATCGCCACGCGTTGCTTCTCCCCACCGGAGAGGTCGTCGGGGAAGTGCTCGGCGCGGTCGAGAACACCCAGCTGGTCGAGCGCGGCGAGGGCAACGGCGCGGGCGTCGCGCGCGCTCGTGCCGTCGAGCTCCAGGGGCATGGCCACGTTCTCGGCCGCGGTGAGCCCCGCGAGCAGGTTGAAGTCCTGGAACACGAAGCCGATCGACCGGCGCCGGAGCGCTGCCCGTTGTGTGCGCGACATGCCGTTGAGGCGCGACCCGCCGACGCGCACCTCACCCGAGGTGGCTTCCTCGAGACTGCCGGCGATCGTGAGCAGGGTGCTCTTGCCGGAGCCGCTCGGTCCCATGATCGCGACCAGCTCGCCGGGCTCCACCGCGAGGTCGACCGCGCGCAGCGCGTGCACCGCGGTCGCTCCGGTGCCATACACCTTCGACACCTGCGACAGCTGCAACACCGCGGTCACGAGCGTGCGCTCCGGGGACGGGCCGAGCGCGCGCCGGCGACGGGTACGGGCGGCTGCTCCGCGGGCGCCGGTACGGGCGCGCGGTCCGGGACGAGCGACGGATGTTGACGGAGCCGGGTCTCCGCGCTGTCCAGCCAGCGCACCGCGCCCTCGATGCGGAACAGCTCCGCGTCCACCACGAGCGCGAGGGCGACGTCGTCGGCTCCGGCGTCGGCCTTCATCGTGGTGAACCGCTGCATCAGCTCGACGAGGTGGCGTCGGTGGACCTGGATGACGTCGTGCACGTCGACGCCGGGCACCTCGACCGCCACGAGCACCTTGATGACGAGCTCGTCGCGCGGAGGCTGGAGGTCGGCGGGCGGGACCTGCAACCAGGAGAGCAGCTCCTGGTAGCCGTCGCCGCTGATCTGGAACCGCTTCTGGGGCCCGTCGTCCGAGCCTTCGGACGCCACCAGGCCGTCGCGCTCGAGTCGTTGCAGCGTCGTGTACACCTGCCCGACGTTGAGCGGCCAGACCTCTCCGGTCCGGTCCTCGAACTCCTGCCGCAGCTGGAGCCCGTACTTGGGGCCCTCGCTGAGGAGGGCGAGGAGGGCGTGGCGGACGCTCATCGGGCTTCGCGGGTACTGAGCATACGCCGTAGCATACTCAGTATTCTCTCACGGTCAACGGCCGACCGTGGGGAGTGTGCAGGCGTTGGCGTGCAGGCGTTGGGGTGGAGTCGCCCCCGGTCAGGTGGGCGAGCGCTGAAGCTCAGACGCCGATGAGGTCGGCGACCCGGGCCTTGTGGGTGCTGGTGGTGCCGAAGAGCGCCGCGCCGGTCTTGAGCCGACGCACGTAGAGGTGCATGTCGTGCTCCCACGTGGAGCCGATGCCGCCGAGCACCTGGATGCCTTCTTTGCACGCGTACCGCTGCAGGTCGCCCGCGGCC
>JAODBH010000014.1 GCA_025463865.1 Actinomycetes bacterium | reverse complement strand
GAGCTCGGCACGTCGTACGAGCATCTCCTCCCGCAGTGAGTGCCATGTCACCGAGACACCCCGGTTGGGAGGCGTTCGCCGAATCCGTTGCGGCCGGCGCCCGTGTAACGCGCATGCACCGCTTGGTTGGAGGCGGGTCCGCCGATACGTACGACGTCACACTCGACCGGGCCCCCGGCCGAGTGGTCGTCAAGGTATTTCGCGACGGTGACGACACGGCACCTCTGGAGTGGAGTCGCCTCCAGTTCGCACAGCGGGTAACGATGCCGGTGCCAGAGCCCATCGTGGCTGACTTGGAAGCGACTTGGTTCGGCAGGCCAACCATTGTCATGTCGCTGTTGACGGGACGTCCGGACATAGAGCCCAAAGACGTCGACTCTTGGATCGGGTCCCTCGCACGAGCGTTGACCGAGCTCCACGAAACGGCTCTGGACGGCGCCGAAGGTGCGCTCACGCGACCGCCGCTTGCTGAGACGTGGCGCCCCCCAGCGGGCCAACTTGACTCCTTGACCTCAAGGGCAGTCAACGCAGTCACGGCGCACTTGCCCTCTCTCAGGTCAGAGCACGTCTTCACGCACGGCGACTTCAACCCGAGCAACGTCCTTTGGCATGGCGGCGGTATCAGCGGTGTCGTCGACTGGAGCGCAGCCCGACTCGACACACGTTGGTCAGAACTCGCGTATTGCAGGGGCTCGGTGTGTCTCCTCCTCGGCCCCGATATCGCGGATCGCCTGGCTGACGCGTACTCGGACATTGTCGGGTATGCATCCGACGAAGAACTCGCCGTGTACGACCTCATGTCTGTCAGTACGCGGCATTACACCAGGGAGTCCCTCGAAGTGGACGGACAGCTAGGTCACACTCCCGACTATGAGGTGGCTGTCGCACACCTCGACGAGCAACTTCGGCGTGCGCTGAAACGACTCGGCTGACGACGCGTGCTCGGTGTCCACCGAGCGTCTGCTCTGCTCTGCGCTGAACGCGCGCGGGGTCGGCACCGAGAAGTGGCACGGTTGCCCGGCAGCGTTGTGGACGACAATCGGGCCGTGGTCCACGAGATCCACGTTGACGAACCCGACAGAGCGAAGCAGTCGTTCGCGCGCTGCTGGCCATCGACCGGTGTCCCAGAACGCGCGACGACAGCGGGCGGAGCGAGTAGCCCGAAACGCCGGATCCAGGTCGCATAACGACGCGCCAGATCAACGGGCGATACGGACGCAACGCCTCGCAGCCGCTGGTCGTCCCAGGGGCGGAGCGCAGCGCCGTCGATCGCGCCCGAACTGCCGGTCTGCCCGCTGGCATCGCCACTAGCGCCGGAAACGCGCCAACGCGACATGTGGGTCGGAGCCGGCATTCGGGTTCGGAGCGGGTGTTCGAGACACCTTGCCGGGAGCGGTGCCACGCTCGTGTGAACTTGCCGGCCGAGAATCTGCAGCTGATCGAGGACGACGTCTTCCAGCACTTCGCGGAGCTCATCGAGGATCTACGCAGCCTCGATATCGACCGAGTGTGGGCCGCGGCGACGTTCGCCGAGCGGCGGGTCCTCGTGGAGGAGCTCGTCGAGGCCGTCAGCATCTTTCCCGATCACCTCGAGGTGAAGGTCGCCGGCGCTCCGACGCTGAACGTGCTGCTCAGCGAGGTCGGGCTGAAAGAGTCTGCAACTAGTGGTGTCGGAGGGGGGACTTGAACCCCCACACCCTTTCGGGCACCAGCCCCTCAAGCTGGCGCGTCTGCCTATTCCGCCACTCCGACGTGGTTGCCCGGTTCGTACGAGCAGGGAGGCATTGTAGCCAAGCGGATCGGCGGTCCCGCGGGACCGGCGGCCGTGGCTGCGCGGCCTACTTCAAACGCAACGCGAGCAGAACCGTCGAGAAGCCGAACACCACGGCGATCGCCACGGTGATGCGGTCGAGGTTCCGCTCGACGACCGTGGAGCCGGCCATCGAACCGCCGAGGCTGCCACCCCCGAACATGTCGGAGAGGCCACCACCGCGTCCTGCGTGGAGCAGGATCAACACGATGAGGGCAAGGCTCGAGGCGATCTGGATCACGAGGATGAGCGCGTTCAGCACGGTGGCCAGGTCCTTTCGGGGTGCTCCGCAGACTCTATTACAGGGCTGAGCGGCTGCCGGGACGGCCGCCTCGGCGAACTCAGATCTCGAAGCGGATGATGCGGGCGAAGTCCTCGGGCACGAGGCTCGCCCCGCCCACCAGGGCACCGTCGATCTCGGGCCGGGCCATGAGCTCGTCGATGTTGCCGGGCTTGACGCTCCCGCCGTACTGGATGCGGACCTGCTCGGCGGTGGTCTCGTCGTAGAGCTCGGCCAGGGTCGAGCGGATGCCACCGATGGTGGTGCCGGCGTCCTCGGCGGTGGCGTTGCGGCCGGTGCCGATGGCCCAGATGGGCTCGTAGGCGACGACGCACTCCGCGGCGGCGTCGGCCTTGACGCCCGCGAACGCGCCCCGGACCTGGCTCGTGAGCCGGGCGGTGGTCTCCCCCGCTTCGCGCTCCTCGAGCGTCTCTCCCACGCAGACGATCGGGGTCATGACGAACTTGCGGACGGCCTTCAGCTTCTTGTTCACCATCTCGTCGGTCTCGCCGAAGATCTGGCGCCGCTCCGAGTGGCCGACGATCACGTAGTGGACGTTCAGCTTGGCGAGCATCGGTGGGCTCACCTCGCCCGTGTAGGCGCCGTCCTCCTCCCAGAACACGTTCTGGGCGCCGAGCTCGATCGGGATCTTGTCGGCTTCGAGCGTGGTCTGGATCGTGCGCAACGACGTGAGGCTCGGGCAGAGCACCACGTCGGTCTTCTCGTAGTCCTCCTTGCGGAGCAGATAGCTGAGCTTCTGCACCACCTGGATCGCCTCGAGGTGCGTGTAGTGCATCTTCCAGTTGCCGGCGATGATCGGCCGTCGGGTCGTGCTGGTCATGAAGGCTCCTGACGGCGGGACGCGCGCAGCGCCGCGATGCCGGGCAGGTCGCCGTGCTCGAGGAACTCGAGCGACGCGCCCCCGCCCGTGCTGACGTGGTCGATCTGATCGGCGAGGCCCATCTGGCGGACGGCCGCGGCGCTGTCGCCACCGCCGACGACGGTGAACGCCTTCGACGCGGCGACGGCCTCGGCCAGCGTCCGCGTGCCGATCGCGAACGGCGCGAGCTCGAACACGCCCATCGGCCCGTTCCACAGCACCGTGCGCGCCGCGTGCACCGCGTCGGCGAAGATCGCCGCACTCTCAGGCCCGATGTCGAGGCCCTTCCAGCCGGCGGGGATGCCGCTCGCGGCGCGGACCGTGCGGGTCTCGGCGTCGGCGGAGATCTCCTGCGCGATGACCACGTCGACCGGGATCTGCACCCGATTGGTCTCGAGCAGCTTCCGGCACGCCTCGACCTGGTCGGGCTCCACGAGCGAGTCGCCGATCGCGTAGCCCTTGGCCACGAAGAACGTGAAGGCCATCGCACCGCCGACGAGGATCGTGTCGCACGTGTCGAGGAGGGCCTCGATCACGCCGAGCTTGTCGGAGACCTTGGCTCCTCCGAGGATGCCGACGAACGGGTGCGTTGGCGAGTCGAGGAGCTTCGAAAGCTGCTCGACCTCACGGAAGAGCAACCGGCCCGCCGCGCTCGGCAGCGCCGCGGGCGGAGCCATGAACGACGCCTGCTCGCGGTGCGAGGTGCCGAAGCTCTCGTTCACGTAGGCGTCGGCCAGCGCGACCAACGCGGCACCGAACTCGGGCGAGTTCTCGGTCTCCCCCGGCTCGAAGCGCACGTTCTCGAGGAGCAGCACGTCGCCCGGCTGCATGGCGTCGATCTGCCGTTCGACCTCGGGACCGACCACGGCCGGTGCGAGCGGCACGTCCTTGCCGAGCAGCTCGGAGAGGCGCCTTGCGACGGGAGCAAGGGTGAACTCCGGGTCGACCTTGCCCTTGGGCCGGCCGAGGTGCCCGACGAGGATGACCCGTGCCTTCCGGTCGATCAGCCACTGGATCGTGGGCAGCTCGGTGGTGAGGCGCAGGTCGTCGGCGACCTCGCCGTGGTCGAGCGGGGTGTTGAGCTCGACCCGGACGAGGACGCGCGTGCCTGGTTGCAGCGGCAGGTCTTCCAGCCGCGGAATCTGGGTGATGTCCATCAGTGCGAGACCGGAGCGGTCAGAGCATCTCGCCGAGGAACTCGGACAGGTCGACGAGCCGGTTGGAGTAGCCCCACTCGTTGTCGTACCAGCCGAGCACCTTCACCTGGTCGCCCATGCTCATGGTGTCGAGGGCGGAGAAGATGCAGCTGCTCGGATTGCCGACGATGTCGGCCGAGACGAGCTGCTCGTCGGAGTACTCGAGCACGCCTCGGTACGACGACGCCGCGGCCGCCTCGGCGAACGCCGCGTTCACGTCCTCGACCGACGCGCGCTTGGTGAGCGTGGCGGTGAGGTCGGTGATCGAACCCGTGGGCGTGGGCACCCGCAGCGCCATGCCGTCGAGCTTGCCCTTGAGGTCCGGGAGCACCTCGCCGATGGCGCGGGCCGCGCCCGTGCTGGCGGGGATGATCGACAGCGCTGCGGCCCGCATCTTGCGCAGGTCGGCGACACCCTTACGGGTCGGCTTGGCCAGATCCTGCAGCGACTGGTCGGTCGTGTAGGCGTGCACCGTGGTCATGAAGCCCTGCTCGATGCCGAACGACTTGTTGAGCACGTTGGCCAGAGGCGCCAGGCAGTTGGTGGTGCACGACGCGTTGGAGATGACGTCGTCCTTCTGCGGGTCGTAGACGGTCTCGTTGACGCCCATGCAGATGGTGGCGTCGACGCCACTCGCCGGGGCGCTGATGACGACCTTCTTGGCCCCGCCCGCGAGGTGGCCGGCGGCGCCGTCACGCGCGGTGAAGAGGCCGGTCGACTCGATCACGATGTCGACGCCGTGCTCACCCCACGGGATCTCGGTCGGCTCCTTCACCTCGAGCTTCTGCACCAAGGCGCCGTCGATGGAGAACCCGCCGTCGGCCAGCTTGACCTCGTTGCCGAGCGTGCCTGCGACCGAGTCGTGCTTCAGCAGGAAGGCCATCACCTCGGCGTCACCGAAGGGGTCATTCACCGCCACTAGCTCGACGTCGGTGGCCGCGCCCCGGGCGAGGATGGCCCGGTAGAAGGAACGACCGATCCGGCCGAAGCCGTTGATCCCGACACGTACCGCCATAGCTGCCTCCGTTGAGCTGAAACCCGCGCCCGAGCCGCGGGGAATGGGTGCATTGATCCTGATCAGAGCAGAGCCTTGAGGGCCTTCGCCAGTCTCGACGGATCATGGGCGAGTCCGTCACCCGCCGCAACATCGGCCGGAGCGGGGAGCACCCCGAGGTCCGCGATCGCATCGTCGTCGGCGGCGAGCCGACCGCCATTCTGGTACAGGAACGCGTCGACCCGACCACCGTGGTCGAGCACGGCCCGCAGGTGCGCGGTCGCGTCGAGACCGGTGGTCTCGGGCGGTTGGGCCCGCAGGTTCGCCACCTGCACGACCCGGGCCCGGGCCAACTGGATCTCGTCCCGCAGCTCGTGCACGCACAGGACCGGGAGCACGCTGGTGAACAGCGAGCCGGGGGCGATGATGATCTGGTCGGCAGCCCGGATCGCCTCGACGGCCTCGGGGCAGGCCGGCGCGTCGTCGGGCACGAGCTCGACCCGGCGGATGCGGCCCCGGCTGCTGGCCACCGCGACCTGGCCTTCGACCGACTCGCCCTCGATGTCGGCCTTGAGGACGACGGCCTCCGGGGTGGCCGGATACACCTGGCCCACGCACTGCAGCAGGCGCCCGGCCTCGGCCAGCGCGGCGGTGAAGTCACCGAGCGACTGCGCGAGCCCGACGAGCATGAGGTTGCCGAGCGCGTGGCCGTCGATCTCGCCGCCTGCGAAGCGGTATTCGAACGTCTCCCGCCACACCGAGTCGTCGCTTGCGAGCGCGATCAGGGCCTTGCGCAGATCGCCCGGCGCCGGGATGTCGTAGTCGGCGCGCAGCCGACCGGAAGACCCGCCGTCGTCGGCGACGCTCACCACTGCGGTGATGTTGCTGCTGTAGAGACGGACCGCGCTGAGCACGAGGGCCAGCCCGTGGCCACCGCCGAGCGCGACGACCTTCGGCCCTCCGGACCCGGGCGCATCGAGCCGTCCGGGCTCCGGCTCGGGCCGGTGCACGAGCGACGAGCGCGGCCGCGTGCCCGGCGAGGGGCGACGCACGCGGCTGATCGCGGGCGCGGTACCGGGTCGGGACGCGTTGTCGGCACCGACCGGCCCGACCTCGGGAGGCAGCACGGAGTCAGGCACGTTCGATGTCCCGGTGCGACACGTGGGGATGGAAGCCCAGGCGCTCGAACGTCTTGGCGAGCTCCCCCGCGATCACCACGCTGCGGTGACGGCCGCCGGTGCAGCCGATGGCGATGGTGAGGTAGCTCTTGCCCTCGCGCACGTACGCCGGCATGAGGAGGGTGAAGAGCCGCTCGAGCTCCTCGAGGAATGGCTCGGTCTCCTCCTGCGCCAGCACGTAGCGCCGGACCTTCGGGTCGACGCCGGTGAGCGGCCGCAGGTCCTCGACCCAGTGCGGGTTCGGGAGGAAGCGGCAGTCGAACACCAGGTCCGCGTCGAGCGGGAGGCCGTGCTTGTAGCCGAAGCTCAGGATGCTGGTCTGCATCGCGGTCTCGGGCGCGTCGCTCGCGAACATGGTCCGCAGCCGGTTGCGCAACTCGTGCACGTTGAGCCCGGTGGTGTCGAGCACCACGTCGGCCTCGGCCCGGAGCTCCTCGAGCAGCTCGCGCTCACGCGCGATGCCGTCGGTGACGCGACCGCCGTCGGCCAGCGGGTGGCGGCGACGGGTGTTCTCGAACCGGCGGACGAGCGCCTCGTCGGACGCCTCGAGGAAGAGGATGCGGGTGCGCGCGCCGCGGGACCGCAGCTCGACGAGGGCCTCGGTCATCTCGTCCATGAACGCGCCGGAGCGCACGTCGACCACGAGCGCGTAACGCGTCGGGCGACCACCGCCGACCGCCAGCTCCGCGACCTTCGGGATCAGCGCCGGTGGCAGGTTGTCGATGACGAAGAGCCCGAGGTCCTCGAGCCAGGCCGCGGCCTGCGACTTCCCCGCACCGGACAGACCGGTGACGATCGTGACGTCGAGTTCTTCCGCCATCAGCTCACCGGGGGTCTGGGGTTCGGACAGTTCGATCGTTCAGGGTGCAGGTTCGCCTTCGACGATCGGCCGGGACATCCGGGTCAACGATGCCACAGCTTCACCGTGAAGCCTCCCGTAGACGGCCGCTCCTACGTTGTCGGGCAGCCACGACAGCTCCTGTAGTTCCTCGATGGTCAGCTCCCGCAGTCGCTTCACCGACCCGAATTGCTTGAGCAGCCGCACGCGACGGGTGGGACCGAGGCCCGGCACTTCGTCGAGCACCGACTTCGTCATCGACTTCCCGCGCACCTGCCGGTGGTACGTGTTGGCGAACCGGTGCGCTTCGTCCCGCACCTGCTGGAGGAGGAACAGCGCCTCCGAGTCGCGGGCGATGCGGACGGGCTCGGCGCGGTCGGGGAGATACACCTCCTCGAACTTCTTCGCGAGGCTGGCGACGTTGATGTCCTCGAGGCCCAACTCCTCGAGCACCCGCACGGCCACGCCCAGCTGGCCCTTCCCGCCGTCGATGAGCAGCAGGTTGGGCGGGTAGGAGAACCGCTTCCCCGCTTGGGCGCCCTCGTCGCGCTCCTTCAGGTAGTTGCTGAACCGGCGGGTCAACGCCTCCTCCATCGACGCGAAGTCGTCGTTCCCCTCGGCGTGACGGAGCTTGAACCGCCGGTAGTCGGACCGCTTCGGCAGGCCGTCCTCCATGACGACCATCGAAGCGACCGTGTCGGTACCCGAGATGTGCGCGATGTCGAAGCACTCGATCCGCAACGGCGCCTCGGGGAGCCTGAGCGCCTCCTGCAACGCGACGAGCGTGCGGGCCCGCGCGTTGTGGTCCGACGCCCGCTTCAGCTTGTGACGGGCGAACGCGTCCTGCGCGTTGCGGGTCACCGTCGCCAGCAGCTCGCGCTTGGCGCCGCGCTGCGGGACCCGGATGCGGACCTTGGTGCCGCGGGTGAGACCCAGGAAGTCCTGATAGAGCTCGGTGTCCTCCGGGGCCTCCGGGACGAGGATCTCGCGCGGCACATCCTCGGCGAGCGCATCGCCGTAGAGCTGCTCGATGATCCGACCGATCAGCGCGGGCGTCGTGAGCTCCTCGACCTTGTCGACAACCAGCCCCTTCCGGCCGACCACGCGGCCGCGGCGCACGAAGAACACCTGCACGCTCGCTTCGAGCTCGTCCTCCGCGATCCCCAGGAGGTCGTAGTCCTCCTCCTTGGTACCGACCATCTGCTGCCGCTCGATCGCCTTGCGCACCGAGGTGAGCTGGTCGCGCAGACGCGCGGCGCGCTCGAACTCCAGGTCGTCGGCCGCGAGCAGCATCTGCCGCTCGAGCCGCTGCACGATGGCAGTGGTCTCGCCGTCGAGGAAGTCGATCAGCTCCTGCACGAGGGCGTCGTACTCCTCGTGCGTCACCGCGCCGACGCATGGAGCGCAGCACTTCTCGATGTGTGCGTACAGGCAGGGCCGGCCGAGGCGGTGGTGCCGGTCGAACTTCGCCTGGGTGCAGGTGCGGATCGGGAACGTGCGCAGCAGCAGGTCGAGCGTCTCGCGGATCGCGTAGGCGTGGGCGAAGGGGCCGTAGTACTTGATGCCCTTCTTCTTGGCGCCCCGCATGACCATCGCCCGGGGCCATTCCTCGTTGAGGGTGATGGCCAGGTACGGGTAGGACTTGTCGTCTTTGAGCCGGATGTTGAAGCGGGGCTTGTGCCGCTTGATGAGGTTGAACTCGAGGAACAGGGCCTCGACCTCGTTGCGGACCTCGATCCACTCCACCGTCTCGGCCGTCGCCACCATCTGGCGGGTCCTCGGGAGCAGGAGCTCGGGGCTCACGAAGTAGCTGTTGAGCCGGCTCCGGAGGCTCTTGGCCTTGCCGACGTAGATGATCCGTCCCTGGGCGTCCTTGAACTGGTACGAGCCCGGAGTGTCGGGGATCGTGCCGGAGGCAGGACGCAGAACCATGCGATGCCATTCTTCCAGTTGCCGCAGCACGCGTTTGGGCAGGTCAAGGTGAGAGCTGGTCAACGGTGTCTACCCGGGAACAGTCCGGGTTGACCCGCTCGTTACACTTTGCGAGCCGGCCTGGTATCCGGCACACATCATGAAGTCCCGGGGCCGACAACCCCGCGGTGGGCGACCAGGCTGTCCCCGCCGGCCATCACCGGGGCTCTCCCACTGGGAGGAACAATCGATGCCCCGTCTCCAGGTTCCCCTGCCGGACCGCTACACCCTCGCGTCCCCCGAAGAGCTGGAGGCCTCGATCCGGGCCTCCCGGGCGGAGCTGGGTGAACGGCTCCTGATCCTCGGCCACCACTACCAGCGGGACGAGGTCATCCGCTGGGCCGACCAGCGTGGCGACTCGTTCAAGCTCGCGCAGTACGCGCAGGAGAACGAGCAGGCGACCGACATCATCTTCTGCGGCGTGCACTTCATGGCCGAGTCGGCCGACGTGCTCACCGGCGACCACCAGCGCGTCCTGCTCCCTGATCTCAACGCCGGCTGCTCGATGGCCGACATGGCCGACATCGACCAGGTCGAGACCGCGTGGGAAGAGCTCGGCGCGGTGACCGCGGTCGACCGGGTCGTGCCGATCACGTACATGAACTCGTCGGCTGCGCTGAAGGCGTTCGTGGGCGAGCACGGCGGCGCGGTCTGCACGTCGTCCAACGCGCGCGCAGTGCTCGAGTGGGCCTTCGGCCGCGGCGACAAGGTTCTCTTCTTCCCGGACCAGCACCTCGGCCGCAACACCGGCTACTCGATGGGCTACACCGAGGTCGACATGCGGGTGTGGAACCCGCGCCTGGATCTCGGTGGCCTCGAGGAGCGCGACGTGAAGGAGGCGACCTTCCTGCTGTGGAAGGGCCACTGCACGGTGCACCAGCGCTTCCGTCCCGAGCACATCGCCGCGTTCCGCGCCGCGCACCCGAGCGGCGAGGTCATCGTCCATCCGGAGTGCGCGCACGACGTGTGCGAGCTGGCCGACCGCGTCGGCAGCACCGAGCGCATCCTGGAGTGGGTCGCCGACGCGCCGGCCGGCAGCGAGTTCGGCGTGGGCACCGAGATCCACATGGTGCAGCGACTCGCGCACGAGCACCCCGAGGTGTCGGTCGAGTCGCTCGACCCACTCGTGTGCCCCTGCTCGACGATGTTCCGCATCGACGAGCCCCACCTCGCCTGGGTGCTCGACGCGCTGGTCCGTGGTGAGGTGGTCAACCAGATCACGGTCGACCCCGAGACCTCCGAGTGGGCCCGCGTCGCCCTCCAACGCATGCTCGACATCACCTGAGAGCTTCGTGCGTCCCTGGAGCACGACATATGTGCTCCAGAGACGCACGTAACTTGTGCGACGCGACGGTCAGAGGTTGGGTGGGGCGGTGCCGGCAAGGGCGGCCTGCAGCATCGCCTGGGCGGACCAGCGCATCAGGTCGACGGCCTCGTGGCGCGGGACGCCGGCGATGTCGACGAGCCACACCAGGGCTTCGATCCCCGTCGCGCTGCGGACGGCGATCGCCAGGCGCCGTCGGGCAGCCTCGTCGAGCCGGCCGTCGAGCGGCGCAAGCGCCTCCTCGATCCACCCGATCGCGCGGCCCTGGCGCAACGGCAGGTCCTTCGTCGCCCCGGTCCCTTCCAGCGAGAGGCGCAACATCGTGCGCTGCTGGGCTTCGGTGTCGAGGATGAGCTTCGTGAAGGCCTGGACCACCAGGTCGAGCCGGGCCGCAGGGTCGGCGGGCGCGTCGTCGGGGAGCATCGACGGCTGCACCGTCTCGGGGTGGGCCGCTGCGAGCAGCGCGCGCTGGTTCGGGAAGTACCGATAGGCCGTCGCGCGGGACACCGATGCGGCCTCGGCGGATTCCTCCACCGTGGGCGCGA
>JAODBH010000012.1 GCA_025463865.1 Actinomycetes bacterium | reverse complement strand
AACCGCTTTCGCGATGAGCGTCTTGCCGCAACCCGGAGGCCCGTAGAGGAGGATGCCCTTCGGCGGCTGGAGCTTGTGGTCGTGGAAGAGGTCGGCGTAGAGGTACGGGAGCTCGACCGCGTCCTTGATCATGTCGATCTGGTCGTCGAGGCCGCCGATGTCGGAGTAGTCGATGTCGGGGACCTCTTCGAGCACGAGCTCCTCGACCTCCGGCCGCGGGATCCGCTCGACGAGCAGGCCGGAGCGTCCGTCCATGAGCAGGTGCTCGCCGGCGCGCAGCTTGACGCCGATGAGCTCGTCGGAGAGCTCGCAGATGCGCTCCTCGTCGGCCCGGCCGACGATCATCGCCCGCGTGCCGTCCTCGAGGACCTCCTTGAGGATGACGAGCTCGCCCGAGGTCTCGACGCCGCGCGCGAGCACGACGTTGAGCGACTCGTTGAGGACGACCTCCTGGCCCCGCTTGAGCTCGGAGGTGTCGAGCTCGGGGTGGACGGCGACCCGCATCTTGCGGCCGGCCGTGAAGATGTCGACGGTGCCGTCGTCGTTGGCGCCCAGGAGGGTGCCGTAGGCGCTCGGCGGCATCGTGAGCTTCTCGACCTCCTCGCGCAGGGCGGCGATGTGCTCGCGGGCCTCGCGGAGGGTCGCGGTGAGGCGTTCGTTCTGTGACAGGGCCTGGGCGAGCTGCCCCTTGGTCTCCAGGAGCCGCTCCTCGAGGGTGCGCACGCGCTTGGGTGCGTCCTGGAGCTTGCGTCGAAGCGCGACGACCTCTTCCTCCAGCGTCTTCAGCTGGCCCTGGAGATCGTCGACCTGTCGCTCGTACTCGCCGAGGCGTCGCTCGTGCTCGGAAGCCACGGGGACCCCTTTTCTGTTCGCCGTGACGGCCTGGCGCGGGACCTTACACCGTTGTGGTTCCCGTTCTGCCGTCACCTGGTATCCGCATTTACACTACCGGGGCTTGGTAAATTGACGTGGGATATCTCGCTCCGTACATTGGGGTGCGATTGCGGCGTGCCGGTACCCCGGGAAGCCCCGTCGTACCCACGAACCGCAACCTCTTCTGCTCCACGCTCTGCAACACCCACGTCTGTCGGAATCCGAGCCCCGCAAAGTGAGGGACACCGAATGAAGGTCTGGATCGATCAGGATCTGTGCACCGGGGACGGTCTCTGTGAAGAGATCGCACCTGCGGTGTTCACGCTCCTCGACGATGGTCTCGCGTACGTCAAAGAGGGCGACAAGGTGTTCAACGAGCCGGGCGGCGCCGAAGGTCTCGCCAACATCCCCGCCGGGATGGAAGAGGCAGTCATCGAGTCGGCCGAGGAATGCCCCGGCGAGTGCATCTTCATCGAGGTCGAGTAACCCCCGACCTCCACGTGCGAGTCGAGGCCCCCGCCGGCGCGGGGGCCTTTTCGCGCTGGGACGCCGCCGTGGGGCTGCGGCCGTCGGGCGCCCGGCCCGGGCGCTACGTACGATTCGGGTGGTGATCCCCTGGACCCGGACGGACGAGCGGTGAACGCCGCCGTGCCGGGCCCGGCCCGCCAGTCGGATCTCACGGTCCTGATCCTCGCCGGGGGCCTCGGCACCCGGTTCGGTCGTGGCGCCAAGCCCCTGGCCGCGGTCGGGCCTCACGGCGAGTCGCCCCTCGACGCCACCCTCGCGTCGGCGGCCGCGGCCGGCTATGCCCGAGCGGTGGTCGTCCTGCGCTCCGACCTCGAGCCCGCGGTTCGGGGCCACGTCGAGCGGATGGCCTCGACGACCGGGGGGCGATCGTTCCCGATCGAGTGGGTGCGCCAGGACGAGGATGCCGAATCGGTGGCCGCTACCGCCGCCGGCCGGACGCGCCCGCTGGGCACGGCCCACGCGGTGCTGAGCGCGGCCGACGAGCTGACGGGTCCGTTCGCGATTGCCAACGCCGACGACGTCTACGGCGACGAGCCGCTGCGGCTGCTCGGCCGGCAGCTGACCGGGGCCGGCGGCCACGCGCTGGTGGGGTTCCGTGTCGCCCGGACGCTGCTCTCGGCGCGACCGGTGAGCCGCGCGCTCTGCGTGGCCGCGCCGGACGGACGCCTCTTGGCCGTGCACGAGGGCACGGTGACCACTGCGCCCGACCAGACCCTCACCTGGACCGGCGACGATCCCGGCCGTCGGCAGCCGTTGACCGGCGACGAGCTCGTCTCGATGAACCTGTGGGGATTCCAGCCGTCGGTGCTCCCCCGGCTGCGGGATGCGCTCGACGACTTCCGCAGCGCCGGGCTCGTCCCCACCGACGCCGAGCTCGCGCTCCCCTCCGTCGTCGACCACATGCTCCAGGACCCGCACGCGGAGTCGATCGTGCTGCTCCCGACCGAGAGCCGGTGCCTCGGCGTGACCTATGCGGAGGACGTCGCCTTGTTGCGCGCCGCGCTCGCGGCCGAGGCTTGACGGTGTCCTCTCACTCTCCCTTCCCCTTCGCACCCGATGGCACCGGCGATCCGGTCGTCGCGCTTCGCGAGGGCTGGAACCTGGTCGCGAAGGAGTGCGTGCCCGTGGGCGGTGGCCTCATCCACCGCAGCTTCCGGGCCGAGGTCGAGTCGGGTGAGCACCTGTTGCTCCAGGAGCTGAACCGTCACGTGTTCACCGACCTCGACGCGCTCGCGGCCAACGTCGCGCTCGTCGGTGGCGCGTTGCACACGCCGGCGCGCGTCCGGCCCACGGTCCAGGGCCGCCGTTGGTTCGCCGACCGCGACGGCCGGGGCTGGCGGCTCATGACCTGGATCGACGGGACCGTCCAGGCGCCTTCGGCAGGTGGTCCGGCGGTCGCGGCGCGGCTCGGGGCCGCGTTCGCCCGCTTCCACCGCGACGTCGCCGACATCGATCCCGAACGGCTGCACGTGACGATCCC
>JAODBH010000260.1 GCA_025463865.1 Actinomycetes bacterium | reverse complement strand
GCGTTGTCGAGCAGGTTGGTGACCGCGCTGACGACCTGCCGGTGGTCGCACACGACCGTGAGCGGCTGGCGACCCGGGGTGAACTCGATCGGGATCGACCGCGCGGTGGCCGCGGCGCGCACGTGTTCGACGGCCTCCTGCACCAGCAGATGGATCGGCACCGGTTCGCGCGTCGGCGCTTCCTGGGCTTCGATCAGGCTGAGGTTCAGCAGATCGTCGACGATGTGCCCGAGCCGGTCGGCCTCGCGCACGACCCGGTCGGCGAGGCGGCCGATGACCGCCATGTCGTCACTCGACCCCATCGTCTCCGCCAACAGCGCCAGGGCCCCGATCGGCGTCTTCAGCTCGTGACTGACGTTGGCGACGAAGTCGCGGCGGACGCTCTCGACCCGGCGGGCCTCGGAGACGTCGCGCACGAGCGCCACCGCCCCCACGAGCCGGCCCTGCGACGTGAGGGGCACCGCCCGGACCCGGAGCACGCGTCGAGGCGGGCCGAACAGCTGCAGCTCCCGTTCGCCGGTCTCACCCGTCCGGGCGCGGTCCAACAGGACGCTGATGGCCTCCTCCGCGAGCGCGTCGGCGTGCCGGGCCCCGCTGAACTGCACCGCGGCGTCGTTGCGCAACATGACGTTGCCCACCTCGTCCACGAGCACCACACCGTCGGTGACGGCCTGCACCGCGAGGATCAGGCGGTCGCGGTCGGATTCGGCGGCCAGCGTCGAGACCCGCGCGTCCTCGGCCATGCGGTCGAGCTGCTCGAGCATCGAGGTCATGCGGGTCTCACCCGCTCCCGCGACGTCGCGCTCCTGCAGGCGAACCGAGACCGCGCGCAGGTCCTTGCGGACGTTGCGCCACATCCACCAGCCGACGACGATCGCGACGACGATCGCGACGACGAGCAATCCGAGGAAGATCGCCATCGTCTTGGTCGGCCGCCCTCAGCCGAATCGACCGGTGATGTAACCCTCGGTGCGAGGGTCACTGGGCTGGGTGAAGATCTTGTTCGTGCTGTCGTACTCGACGAGGATGCCCTGCCGCTTCCCGGCGTCGTTGAGCTCGGCGGTGAAGAACGCGGTGCGGTCGGCAACGCGCGACGCCTGCTGCATGTTGTGGGTGACGATGACGATGGTGAACTCCCGCTTGAGCTCGGCCATCAGGTCCTCGATGCGGGCGGTGGCGATCGGGTCGAGCGCGGAGCACGGCTCGTCCATGAGGATGACGTCGGGCTCGACCGCGATGGCGCGCGCGATGCACAGACGCTGCTGCTGACCGCCGGACAGCGCCAGCGCGCTGCGCTTCAGCTTGTCCTTGACCTCGTCCCAGAGCGCGGCACGCGTGAGCGCATGCTCGACGAGATCGTCGAGGTCCTTGCGCTTCTTGCCGTTGATCTTCGGTCCGTAGGCGACGTTGTCGAAGATCGACTTCGGGAACGGGTTCGGCTTCTGGAACACCATGCCGATGCGCCGCCGCACCTCGGCCGCGTCGATCCTCGAGCCGTAGAGATCCTCACCGTGGTAGAGGATCTTGCCGTGCACGACCGCGCCGGGCGTGGTGTCGTGCATCCGGTTGAGCGACCGCAGCACCGTGGTCTTGCCGCAACCCGACGGGCCGATGAACGCGGTGACCTCGCGCGCGGCGATGTCGAGGTCCACGTCGGCGACCGCCACCACGCCGCTGTAGAGGATCTTCAGCTTCTCGATGTCGAAGACCAGCTCACGCGCCGCGTCGTCGCGTTGGAAGATCTCCGGGTTGCCGACCTCGAGGTGGATCCCGTTCTCGACGCCGGACGGGGTGTCGATGCTCACGGACTCGACGATATCGGTCTGCGAGGCGGTCGGTTGCATGGACGACTCCATGGTCAGGCCGCACGACGGCGGACGAAGAGGGCGGTCACCAGCCGCGCAAGGAGCGTGAAGCTGAGGGCGATCACGATCAGGACGAGCGCCTCGCCCCACGCCCGGTTCCGCGCGGTGGCGTACGAGCCGTAGGAGAGGGCGTTGCGGAAGATCTCGGTCGAGAGCGCGACGTTGCCCCCGGAGAAGAGGTTCGTGTTGGTGGTCCGGGTGATCCCGATGACGAACACCAGCGGCGCGGTCTCGCCGCTGGCCCGGGCCACGGCCAGGAGCGCGCCGCTCACGATGCCACCGGCCGCGGCGGGCAGCACCACACTGACGATCGTCTTCGACTTCCGGGCCCCGAGGGCGTAGCTCGCCTCGCGGAGCTCCTGGGGCACCAGCTTGAGCATCTCCTCGGTGGCGCGGATCACCACCGGGAGCATCAGGCAGGCGAGCGCGAGCGAACCCGCGAGGCCGGACACGTTCCACCCGAGACTGAAGCCCGTCTTCACCACCACGATCGAGAAGACGAACAGGCCCATGACGATGGACGGGACCCCGGTCATGACCTCCGTGAGGAAGCGGAGCAGGCGGGCGAACCGGCTCCTGCCCCCGTACTCGTTGAGGTAGACGCCGCCGAGCACGCCGAGCGGCACGGCGAGCAGCGTCGCGAGCCCGGTGATGAGCAGGGTGCCGATGATGGCGGGCTTGATGCCGTCCTGCGTGCTCTGCTTGCCGGCCACCTTCGCGAACGCGGCCGCGAGCTTCTGGCCGTTGGTGATCTTGTTGATGTCCTGGGTGAGGAAGCTGCCGCTGATGCTCGACGCACCCTTCACGATCACCGCACCGATGACGGCGACGAGCGGCACGACGACGAGGATGAGCGCGACCCAGATCGACAGCGTCGCGATCCGATTGCGGGCATGCCGGGCGCGGGTGCCGGGGCGCGGGGCGAGGAGCGACGCCGGCGCGGTCACTTGCCCGCCTCCAACCGGCGCTCGCCCCTACTGAGCACCGCGCGCGCCATCACGTTGACGAGCAGCGTGATGATGAACAGCACGACGCCGAGGCCGATGAGGGCGGAGCGCTGGATGCCCTGCGCCTCGCCGAAGTTCTGGGCGATGATCGCCGCGAGCGTGTTGTTCGGGCTGAACAGCGCGGGTGATACCCGGATGGCGGCGCCGATGACGAGGGCGACCGCGATCGTCTCGCCCATGGCACGGCCGAGACCGATCATCACCGAGGCGACGATGCCGCTGCGGCTGTGAGGGAAGACGGCACCGCGGATCATCTCCCAACGGGTCGCACCCAGAGCAAGCGCGCCCTCCTTCTGGGCGATCGGCACCGTCGCGAGGACCTCGCGCGTCAGTGACGTGATGATCGGCGTGATCATGATCGCGAGGATCAGACCTGCGGTCATCACGCTCGTGCCGAGGAGCGGGTTGCCGGTGAAGACCTTGTTGAGCACCGGGATGGGCGCGAAGAAGTCGGCGATCGATTGGTAGACGTTGCGAATCGGCGTGGCCAGCACGAACACGCCCCAGAGGCCGAAGACCACCGACGGGACCACGGCCAGGAGATCGATGATGTAGCCGACGGGGTTGCGCAGCCACCGGGGACCGACGTCGGTGGTGAACAGCGCGATGCCTACGCTCAACGGCACCGCGAGGATGATCGCCACCAGGCTCGTGTACAGCGTGCCGAAGATGAGCGCCCACGCACCGAAGCCGGTCCCCGGGACCGCCTGCCCGGCCTTGGGCGTGCCCACGGGGTACACCTTCGGGCTCCACCGGGACGAGAACACGGTCGAAAGGCCCCGCGTGCTGAACCAGTCCCACGACTGGGCGACCGTGCTCACGAAGATCAGCGCCAGGATCACCAGGACCAGCACGCCGGCGGCGAACGTGACCCAGCGGAAGACCCGGTCGCGCTCGCGGCCCGGGGGCTTCGGGCCCTCCGACAGCTTCTGCGATCTCGGGCGCTCCGGAGCGATGGTGGCCAATGCCGTACCTCACGGAGTGAGCGGGATGGAGGTCGGGTGGGGCGTCGGCGAACCGACGCTCCACCCGACCGGGAACCGGGAACCGATCTGTGGTCAGGCCGAGGGAACCACGATGAGGTCGAGTTGCGCAATGGCCTTGGTGGCCAGGCTCTTCGCCAGCGGTGCGTAGTTGATCTGCGGTGCCGCCTGCTGACCGGTGGTGAGGATGAACTTCAGGAACGCCTTGAGGGCGGTGCCCTTCGTCCTGTCGGTCTGGTTGGCATACACGAGGATGTACGTCGGGGAGGTGATCGGGTACGCCGCTGCGCCCGGGGCGTTCAGGGGGTCGTACGTGAGGTCCGGAGCGACGGTCGCACCGGCGATCGCCGCCGACGCACCCGCAACCGACGGAGCGACGAACTTACCGGCAGCGTTCTTGATGCTCGCGAACGTGAGGCCCGCCTGCTTCGCGTCGGCGAAGTCGACGTAGCCGACCGCACCGTCCGTGCTCTTGATCGACGCCGCCACGCCGCCGTTCTTGGCCTGACCGGTGGTGCTCGGGTCCCACGCCACCGTGGTTCCGGTGCCGAGGGTCCAGCTGGTCGGAGCGGCCTTGGTGAGGTACTTGGTGAAGTTGGCCGTGGTGCCCGACGCGTCCGACCGGTGCACGACCACGATCGGCGTGGGCGGCAGCGTCGCGCTCGGATTGTCGGTCTTGATGGCCGCGTCGTTCCACAGGGTGATCTTGTGGGAGAAGATGCCGCCGAGGGTCTCAGGGCTCAGCTGGAGGGAGGTCACCCCGGCAAGGTTGTACGAGATGGTGATCGGAGCCGCCACCGTCGGGAAGTAGAGGAACTTGCCGCCGGTGTACTTGGCGACGTCCGTCGGCGGGACCAGCGAGTCGGAGCCCGCGAAGTCGACGAGCTTGCCCTGGAGATCGACCTGGCCCGCACCGGAACCGGTCGGGTTGTAGTTGATCGTGAGGCCCGGGTTCGCGCCGGTGAACGCGGTCGCCGCCTGCTCGACGAACGGGGCCACGAAGGTGGAGCCCGACCCCGTCAACGCACCGGTCACCTTCGCCGCGGTCGTGGTCGCGGCGGCCTTGGTCGTGGTCGTCTTCGAGCTCGACTTGCTACTGCTGCTGCCACAGGCGGTGGCGAACAGGGCGAGCAGCACGAGCGGTACCAACATCCACTTCGTGCGGGCGGTGAATCGGGTCATGCGGTGGGCCTCCTGGAGGGTTCCATGGACATCGACCGGGCCGCCCTTGCGGCATCCGACAGTCCTTCAGCGGGCCGCAATCTACGGATGCCGGCTGTCGGAGCCATGGCGCCGAGGTGGCCGGCAGGTGAACGGCGGGCCAACACCCGGAGCGCCGACCTTCGCCGCGAGCCACTCGTGCAGGGGCGATGCGCCGGGCGCGTGGCCGGATGCCGCCAGGTAGGTGTCCGGCCGGCGTCCCCGGTGGCATCCAGGTGAACGCCGGGCCAACACCCGCGAGCGTGACTGCATGCACCGGGGTGGGATTCTGCGAGAATGCGCACGTGCGAGGGCGGCCCCGGTTCGGGGCGGCCGGCGACCAAGGGGACGGCAATGAGCGTGACGAGCGAGGAAGCCCGGAAGAGCTTCCATGACGACCTCGACGACCTGCGCACCGACGTCATCCGCCTCGCCGCGCTGGTCACCGAGGCGATCGGTGCGGGCACGCAGTCGCTCCTCGACGCCGACCTCGCCGCCGCCGAGCGCCTCATCGTCCGCGACGACGTCATCGACGACCTCAATCACGCGATCGAGGACCGCTGCTACCTGCTCCTCGCCACCCAGCAGCCGGTCGCGTCCGACCTCCGCGTGATCGTCACGACGCTGCGGGTCATCCACGAGCTGGAGCGGAGCGGCGACCTGATGGTCAACGTGGCCAAGTCGACCCGCCGCCTGTACCCCCATAGCCTCGACCCGAAGATCCGCGGCATCCTCGACCAGATGGGCGAGCAGGCCGCGAACCAGACGCGCCTCGCCCTCGATGCATTTGCCGACGCCGATCCGTCCGCCGCGGCCGCGCTCTCCGACATGGACGACGTGATGGACGACCTCACGAAGAGCCTGTTCCGGGCGATCCTGAGCTCACACACGACGAGCGAGCTCGACGAGGCCACGCTGCAACAGGCGGTGCAGGTGGCGCTGATCGGTCGCCACTACGAGCGCATCGCCGATCACGCCGTGACCATCGCCCAGCGCGTGCGCTTCATGGTCACGGGCATCCACCCGCAGATCCACTAGGCCGCGCAGATCCACGAGGCCGCGCAGATCCACTTGGCGCCGCGTCGGGGGTCGTGCTCGGGCTACTCGTCCATCCCGAGGTCCCAGTCGAGGATGAGGCGCTCACGCTCGGCGTCTTTGACCACGCGCTCGCGGTTGCGGCGGAACTGCGGGTCGTGCGGCGGCACCAGCTGGAGCCGAGCGAGGGCCCGCTGGCGGAAGTCGTCGATCACCCGGCGCTCACCGAAGACCCCGTGCACCTCCCAGTGCGGAGCCACCGGGCCGAGGTACACGACGCGCACGTGGCCCTGCGGCGGCAGCTGCTCGGCTTCATCGGGTTCGTAGACGGCCATCGGGATCTCCTCACACACAACGGGCCGGGCCTCCCAGCTGGAGGACCCGGCCCGTCAGGTTAGTGGCAGTGCCTTCAGTTCGAGTTCGGCATCTGGGCCAGGGTGACCGTGATGCTCTCGGCGGTGCCGCTGCGGTCGAGCTTGAACGTGACCTTGTCGCCGGGCTGGTGGTTCCGGACCGCGGCCACCAGGTCCTCGGCCGACACCAGCTTCTTGCCGTCGACCGACTGCAGGACGTCGTCCTTCTTGATGCCGGCACTGTCGGCCGGGGATCCCGAGGTGACCGCGTGCACGAGCACCCCGGTCGCGACCTTCAGCTTCAGGCTGGAGGCCAGGGACGAATCGAGGGTCTGCCCGCTCACACCCATGTAGGCGGTCTGGACCTTCTTGCCGGCCTTCAGCGTCTCGATCACCGGCTTGGCGTGGTCGATGGCGATGGCGAAGTCGACGTTCTGGTTGGTGGACGGGTCGGCGATGGCATCGACGATCCCGATGACCTGGCCCCGGGAGTTGACGAGCGGTCCGCCGGAGTTCCCGTGGTTGATCGACGCGTCGGTCTGCACCGCGTCGGTGAGCGTGCCGGCCTCGGTGTCGATGGTGCGGTTGAGACCCGACACGATCCCCCGCGTGACCGTAGGCCCGCCCTCGAGCGCCAGCGCGTTGCCGATGGCGATCACGTCGTCGCCGACGGTGAGCTCGGAGCTGTTGCCGAGCTGGACGGTCGGGAGATCCGTGACGCCGTCGACCTTGAGGACCGCGATGTCGTTCCGGCTGTCGGCCCCGACCACCTTGGCCGACTTGGAGGAACCGCTGTCGAAGGTGACTTCGATCCGGCCGCCGGCGTCGGCGATCACGTGGTTGTTGGTGACCACGTAGCCGTCCGACGAGATGATGAATCCGGTACCCGCGGCGCCGGTCTGCTGGCTGTTGAACTGCGAGCCGTCCTGCAGCGGCACCGCGCTGCTGACCGCGGAACCCGTCGTGATCGCCACCGTCGCCGGCTGCACCTTGGCGATGACCGCATGGATGTCGGTGCCGCTCTTGATCACCGAGCTCGCCGGCTTCGCGGTCTTCTCGACCACCGTCGTGACGGTGTGGCTGCCCGAGTCGTTGCGCACCGCGAGGAACACACCCGACGACACCAGCGCGCCGACGAGAGCTCCGGCGATGGCACCCACGAGGACGTTGCGGGAGCGGCCGTCGCGGTCGCGTGCGGGCGGCGGACCGGCCGCGGGGGGCCCGGGCACGATCGGAGGCGCGGCCTGGGTGGCCACCCAGGTCGGCGACTGCTCGGCCGGGCCGGCCGGGACGGGCCCGGACTCGGCACCCCAGCCGGCGGGTCCGGCCGGCGACTCGCTCGCCGAGGGCTCCGCCGGCAACTCGCTCGTCGGGTCCGCCGGCGGGACGGCCATGCCGGGCACGGTGTCGTCGTACAAGCCGGAGTCGGGAGCAGCGCCACCGGCGGGATCGCCGGCTTCGGGCCCGGAGGACGCCGCACCGACGGGCGCCGACCACTGCGATCCGGGCTCCACCTCGGATGCCGGGACCTCGGCGTCGCCGCGCTCGTCGCCGGGCAGATCTTGGTCGCTCACCGGTTACCTCCAGGGGGGAAATGCATCGTCATCTGGCAACGTTGAGGTGTACGAACTAGTTCCACGTCGGAGTAGTTCCACCGAGATCGCCACGATCCAACCCGTTCCAGCTGAGCATCCAATCTGCTCCACCTGTGAATCGGTTGAGTTCCACCTGGAGATTCCGGTGTTCCGCCGGAAGATGTGCAGGGTTCACGGCGATTTCGAGGAGTTCACCCGGATCGCCCGAGTCTTGGGAACCGGCTGTGCTTCCCTATCGTTACTAGCGAGACGATCAACCGTCCGAACATGAGTGAGTGCCCATGGAATCGTTTTCCTCCGAGGAACGGCAGCAGGACTGGATGCTCGACGCACGCTGCCGCAACCTCCCCCCCGGCGAGTTCTTCCCCTCCGATGGCGTAGGGGTGGAGGTCGCCCGACGGATCTGCGCCGAGTGCCCCGTCAAGGCCGCGTGCCTCGAGTACGCACTGGAGTACCGCATCGACCACGGCGTCTGGGGTGGTGCTTCCGAACGGGAGCGCCGCCGGATCCTGCGCCGTCGCCGCACGGGAACCCCGACGCCCGTATCGAGCTGACCACACGCCACCGTCCACGCGGCACCCGGTCCACCGGGTGCCGCGTCACGCGTCGGCGCGGAACGGCCCGGTCCGGCCCGGCCGCCCTCACCAGCTGAAGGGCGCGAGCACCACGTCGACCGCGTCGCCCCAGCCACTCCCGCTGTCGGTGGGAAAGGCGGACACGAACGCCGCGAGGTCGGCGCTGGGAGCGTCGGTCACGCACGTGTACACGACGCCGCGCGCGTCCCACACGAGGGCCACCCCGCCCGGGATCACGTACCGGCGCGCGGTGCGTCCGGCGACCTTCGCGTCGGTACCACCCGCGGGCAGCCCACCCCAGTCGAGGTGGCCCTTCTGCTGGAACAGCGACACGTCGAAGAGCCCATCGGAGTAGAAGAGCTGCACCGTGCCGTTCGGCATCTGGTAACGGCCCACGAGCGCGTAGCCCGTTCCGGCGCGCGCCGGGGCCCGGAACGGCTTGGCGACCGTGCGGGTGGCCCGCGCCGCGTACGAGCTCGACGGCGGCGCGGTGGCCTTGGGCGCGGGCGCGGCGACGGGCTCCGAGATCTGCATGAACGAGACGCTGCGGACGAGGCGGCCGTCGGCGCCGAACTGCTGACTGCGTAGCAGGATCCCGGTCTCGCGGTCGACGAAGAAGCGAGCCGACGTGCGTTGCGCGCCTGCCGCGCGAGCCTCGACGAGCGTCGTGGTGCGACCCGCGACTGCCGGGCCGTCCTGCACCGTGAGCCGGTATTTCTTGCTCGCCGAGGGCACCGCGGCGTCCTCGGCCTGCGTCCACATGACGAGCGCGTGTTGATCCCCCATCACGATCTCGCTCGGACCCGCGCCCATGTGGGTCTGCAGGCCCTGGATCCTCAGCCGCCCGTCGTCGTTGGTGACCGGCACGGTCGTGCGTTGGATCCGACCGCCGCGGTCGGACCACTCGACGACCATCACGCCGTCGAAGTCGTGGCTCGTGACGGCCTGCCGCGTGCCGTCGAGGAGCTGTTCCGCGGCGTCCGAACCCGTGCTCGCGCCGACGCCGACGGTTCCGAAGGCGAGCACGGCGGTGACGGCAAGAGCCGCCGCGCCGACGCAGCAGAGACCGACGCGGATCCTCATCCGTTCACCGGAACAACGCCATCGGTGCGGCCGCCGCGAGCGTGGCGAGCTGGCTCGTGGGGTCGGTGTCGTCGGACACGCGGGCGGCGTGGTTGTCGACGAGCCGGCCGACGGTCGGCGTGACCTGCCTCGGCTGGGGAGTCGCGACGAGCACGACGAGGAGGATGACCGCGGCCGCGGCCCCGGCGAGCCACCGCTGGGCGCGGACGCGACGGCGTCGGGACCGAGCCACCTCGTCGACCGGCGAGCTCGCCGCGGTCTGCGCGCTCGGGGCGGTGGTCGTGGGAGCCGCCGCTTCCGCGATCGGGTCCGCCGCGGCGACGTGGGCCATGACCGCCCGCAGCGCGTCGTTCGGAAGATCGACCATCGGCAGCAGCCGCACGGCCTCTCGGGCCTCGACCACCTCGAGCAGCACGCCGGCGAGCGCCGGCGTGTCGTCGATCGCGCGTTCGACCGCGGCGCGGGTGGGCGCGTCGAGCTCGTCGTCGACGTACGCGGAGATGAGATCTTCGGCGATCGGGTCGCTCATCCGGCCGCTCCCGTCAAGGTCTTGCGCAACAACCGGCGGCCCCGGTGGAGCCGCGAGCGCACGGTCCCGATGGGCACCCCGAGGGCGGCGGCGATGTCCTCGTACGAGAGGTCGGCGACGTCGCTGAGGACGACCGCAACCCGGAACTCCTCGGGCAGATCGGCGAGCGCGTGCTGCACCTCGTCGGAGAAGCCGGTCACGATCTCGTCGGCGGCCGGCGCGGGCGGGACGACCCGGTCCGGATCGTCGGGCAGCGCGTCGGTCTGCCGGCGCTTCCGCCGCCGGACCTCGTCGAGGAACACGTTCGTCACGATGCGCGCCAACCATCCCTCCAACGACCCGGGCCGGTAGCTCTCGAGTCCCCGTCGGACGCGCAGCAACGCTTCCTGCGTCAGATCCTGCGCATCCGCCTCATTTCCGGCGAGACGGAGCGCCACGGTGTAGATGAAGCGCCCGTGGTCGCGGGCCACCTCTTCCCATGTGGGCACCCCGTCCGTCATGGGAACGACGTCGGACCATCCGCGAGTTCCCGATCGCCGGTGTCGATCACGATCGGGCGCAGCGCCGGGCCCTACTTACCTGGGGGTGATTCGGGGGAGTCGTCCTTCGCGCCCTCGTCCAAGCCCTGCTTGAACTCCTTCTGGGCCTGGCCGAACGAGCGGGCCAGCTTCGGGATCTGCGTCCCCCCGAAGAGCAGCAGGACCACAGCGAGCACGATGATGAGCTCGGGAGCACCGAGTCCGAACATATGACGGCCTTTCGAGAGCGGCGGGATCAGCCTAGACGGGGGTCCCGACCGGCCGAGCTACCAGGGATTCCGGGTTCGCCGAGGCCTTTCGGGCCCCCGGCACCGGCGTGCCTGCAGTTCTACAAGCGGTTCATTGACGGAGTGTTTCGGCGGCGAGAGCAACGTCCTCGAGGCCGGTCACGGCGAAGGGCACCGCGCCGACTCCGAGGATCAGGGTCTCGACCCCGAGGTCCGCCCAGCCGGCGGCCTGTTCACGTACCTCGTCCACCGTCCCGACCAGGCGTCCGACGCGCCATTCGTCGAGGGTGGCTCCTCGCATGGTTCCTGCTGGGCTGACCTCACAGAGGTGTTCGAACCGGCGGCCCAGATCGGATGCGTTCTCTCCGACGAGCGCGTAGAGGCCCAGCGAGCGCGACACCGACGCCGGGTCACGTCCGACCCGCTCGCAGGCCCGTTCCAACACCGCGAGCCGCTCCCGGTAGGCGTCGGGAGTCCAGGCCCAGCAGGTGTTCCAGCCGTCGGCCAGCTCGGCGACGAGGCCGAGCAGTCGGTCACCCTTGCCGCCGAGGAAGAGCGGCGGCCGGGGCTTCTGGATCGACGCGGGCTCGTTCCAGGCCTCGCGGGCGGAGTGGTACGTCCCTGCGAAGGTCACGGGGCCGCCGCCGAGAAGCTGCCCGCAGATGGTGGCGGCCTCGCGCAGTCGGTCGATCCGGACGCCCGGCGGCGGCATCTCCATGCCGATCGCCGCGTAGTCGGGCTCGTACCACCCCGCACCCAGTCCGACGTCGAGGCGGCCGCCGCTCACCCGGTCGAGCGTCGCGAGTCCCTTGGCGAGCACCGTCGCCGGACGCAACGCCTCGCAGAGCACCAGCGTCCCGATCCGGGGCCGGGTGACCTCTCGGGCGATCGCGGCGAGCGTGACGAGCGGGTCGTACGAACCGGCCCGCGTCGACGGGCCGCCGTACTTGGCCAGGTCGAGGAAGAGGTGGTCCGACATCCACAGGGAGTCGTAGCCGCACGCGTCGGCGTGCTTGGCGTAGGTGAGCAGCGTCTCGTACGAGAGCGGCCACTCGCCCGGCACGGAGTAGTCGTAGTGGGGCAGGGCGAATCCGATGCGCACCGACCGAGCTTACGGCTCGGGCTCCATGTTCCCGCCCGCGACCGTGGCACCGGTCCCTAGGCTGCCCGCGTGTACGAGTGCGTGGCGAACGTGTCCGAGGGCCGGGACGAAGCGGTCCTCGGCGCGCTCGACGCCGCCGCGGGCGACGCGTTGCTCGACCGGCATTCCGACGCCGACCACCACCGTTCGGTGTTCACGCTGGCGGATCCGAGCATCGAGGTGGTGAGCCACGCCGCCCGCTCGCTCGCGCGTGCGGTGGCCGCCGCGATCGATCTGACCCGTCATTCCGGCGTGCATCCCCGGTTCGGGGCGCTCGACGTGGTGCCGTTCGTGACCCTCGACCCCCGGCCCGGAGCGATAGCCGCCACCGTGGAACACGCGCGCGGGTTCGCGGCGTGGGCCGCTTCTGAGCTCGGGATCCCGGCGTTCCTCTACGACCTTGCCGACCCGCTCGGCCGCGACCTGCCCACGACCCGTCGCGACGCGTTCACGGACCGGGCGCCCGACATGACGCCGGACGCGGAGAGGACGCGTCTCGGCGCGGTGGCCGTGGGCGCGCGCGATCCGTTGGTCGCGGTCAACGTCGAGCTGGAGCGCGGCGACCTCGAGCTGGCGCGTGCGGTCGCCCGAGCGGTGAGAGCGCGCAACGGTGGCCTGCCCGGCGTCCGGTCGCTGGCGTTCCCGCTCCCGAGCTCGGGGCGGGTGCAGGTGTCGATGAACCTCGTCGACCTCGACGCGACGGGTCTGGAAGCCGCGTGCGGCGCGGTCCGGTCACGGGTCGAAGCGCGGGGCGGAGCCGTGCACCGCATCGAGCTCGTGGGGCTCATCCCCGCGAGCGAGCTGCCGCGGTGCAGCAAGGAGTTCCGCCTCGCGAACGACCTCGGGCCGGCCGCCACGGTCGAGGGCCGGTGGGAGGCGCGCGGGCGCCCTCGGTGACGCCGTCGTGGCCGAGCCCCGGAGGGTCAGGCCGTGGCGGCGTTGCGGCGGGCGAGGGCCCGCTGGCGGCGCAGGCGGCGGCGCTCGCGTTCGGAGAGCCCGCCCCAGATGCCGAACTTCTCGCCGTTGCCGAGCGCGTACTCGAGGCACTCGAGACGCACCTCACAGCCGGCACACACGCCCTTCGCCTCACGCGTGGAAGCACCGCGCTCGGGAAAGAACAGATCGGGGTCCACGCCGAGGCAGTTGGCGTTCTCCTGCCAGCGCTGGACCGGCGCGTCCTCGATCTCCAGGTGTGCGAGTGTGTCCCGCATCGGCAGTCTCCCCTCGTTGCGTGACGCCGATGGAATTACAACGCTGTCACTATGGTCGGCGGGCCCTGAAAACGCAAGAAGAACGCGCTCGGTGAACGCCTCCGCCATGGTGGGTGGCATGCCGGGTGGCCCCACCGTGCACCGGCCCCGATCAGATGCCGACGTGCTCGCGGCGCCCGAGGCTCTCGCGGATGCGACGCAGCAGGTCGTCGGCGTCCCAGGGCTTGGTCACGTAGTCGGCGGCGCCCAGATCGCGGGCCCGGCCCACGTCGGCCTCACTGCTCTTGGCACTGCACACGATGACCGCAGGCCGGCGGGTGCGACCCGCGAGCTCGGCCAGGACGAACCAGCCGTCGAGCACCGGCATCATGATGTCGAGCACGACGAGGTCGGGGTGGTCCTCGTCGATGCGGCGCAGCGCGGTCTCGCCGTCCGCAGCCAACGAGGCGTCGAACCCCTCGGACTCGAGGATCATCCGCAGGGTCAGGAGCACGTCCGGCTCGTCGTCCACGATCAGGATCTTGGACTTGCCGGCCACGGCGTCTCCTGGTCCTCGGCGTGACGGGTGCGCAGCGAGACCCGGAACGCGGCCCCGCCCCCCGGGGCGTCCTCGACCCAGACCGAGCCGCCGCACGCCTCCGCGAGCCCGCGCACGATCGGCAGCCCGAGCCCGATTCCCGGCCGGTTGTCGCGGGTGTGCTCCGCCCGGTAGAAGCGCTCGAAGATGCGTTCGCGCTCCGCGAGCGGCACGCCGGGACCGTGGTCGACCACCGAGAGCATGACCCGGTCACCGTCCGGCTCCACGATGAGCCGGATGGGGGCGGCTCCGTACTTGTGCGCGTTCTCGACCAGGTTCGTGACGATGCGTCGCATCGCCTCCGGGTCGGCCCGCACCTCGCAGGTCTCCGGCGCTTCGACCTTGACCGGCCGGCCCGCGACCTGGGAGTCGAGCGCGACCAGGCGCACCAACGACGCGAGCTCGATGCGCCGCAGCAGCGGCGCGCTCCCGTGGCGCTCGAGCTGGGCGGCGGCGAACATCTCCTCGACCATCGTCGCCAGACGGCCGGTCTGACGCTCGATCACGTCGAACAGCTCCGCGCGTTGCTCGTCGGCCACCGGCCGCCGGGCCGCGGCGATGGCACCTCGAATCGACGTGAGGGGAGTGCGGAGCTCGTGACTGACCGTCGCCACGAACTGGCTCTTCATGCGGTCGAGGTCGAGGAGCTCGGCGACATGGGCCCGCTCGGCGCCGTAGAGCCGCGCGTTCGCGATCGCGGCCGCCGCGGGCTCCGCGAACAGTGACAACACGTGGAGGTCGTACTCGTCGAAGGCGCGGTCGAGCCTCGCCTCGACGTCGAGGACGCCGAGCAGCTCACCCCGGTTCACCAGCGGCACACACATCGCCACGTGCGACCCGTCGTCGCCGCGCGCTACGGCCCCGTGGCCCGCGCCGACCATCGCCGGCTCACGCGTGCGCGCGACGAGTCCGGCGAGGGACGAGTCTTCGCGCAGCCGTTGCCCCTTGACGAGCTGCGTTCCCTGCACCGCGACGACCGCCAATGCGCCGTCGGCCTCGAGGAGCATCACCGAGCCCTCGCTGCCTTCCAGCATCTCCAACGCGCTGGAGAGGATGACCTCGAGCACCTCGTCGAGGTCGAGCACCGAGTTGACCGCCTTGCCCGCGGCGGTGAGTGCGGAGTGCATGTTGAGGCGATTGGTCAGCGCGGTGTTGATGACCCGCTCGTCGATCAGGAGGCGGCTGAGCCGTCGGAGGTGCACCTCCTTCTCCAGCGCGTAGATGGTGAAGCCGAGCGCGAGACCGATGACTGCGAGCCGGAGGGTCTTCGCGCTGACCCAGTCGTCGCCCGAGGTCTTCGAGAGCCCGGTGATGACCAGCGCGACCGCGATCATCGAGAGGACGACGATCGCGATGCCCCAGAGTTGGATACGGCGGCGCGCAACCGCCTCGGTCGAGGGCAGCGCGGCACCACCCAGCCCCGCGCTGCGCGCCTCCTTCCGGATGCGGTCCTCGATGCCCGCACCCCCGGCGTCGGCCGCGCCGGTTCTCGCGGCTGCGCCGGATGCCGCGGTCTGGGTGCCGGAGGCCGCCGTGGCCTTTGCTTTCACCTTCGCCTTCGTGTGCGCGCGGGACCGGAAGCGCGAGCGCGAGCGGGTGTTCCGCTGGCGGCGGGATCGGGTGTCGGGCGTTTCGGCCTCGACCGGAGCAGGCGCCTCGACGAACGGGTCTTCCGGCGCCGTCGCGTGCGGTACCGGGGTCATCTCGGGACCGGGCGCCGCGGGCAGGACGGTGGCGGCTCGCGCCATGAGGGCCGAACCCGCGACCACAGGGGCCGGGGATCGCTCGGGAAGCGGCGCATCGGTACGGGCGCCCGCGCCCAACGCCGCGGCGAGCGGAGACAACGCGGGTCCGGCGGGCCGGGCCGGAGTGCTCGAATCGGAGACCGGGGGCAGCGCCAGGACCGGCGGCGGGGCGAGCACACGAGCGGGTGGCGCGGGCGCGATCGACGACTGCTCACCGAGGAGTCGCCCCGCGCTCGATGCCGGCGGACGGGCATCCGCCTCGACGGGCGGGATGTCGGCGTCGGCGGTGTCGGCCGCGATCTGGGCGGCCGGGCTCGCCCCGGCCCGGAACGAGAACGACAGCCGGCGCGGCTTGGCGTCGGTTGCAGGTTCCGCAGCCTCGGCCACGATCGGCGGGGCCGACCGGTGGAACGAGCGCCGGCGTGGCGCGACACCGACCGTCGGGTCGGGCGGCTCGCCCCCCGGCGTGACCGACGGCGCGGCGTCGGGCGCGGCGCTCGACGGCGGCTTCCGGGAGAACGAACGCCGGCGAGGGGCAGCCTCGGAAGCAGGTGCCTCGACGATCGGAGCCGCGGGCGCCGAAGCGACGCTGAGCTCCGGGAGCGGCGGGGTCCCTTTGCGCGTCCGACGCCGCGGCCCCGACGGCGTGTCGGGCGCGGACGTCGATCTGCTCCGCGGAATGGTCGGGAGCATCTCGTCGATCGACGACGCGACCGGCGCTGCGGACCCCAGCGGCTCCGTGAGGTCGACGGGAGTCGGAGGGCGCTGGGGCTTGAGACGCGAAGGGACGAGAGCCACGGCGCTTCTTCGGCATTTCGGGCCCGAGAACTGAAGCCCGGGCTCGACGGCTCGGCCGAGTCCTAGCCCGCTCGGCGGTGGCGGCGGCGATCCTCGAGGAAGTCGACGAGGACGTAGTCGCCGAGGGTGTCGGGCGACGTGTAGAACGCCCGGCCACGGTTGACCTTGGTCATCCGCTCCACGAAGTCGCGGAGGTAGTAGCTCTCGTCGAGCATGAAGGTGTTGATGCGGATGCCGTCACGCGTACAACGCATCACCTCGCGCATCGTCTGCTGGACGGTCTCGTAGTCGGGTGGGTAGTTGAAGTAGGCGTCGCCCTGCGGCGTGATGTGGGCGGTCGGCTCGCCGTCGGTGACCATGATCACCTGCTTCGTGCCCGTCTCCCGGGAGAGCATCCGGCGGGCGAGGGTCAGCGCGTGCTGCATGTTGGTGCCGTACTCGAAGTCCCACGAGAGCTCCGGCAGCCGCTCGGGCTTCACCTCGCGGGCGACCCGCCCGAAGCTCACGAGCCCGAAGTAGTCCTGCGGGAACTGGCTCGTGATCAGCGAGTGCAGCGCCATCGCGACCTTCTTCGCGGGGAGGAAGTTGTCGCGCATCGGCATCGACATCGACACGTCGAGGAGGAGCACCGTGGCCGAACGGGTGGTCATCTCCGTGCGCTCGACCTCGAAGTCGTCGGGGCTGAGCCGCACGGGCGTGCCCCCACCGCTGCGCCGGATCGCGTTTCGGATGGTCTGCTCGACGTTGAGGTTGAACGGATCGCCGAACTCGTAGGGCTTGTGCTCGTAGGCCCGCTCGTGCCCGACGCCGACGCGTTCGATCTCGTGGCGGCCGCCGCGGTCCTGGAACAGCTTGCGGTAGAGATCCGAGAGCGCCTTCTGCCCGATCGCGCGGATGGCCCGCGGCGTGAGCTCCATGCGGCCCTCGCGCTGCTCGATGAGGCCAGCCTCCTCGAGCATCCGGGTGAGCTCGGCGAGCTTCTCCAACGAACGGGCCGCATCGTCACCGAGAAGGTCGCGCGCACGGTCGAGGTCGACCTCCGCGAGCTCACCGGGCTGGGTCGCCGACCGCATCAGGTTCTCGAGCTCGTCGAGGTCGCCCAGGGTCTGCAGGAGGCCCGGCATCTGGCCCATCTGCAGCGGGTCGCTGCCCTCGAAGTTCATCGACTGGTTCCACGGGAGGTTCGGGAACGCGTTCTGCAGGTTGCGCGACAACGCATCGACCTGCCACCGCAGGTCCATGTCCTCGAGGAGGGCCTCGGCCAGTCCCTGGAGCTGCGCCCGCTGTTCGGGGGTCATGGAGTTCAGGAGCTGCTGCATCTGCGCCATCGACTGCGCCATCTGCTCGAGCAGCTCGTCGAGGGTCTCCGGGTTGCCGGGGAAGAAGTCGCCGTACTGCTCCATGAACTTCTCGAAGTCGGGCTCCTCGCCGCGCTCGCGCTGCTCGAGCATCTGGTTGAGCTCGGCGAGCATGTCCTTGGTGCGGGCGAGCTGCTCCGGGGAGACGTCCGACATCCCCTCGGCCATCTGGTTGAAGTAGCTCTGCATCAGCTGCTGGCGCAGCTCGTCCATCAGCTCCTCGAAGTGCTGACGGGCCGTCGGGTCCATGAACTCGTAGTCCTGGAGCGCCTGCACCCGCCCGGCGAGGTCGGGGGGCAGCTCCTCCAGGGTCTGGCGCCGCTGCTGCGCGGCCTGCTCGGTGATCTCCTTGGCGCGCTGGTCGCCGTTGAGCTGGGCGTCGTCGACCCGCTGGTCGATGCCGGCGCGCTCCTCGTCGATGACCTCGGCGAGCCGTTGCGCGACGTCGTCGTAGACGCCGCCGAGGTCGCGCTTGTCGAGCTCCTCCCGGCGCTTCTCCCGGAGGCGCTCGATCATCTCCCGCAGGCCCATCAGGTCGCGGCCGTCGCGGTCCTGGAAGCCCTGTTGCAGCAGCCGGCGCAGCGCCGCGTTCAGATCGCCGTGGTAGAGGAGGTCGTCGGACATCTCCTCCATGAGCGCGTCGGCGTCGAGATCGAAGCCGACCTGCGTTCCGTCCCACCGGGAGTACCGAAAACCACGGCTCATCGGGTCAAGGGTACAACTCGCATCGCGTCCGGCAGCCGTCGGAGGAACGGCGGGCAGGGCCCGCCCGCGGCGCGGGTCGACCGCCCGACTGCGAACTCCCCGCGCCCGTCGGCAACAATGCGGTCATGCGTCGGACCCTCCCGCTCATCGCGTGCGCGCTGCTGCTGCTGACGTTCCTCGGCGCGTGCAGCAGCAAGTCGGACGCGGTGGCCGGCGCCCAGAAGTCGGGGAAGCTCGCGCCCAAGCCGTTCTGCCAGGCGGCCTACAACCTCGACGAGGCCGTCGCGACGGTCAAGGACGCCAAGCGGCTCGCGCTGCTCACCGTGGTCGTGGACCGCGCGCCGGCCGACATCCGACCCGATGCCGAGCTGTTCCTGACCGGGTTCCAACGGGCCCATCGGGGCGAGAAGATCAGCGCTGCGCAGCGGAAGCGTTACGAGACGGCCTCGAACAACCTCGAGCGCTACGCCAACAACAAGTGCGCCCTGTTCCTGCAGAACCAGCCCCCCGGCGGGAACATGTAGCCGCCGCGTCGCACTGCCACCGGGCCGTCCGACCGCCCGCCAGAAACCCCTTGCGTTCGCCCCGCCGCAGGCCTACTTTCGACAGTAGTTCCTTGCGTAAGTGGGTTGACCGGGAGGTTTCCATGGCGGTCGCGGTGATCACCGGCGCATCCAGGGGCTTCGGGCTCGCCCTGGCCGAGACGCTCGGCACGCACGGTTGGAGCCTCGTGCTCGACGCCCGGGGCGCGGCCGCCCTCGACGGGGCCGCCGCCTCGGTGCGTGCCGCGGCACCTGGGGCCACCGTTCGGGCCGTCGCGGGTGACGTCTCGGACCCCGAGCACCGCGCGGCCCTGGTCGAGACCGCCAGCGAGCTCGGTGGTCTCGATCTGCTCGTCAACAACGCGAGCCTCCTCGGGCCGTCGCCCCAGCCGGTCCTTGCCGACTACCCGCTCGAGACGCTGCGCCGGGTCTACGACGTCAACGTGCTCGGGCCCCTCGGTCTCATCCAGGCCGCCCTCCCGTTGCTCCGCGCGAGCGGGCGGGGAGCCATCGTCGACGTCACCTCGGACGCCGCGGTCGAGGGCTACGAAGGCTGGGGTGGCTACGGCTCGTCGAAGGCCGCGCTCGACCAGCTCGGCAACGTGCTCGGGGCGGAGGAGCCCGATCTGCGCGTGTACTCGTTCGACCCCGGAGACATGCGCACCCAGATGCACCAGGAGGCGTTTCCCGGCGACGACATCTCCGACCGCCCCGAGCCCGCGACCGTCGTCCCGGCCCTGCTCTCGTTGCTCGACGAGCGGCCCGAGAGCGGCAGGTACCGCGCCTCCGAGCGCGTGGAGGCGAAGCCATGACCTCGGCCCCGACCGTCCGGCCCGAACCGCGTCCTGGTGCCACGCACTCCCGCCTCAGCTTCCACCTGCCCCCGCACCTCGAAGCCGGCTCGCCCCCCGAAGCGCGCGGGATGACCCGCGACGCGGTGCGGATGATGGTCGCCCACCGCTCGACGGGGGCCATCGTCAACTCGACGTTCGCGTTGCTCCCCGCGTTCCTCGACCCGGGTGACCTCGTCGTGATCAACACCTCCGGGACGATCCCGGCGGCGGTTCGGGCCACCACCCCCGAAGGTGAGGCCGTCGTGGTCCACCTCTCGACCCGCCTCGACGGGAACCGGTGGGTCGTGGAGCCGCGGCGCGCGGTCGGCGACCACAGCGAGCGCTGGACCGGAGATCCGCCGGGACGGCACCTCGACCTCGGCCCCGACGCGTCCATGGACCTGGTGGAGCGCTACCTCGACAGTCCCCGCCTCTGGGTGGCCGATCTCGCCCTCCCCGACCCGGTGCTCACATGGCTGACCGTGCACGGAAAGCCGATCCGTTACGGCTACGTCGAGCAACCGTGGCCCCTCGCCGCGTACCAGAACGTCTACGTCACCGAACCGGGGAGCGCCGAGATGCCGAGCGCGGGTCGGCCGTTCACGCCCGAGGTCGTCACCCGCCTCGTCGCCAAGGGTGTGGGCGTCACGCCGCTCGTGCTGCACACCGGCGTGGCCTCGCTGGAGTCCACCGAGCTGCCGTACCCCGAGCACGTACGGGTGCCGGCGTCGACCGCCGCGCGGGTCAACGCGACGCGCGCGGCCGGCGGGCGCGTCGTCGCGGTCGGAACGACGGTCGTCCGCGGCCTCGAGACCGCGGCCGACGACTCGGGCCACGTCCGCGCCTTCGACGGGTGGACCGACCTCGTGATCACGCCCGAACGCGGCGTGCACGCCGTCGATGGGCTGCTCACCGGTTGGCACGAGCCCGAAGCGTCGCACCTGCTGATGCTGGAGGCCGTCGCGGGCCGCGAGCTGCTCGAGGCGAGCTACGCGGAGAGCCTCCGCGAGGGCTACCAGTGGCACGAGTTCGGCGACGTGCACCTGCTCCTGCCCTGACGGGCGAGGACGTGCCGCTCAGCCGCGGGAGCGGTACGTGGCGCGGTTGCCGACCGCGTCCTTGTTGAGCCGCTTCGAGAGGTGCAGGCCTTCGAGCACGAACTCGACCGCCGACGCGACGCCGGCCGGGGTCTCCCCCACGTCGAGGTCCGAGAGGACGGTGCGCAGGGCCGAGACCGACTCGAGCGTCTCCTGGTACCGGACCGCGGGGACGTCCTCGCCGGTGTGGGCGACCGCCCCGGCCTCGAACTCCTGGACGACCGGCCCGAGCAGCTCCGGACGCACCCGGGCCCGGAAGACCTCGAGGATGGCGGAGCGCACGATGCGCTCCAGCACCTGCTCCTCGCGACCGTCGTCCATGGTCTCGATCTCGATCTTGCCCGCGGTCGACGCGACCAGCGCGTCGAGATCGCTGACCCGCGGCACCACCTCGTGCTCGCCGGCGTGGAGCGCGCGACGCGTGGCGTTGGCCACAAGCGTCTCGTAGTTGGCGATCGAGAGCCGGACGGACACACCCGACCGCTGGTTCACGTGGGGTGAGCGCCGCGCGAGCTGGCTGACCTCCGCCACGATCTCGCGCATGAAGTCGGAGACGTGGACGACGAGGCCCTCGGCGACCAGCGGCCGGACCTCCTGGTCGACGACGTCCATCTCGAGCTGCGCGTCGAGCGGGTAGTGCGTGCGGATCTGGCTGCCGAAGCGGTCCTTCAGCGGGGTGATGATCCGGCCGCGGTTCGTGTAGTCCTCCGGGTTCGCGGACGCGACGAGCATGGCGTCGATGGGAAGACGGATCTTGTAGCCGCGGATCTGGACGTCGCGCTCCTCGAGCACGTTGAGGAGGCCGACCTGGATGCGCTCGGCGAGGTCGGGGAGCTCGTTGATCGCGAAGATGCCCCGGTTGGTGCGGGGCACGAGGCCGTAGTGGATCGTGAGCTCGTCCGAGAGGTAGCGACCCTCGGCGACCTTGATCGGGTCGACTTCGCCGATGAGATCCGCGATCGAGGTGTCGGGGGTGGCGAGCTTCTCGCCGAAGCGCCGGTCCCGGTGCACCCACTCGATCGGCGTCTCGTCGCCCCGCTCGGCGACGAGCAGGCGGGAATGCTGCGAGATCGGCGCGTAGGGGTCGTCGTTGATCTCGCTCCCGGCGATGATGGGCATCCACTCGTCGAGCAGGTTGGTGAGCGACCGGATGATGCGGGTCTTCGCCTGGCCGCGCTCACCCAGGAAGATGACGTCGTGACCGGCCAGCAGCGCGTTCTCCAGTTGCGGCAGGACGGTGTCCTCGTAGCCGACGATCCCGTCGACGAGCGGCTCGCCCGCGGAGATCCGCCGGATCGCATTGGTCCGAATCTCTTCCTTGACCGGCCGCGACACCCAACCGCTCGATCGCAGCTCGCCAAGAGTTCCGGGACGATTCATACCGGCGCTCCGTTCCTCGAAAGCGCGCAGCGTACCAATCGCCCTCTTGCCACCGGCATGCGGGCAGCGGCTGGGCCGCCGTTTCCGCGTCGCTGGTCCGGTGGTTTCCGGATAGGCCCCGGCGCATTCCACAGCGCTAACGTGCGCCCCGGAATGCGGCCCGGGGGGGTCGCAGGCGCGGAGGCGTAGAGCGTGACGATCCAAGAAGTCTCGACGGCCAGCCAAAAGGCCGGCGCCGACGACGCCGACCGGCTCGTGAAGGACACCGGCGCGCCGGTACCGGTCAAGAAGCGGAGTGGTGGCCCGTGGCCCGTGCACTTCTGGCGCTCGGCCGTCGGCAAGAAGTGGGTCATGGCCGTCACCGGGATCATGCTGCTCGGCTTCGTGCTGGTGCACATGATCGGCAACCTCAAGATCTACCTGGGCCCGGGCGAGATCAACGACTACGGCGAGTGGCTCCGCCGCATCCTCGTGCCCGCGCTCCCGCGCACCGTGTTCCTGTGGATCCTGCGGGGCGGGCTGATCGCCGCGTTCTTCTTCCACATCGCCGCCGCCTACCAGCTGACCCGCATGAACCACGCGGCCCGGCCCGTGAAGTACCAGGGCGGCCGGAACTACGTCGCCGCCGACTTCGCGTCCCGCACCATGCGCTGGACCGGGATCATCATCGGCCTCTTCCTGATCTACCACCTGGCCGACTTCACGTGGGGCACGCTCAACCCGGACTTCGTGCGCGGAGACCCCTACGGGAACATGGTCCACAGCTTCGACAAGTGGTACATCGCGGCCATCTACATCGTCGCCAACCTGGCCCTGGGGCTGCACATCTTCCACGGCGCCTGGGCGATGTTCAACAGCCTCGGGCTGAACAACCCTGCCTACAACCGGGCCCGGCGCTACTTCGCGATCGGTTTCGCGGCCCTCATCACCATCGGCAACGTGAGCATTCCGATCGCCGTCCTCACCGGCGCCGTGAGCTGAGCGGAGACCCCGATCCAATGACGAACTACTCCATCGCCCCCGAGCCGCTCGACGGCAAGGTGCCTCCCGGTCCCATCGAGCACAAGTGGGACGACCACAAGTTCGCCTCGACGCTGGTGAACCCGGCCAACAAGCGCCGGTTCGAGGTCATCGTCGTCGGCACCGGTCTCGCCGGCGCCTCGGCCGCGGCCACGCTCGGCGAGCTCGGCTACCGGGTCAAGGCGTTCTGCTTCCAGGACTCGCCCCGCCGGGCCCACAGCATCGCAGCGCAGGGTGGCATCAACGCGGCGAAGAACTACCGGAACGACGGCGACAGCATCTACCGCCTCTTCTACGACACCGTGAAGGGCGGCGACTACCGCGCCCGCGAAGCCAACGTCTACCGCCTCGCCCAGGTGTCGGTCGACATCATCGACCAGTGCACCGCGCAGGGGGTGCCCTTCGCCCGCGAGTACGGCGGCCTGCTCGACAACCGTTCGTTCGGTGGCGCGCAGGTCTCGCGCACCTTCTACGCCCGCGGCCAGACCGGCCAGCAGCTGCTGCTCGGCTCGTACCAGGCGCTCGAGCGCCAGATCAACCTCGGCACCGTCGAGATGTTCCCGCGCACCGAGATGCTCGAGCTGGTCGTCAAGGACGGCGTGGCGGTCGGCATCGTCGTGCGCAACCTCGTCACCGGCGCGGTCACCTCCCACTCCGCCCACGCGGTCGTGCTCGCAACCGGCGGCTACAGCAACGCCTTCTACCTCTCGACCAACGCCAAGGGGTGCAACGTCACCGCGGCGTGGCGCGCGCACCGCAAGGGTGCCTACTTCGCCAACCCCTGCTACACGCAGATCCACCCGACGTGCATCCCGGCTTCCGACGACTTCCAGTCCAAGCTCACGCTGATGTCCGAGTCGCTGCGCAACGACGGTCGCATCTGGGTGCCGAAGGACCCGAGCGACACCCGCTCGCCCGACCAGATCCCCGAAGCCGACCGCGACTACTTCCTCGAGCGCCGCTATCCCGCGTTCGGCAACCTGGTCCCCCGCGACGTCGCGTCGCGCGCCGCGAAGCGCGAGGTCGACGAGGGCCGCGGCGTCGGTCCGCTCAAGAATGGCGTGTACCTCGACTTCGCCGAGGCCATCGGCCGGCTCGGCCGTCACGTCCTCGAGGAGCGGTACGACAACCTCTTCGAGATGTACGAGCGCATCACCGGCGAGGACCCGTACAAGGTCCCCATGCGCATCTACCCGGCGGTCCACTACACGATGGGCGGGTTGTGGGTCGACTACGACCTCATGACCAACGTTCCCGGGCTCTACGCGCTCGGAGAGGCCAACTTCTCCGATCACGGCGCCAACCGCCTCGGCGCCAGCGCGCTGATGCAGGGGCTCGCCGACGGCTACTTCGTCCTGCCGGCGACCATCTCCAACTACCTCGCACCGCAGCTCGGCCGGAGTCCGGTTCCCACCAGCGACCCGGTCTTCCAGGCCGCCGAGGCCGAGGTGTCGGAGCGCACGAAGCGCTTCCTCGCGATCCGGGGCACGAAGTCACCCGACCACTTCCACCGCGAGCTCGGCAAGATCGTGTGGGACAACTGCGGCATGGCCCGCTCGCAGGACTCGCTCACCAAGGCGTTGGGTGAGATCCCCGCGCTGCGTGACGAGTTCTACCGCGACGTCAAGGTCCTCGGTGGCGACATGGACTTCAACCAGTCGCTCGAGCGTGCGGGACGCGTCGCCGACTTCCTCGAGTTCTCCGAGCTCATGTGCCTCGACGCGCTGCACCGCGAAGAGAGCTGCGGTGGCCACTTCCGGGTCGAGCACCAGACCGAGGACGGCGAGGCGCTGCGGGACGACGACGACTTCGCGTACGCGGGCGCGTGGGAGTTCACCGGCGTCGGCGGCGCTCCCGTGCTGCACAAGGAACCGCTCGTATTCGAGAACGTGAAGCTCGCACAGAGGAGCTACAAGTAGCCATGCACGTGAATCTGCGCGTCTGGCGCCAGGCCGGCCCGAAGGCCGAGGGCCACTTCGAGGACTACGCCGTCGACGAGGTGAGCCCCGACATGTCGTTCCTCGAGCTCTTCGACGTGCTCAACGAGCAGCTCCTCGCCGACGGGGTCGAGCCGGTCGCGTTCGACCACGACTGCCGCGAGGGCATCTGCGGATCGTGCTCGATGATGATCAACGGGCAGGCCCACGGACCCGAGCGGGGCACCGCCACCTGCCAGCTCCACATGCGCAAGTTCGAGGACGGCGCCCACATCACGGTCGAGCCGTGGCGGGCCCGCTCCTTCCCGATCGTGAAGGACCTCGCGGTCGACCGCGGCGCGCTCGACCGAATCGTCGAGGCGGGTGGCTACATCACCGTCCGCACCGGCAGCGCACCCGAGGCCAACCTCACCCCGATCCCGAAAGAGGTCGCCGACTGGGCGATGGACGCGGCCGCGTGCATCGGCTGCGGGGCCTGCGTGGCGGCGTGCCCCAACGGCGCGGCCCAGCTGTTCACCGCGGCCAAGGTCAGCCACCTCAACCTCCTGCCGCAGGGCCAGTCCGAGCGGTACGAGCGGGTCGCCAACATGGTCGACACGATGGAGGAGTACTTCGGCTCCTGCACGCTGCACCGCGAGTGCGAGGCCGCGTGTCCGAAGGAGATCTCGATCGACTTCATCGCGATGATGAACCGCGACTACGTCAAGGCGCAGTTCAAGAACCGCCGGCTCATCGCCCAGAAATAGCCCGCAGGGTGTGGTCCCCCGCGCCGCTGATCACGGACCGGCGCGCAGCACCTGCGTGACCTGGATCGGCTGGCCGCCGGTGAGGTCGCGCACGGTCATCTGGATCTGGCGGGTGTCGGCGTTCCACGTGCAGACGAACGAGCCCGCGGCGCCTTCACAGGTCTGGAACGTGTACGGGGACGTCGGGCCGCGGTCGTTGATCGAAAGGTAGGCGACGCCGAACATCTGGCTCACCGCCAGCTCCGACGCGACCTGGTGCGCCGCGGTCTTGTCGTTCGCCTGCCAGTCGGCGTAGAGCGCCTTCGCGTACGCCTCCGGCGTGTTCGCGACGTTCGTGGCCGCGGTCGAGGAAGGCACGACGGCGGCGGTGGTCGTCGCCTGCTTCGTAGTGGTGGTCGCAGCGGTCTTGTCGTCGCTCGAGCACGCGCCCAGCAGCAACGCGGTCGTCGCCGCGAGGGTCAGCGCGGCGGCGGTCCATCGGCGGTTCATCGGACGCTCCATCGCAGGATTCGGGAACGCCTCGATGATCGGTCGGTCGTGCGCCCGGCTGAAGCCCGTCCGGCCGAGGGACACTGGTCACATTCCCTTGGTGATCCCTATGATCGCCGCCATGCAGGAGCACAGCTACAGCGTCGACATCAACGCCCCGCTCGTCGAGATCTGGGACATGTTCTGGTACCGCAAGCCCGACAAGCCCCAGCACGCGCTCGGCTCGATCACCATCCTCCACCCCGGCGACGAGATCGGCGAGGGCCTCGTCCGCACCTGCAAGTTCCCGGTGCCGAAGTTCCTCGGCTCCAAGGGCGTGGGCACCAGCTGGGAGTGGGTCACCAACGTGAAGCTCCACGAGAGCTGGCACTACGACGCGATCGGCAAGCCGTTGTGGTCACGTGCGGCCGGTTCGGTGCGACTCGAGGCGATCGACGAGGAGCACACGCGGGTCCACTTCTGGGAGGAGTACGAGGCGTTCAACCCGTGGATGCGCCGCATCGGGCTCGAGAAGTACGTGCACGACCAGCTGTCGGCCGACAACGACGTCGTATTCGCCGCGCTGGACCGCAACCTCAAGTGGCACCGTGAGCGGCGGGCCCGCGAGGCCGCCGAGGCGGCATCCGCCAACACGCCGGCCGAAGCTGCGTCGGCCGAGACCGCGCCGGCTTCGCCCCCCACGTGACCCAGGCGCCGCCTCCGCCGCCTCCTCCGCCGCCGCCGTTTCCGCCGCCGCTGCCCGGCCCCGGGGGCGTGCCGGTTCCGAGCTCCGCACCCGTCGACCAGGCGCGTGCCGCGGCGGCACGCGCACGCGAGACCGACTACCTGTTCAACTTCTGGACCGCGTTGGGCTGGACCATCCTCACGTGCGGGTTCTTCCAGCTCTACGTCGTGTACCGGCTCGTCCAGCGCTCCCGGGACCACAACCTCCGCCGCCTCCAGCTGCTCGACGGCGCCTACCGAGCGGCCTGGGACCGCGCCGGCGCGTCGGGCCTGCAGGAAGAGCTCCGGCCGACGTTCGAGCGCGCCGCCGCCGGGCTGGCGGGTCTGCAGCAGCTCACCCACGAGTTCCGCGACCCGACGGTCTGGCTGATCCTCGCTTTCTTCACGCGGGGCATCGTCGAGATCGTCCTCGGCGTGCTCCTCGACCAGGACCTCGTCCGCCACGACGCGGCGGAGGCCGGCGTGGAGCAGGCCCTGGCCGAGATCTCCACCCGCCTCGGCGCCCCGTTGCCGTCGCCGGACCCGGCCTACCGGAAGCAGCCGTACCGCTACGTCGCGCGGGTGATCGTCACGGTGGTCACGCTCGGCTTCTACTCCTTCTGGTGGCAGTACAACCTCATGGAGGACGGCAACGCGCACTTCCGGCGCAACTGGGCCTGGGAAGCGCTGCTCCTGGGCGCGCTCGACTCCGGTCCACCGAGCCTGCCTGGGTGACCGTCGCGGCGGCGTGACGCGGTCGTCAGCGACGTGTCACGATCCGTGATCGCAACGGAAGGAGTCGGCATGGCCGGCGCGCTCGACGGTCTGCGCATTCTCGATCTCTCGTGGGGGATCGCCGGGCCTCTCGGGGTGCTGATGCTCGCGGAGCACGGCGCCGACGTCATCAAGGTCGAGCCGCCCGGCGGCGATCCCTTCCGCGGCTACAGCGGCGCGCACGTGTGGAACCGGTCGCGCCGGTCGGTCACCGTCGACCTCAAGACCGATACCGGCCGAGCCGCGTTCACCGCGCTCGCCGACACCGCCGACGTCGTGGTCGAGAGCTTCCGGCCCGGCGTGATGGACCGCCTCGGTGTGGGCTACGCGACGCTCGCGGCGTCGAACCCGCGCCTGATCGTCTGCTCGATTCCCGCCTACCCGCCGGGCCACCGTTGGGCCGACCGGCCCGGCTACGACGCCCTCGTGCAGGCCAGCTCCGGCCAGCAGTGGGCGCAACCCGGCTGGCGCATGGGACCGATCTTCCTGCACATGCCGATGCCGAGCATGGGCACGACCTTCCTCGTACCCATGGGCATCACCGCCGCGCTCATCGCCCGCGAGAAGACCGGGCGCGGGCAGCAGGTCACGACGTCGCTGTTCCAGGGCGCGCTGCTGTACACGACCCAGATCTGGCAGTGGATCGAGCACGCCGACGCCGCCTTCCACGGCCTCATGGCCAAGACGTATCCGCCCGGCGTGCACCAGCAGATGATCTTCGAGTGCGCAAACGGCGAGTGGGTGCACACGTCGGTGATGAGCGGTCTGACGCCGAAGCGGTCGATGGACGACATCCTCGGGCTCGACGACATGCCCGACGCCTACGCGTTCATGTCCGCGTCGGCCGAGGACCGGCAGCGGTACACCGACATGCGGCGGGCTGCGTTCCGGCGCCGCGACCGCGCCGAGCTGATCGCCGAGCTGCAGGACAACAACTACGCGGTCGAGGCGATCATCACCGCCGAGGAATCGTTCGACCATCCGCAGATCATCGCCAACGGCATGCGGGCCGAGGTCTCGGATCCGGTGCTCGGCGACACCACGCAGATGGGTGTGCCCATCAATCTGCTCGGTACTCCGGGCGCGATCGTCGGCCCCCAGCCCGGGGTCGGCGAGCACAACGACGAGATCTGGGGAAGCCTCGGCTACTCCGGTGCCGACGCCGCCGCGTTCACCGGCGCCGCGGCTCCAACCACCACGGGAGGCAAGTGATGTTCGCCCTCGAGGGTGTGCGGCTCATCGACTTCGGCCAGTACCTCGCCGGACCGTTCGGGCCGATGATGATCGGTGACCTCGGGGCCGAGGTGATCAAGGTCGAGCCGGTGACCGGCGACGGCATGCGGATGGCCAACGCGCCGTACTTCGGCTGCCAGCGGGGCAAGAAGGACATCGCCCTCGACCTCAAGAGCGCCGACGGCATCGAGATCGCCTACGACCTCGTGCGCAGCGCCGACATCGTCCACCACAACATGACCAAGGGCACCGCCGCCCGGCTCAAGCTCGACTACGCCACCCTCAAGGAGATCAAGCCCGAGCTCGTCTACTGCAACACCTACGCCTACGGGAAGGAAGGGCCGCTCAGCCACTTCGGCGGTCTCGACCCGCTCTACCAGGCGTCGGGTGGGCTCGAGTACGAGGCCGGCGGCGTGCAGCACGGCAACGAGCCGCTCTACTACCGCTTCGGCATGACCGACACCGCGAACGCGATGCTGAGCGCGGTGGGTTGCCTGATGGCCCTGTTCCACCAGCGTCGTACCGGCGAGGGGCAGGAGCTGTGGAGCTCCTTGATGGACGGAGGCCTGGTCTTCAGCTCCGACGCAATGCTCGTCGACGGTGAGCCCGTACCCCGGCCCACCCTCGACAAGGACCAGACCGGCATCGACGCGCTCTACCGGCTCTACCGCACCCAGGACGATCAGTGGATCCAGATCGCCGCGGTGAAGGACTCCGAGTGGCTCGCGCTCGCGGGCGTGCTCGGGCTCGGCGACCTGGCCACCGAGTCACGCTTCGCGACCGCGGCGTCCCGACACGAGCAGCGGACCGAGCTCGACGCGCTGCTCGAGCCGATCTTCCGGACCCGGACCGCCCGCAATTGGGTGCTCGCCTTCGACGACGCAGGCGTCCCCTCCGAGATCCCGGTGGAGACGAACGACGGCGAGACCGTGCTCTTCGACGCCGACAACGTCGACCTCGGCCTCGTCGCCGAGTACGAGCACCCGGTCCGGGGCCTGATGCGGCAGTTCGGCAACCTCATCGACTTCTCGGACACGCCCGGCAACATCGGTGGGCCGCCCCCGCTGGTGGGCCAGCACACCCGCGAGATCCTGCGGTCGCTCGGCCGGACCGACGCCGACGTCGACGACCTCGTCGCCCGCAACGTCGTGTACGAGCCCGACGACAACTACGTCGAGCGATTCGCCTACTGACCGCACGCTCCGTGCGGCCGCTCAGAGGATGTCGTCGTCGCCGAGGTCGGGGTCGAGGCCCGGCAGGGTCGGCGACGGCACCGACTCCGCGGCATCGAGGTCGGCCACGACCCGGTCGACCTCGAGCCGCGACGCCGCCAACCGGTCGCGGCAGTACCGGACCAGCTCGCCGGCGCGCCGCACCTGTGCGGCCAGGAGATCGACGTCGACGTCGTCGCGCTCCAGGGCAGCGAGGATCACGTCGAGCTCCGCACTCGCTTCCACGTACGTGAGGGTCTCGACCGCTGCGGCATCGCTCATCGTTGCTGCTCCTGGGGTGCCGGGTCGTCGACGCCGGCCTCGGTGTGGGACTCGACCCGGCTGGTGACCACGCCCTCGGCCAGCTCGGTGACCAGCCGGGATCCGGGGGGAGCGTCGCCGGCGGCGCGCACGAGTGCGCCGTCCTCTCCGCGGGTGAGCGAATAGCCTCGCGCGAGGATCCGACGGGGGTCGAGCGCCCGCACCTGCGCCTCCTGATGGTCCAGCCGGTCGAGCAGGGGACCGAGGCGAGCGGGAACCCGCGCCAGGCGCGCGTACGTGTGCTCGAGGTGCACGCTCTCGGCCTGCAGGCGCGACCGCCCGACCTCCCGCACCCGCCCGCTGCGCCGCTCGAGGCGGCTCTGGGCCCGGTTCGGGGCCTCGAGCGCGGCGCGGCGGAGACGGCGGTGGCCCTCGCCGACCCGGCCCTCCTCCCGAGCGAGGTGCACCAGCACGCTGCGGCGCACCAGGCGGCCGTGGTTCTCGAGCGCGGCGTCGGACCGGTCGAGGTGGGTGACCGCGAGTTGACGGATGCGGGCCCACACCTGCTCGTTGCGCGCCGCGACGGCACGCACGATGGCGACGAGCTCCTGCGCGCACGCCGTAGGGGTCTTGAAGCTGGAGTGTGCGACCTCGTCGGCAACGCTGCGGTCGGTCTCGTGTCCGATGCCGGTGAACACCGGGATGGAGCAACGCGCGATCGCGCGGCCCACGACATCGCTGTCGAACGCGGCGAGGTCGGTCTGCGCACCGCCGCCGCGCACGAGGACGATGACGTCGGGCGCGTGATGCTCGGCCGAGCTGATCGCCCGCGCGATGGACCGGGAGGCACTCCTCCCCTGCACCAGCGTGTCGACGACGCGCAGCCTCCACGCGAAGGGTGCAGCGGTGAGCTCGTGCACGAAGTCGGCGTAGGCGGCACTGTCGACGCTGGTGATCAGGGCGACGCGCAGTGGCAGCATCGGCAGCCGGATCGCGGCGTTGCGGTCGAGGAGGCCGTCGGCGGAGAGGGCCCGCATCACCTGCTCCCGCCGCTGCGCCATCGCGCCGACGGTGAACAACGGATCGATCCGGCTCATCACGAACTGCATCCGGCCGGTGACCGGGTACACGTCGAGGCGGCCGCGGATGCGGACTTCCGTTCCTTCGGTCAGCTTCCCGCCGGGGGTCTCGCGCAGCGCGTTGGCGATGCGGCGGGCGTTGCCGGCCCAGAGCACGCAGTCGATGGTGGCCTGCACGCCGTCACGGGTGGAGGCCTTCTCGACCAACGAGAAGTAGGTGTGGCCCGATCCCATGACCCGGCACTTCTGCACCTCGCCCCGCACCCAGACCTCACTCGGGAAGGCCTCGCGCAGTGCGGCCTGGGCAATGGAGTTGAGCTCGTGGACCGAGAGGGTGGGTGCATCCATCGACGACAGTCTGCCAAGCGGGTGCGACACGCACCGCGCTCGAATCTCGGACTGCGGATGCGACCCGCCTAGTCTCACCCCGTGCCCGGTTGGAGCTTCGCCCGAGTGCTCCACGACCTGGCCGGTGTCGTACCGGACCGGGAGATCGTGGTCTGCGGCGACCAACGGCTCACGGCGGCGGAGTTCGATCGCCGCGTTGCCGCCCTGGCCGGGTTTTTCCGCCGGGAGGGTCTGGCACCCGGCGACAAGGTCGCGATCGCCCTGTACAACCGGCCCGAGTACCTCGAGACGTTCTTCGCGGCCCTGCGGTTGGGTTGTGTCCCGGTGAACGTGAACTACCGCTACGTCGCCGACGAGCTCGCCGGCATCCTCGAGAACAGCGACGCCCGCGTGCTGGTGTACGAGCCCGACCTCGAGGCCCAGGTCGGCGAGGCGGTCGCATCGCTCCCCGACGGCAGCGCCCCCATCGTCCTCCGGACGGGTGCGGCGTACGAAGCCGCACTCGAGGTCGGCGGAGCCGGTCCCGATCCGATTGATCTGCGCGAGCCCGAAGGTGACGATCTGGTCTTCGTGTACACGGGCGGCACGACTGGCAGCCCCAAGGGTGTGATGTGGCGCAACGACGACCTCTACCGGGCGCTGTGGGAGATGGCCCGACCCGGCACCGAGCCGCGCGATCCGGTCGCGGCCGCGGCGGCGGGAAAGCGGTCCGGGACGTGCCTGCCGGTCTGCCCGCTGATGCACGGCACCGGGCTGTTCATCGCGTTGAGCACGCTGGTCGGCGCGGGCACGCTCGTCCTCATCGACCGTCCGGGCCTCGACCCGGAAGGGGTGTGGGACACGGTCGCGCTCGAGGGCGTCCAGGTCCTCACCATCGTCGGTGACGTCTTCGCGCGGCCGTTGCTCGCCGCCCTCGACGCGGAGCCCGACCGTTGGGACCTGCGCCGGATGAAGGCGATCACATCGTCGGGCGTGACGTGGAGTCCCGACACCAAGCGCGGCCTGCTGCGCCACATGCCCGGCATCACGCTGGTCGACACGCTCGGCGCGTCAGAAGGGATGATGACCCGCACCGAGAGCACGTCGGAGACCGCCATCGAACCCGCGCGCTTCACGGTGAGCGACCGGGTCAAGGTGTTCGGCGCCGACGACGGCGAAGTCGAGCCCGGCAGCGATGCCGTCGGGCTCGTCGCGCTCCGCGGGTTCCTCCCGCTCGGCTACTACAAGGACGACACCAAGACCGCGGCCACGTTCCGCACCATCGACGGCACCCGCTACTCGATCCCCGGCGACTACGCCTCGGTCGACGCCGACGGCACCATCCGACTGCTGGGCCGAGGCTCCGCGTGCATCAATACCGGCGGCGAGAAGGTGTATCCCGAGGAGATCGAGCTCATGCTCCGGGCCCACCCCGCGGTGCTCGACTGCGTCGTCGTCGGGATCCCCGACGACCGCTTCGGCGAGATCGTCGTCGCGCTCGTGCAGTCCCGACCGGGATCCGATCCCACCGTTGCCGAGCTCGACGAGCACGCACGGGCGCGCGTCGCGGGTTACAAGCGGCCCCGGCACTACCTTCTGGTGGAGTCGCTCGACCGCTCGGAAGCGGGCAAGGCGAACTACACGCGGCTGCGCGCGCGAGCCGTAGCGCTTCTCGCAGCCGAGGATCCCGAGCCGAAGGACCGCGCATGAGTGACGAGATCGTCGAGGTATCACCCGAAGAGGGCCACCGCCGGTTCCGCGCCGGCGCGCTGCTGCTCGACGTACGGGAGGCCGACGAGTGGGAGGCCGGTCACGCCGAGGGTGCGACGTGGGTGCCGATGACCGAGCTCGGAACGCGCGAGGCCGACATCCCGACCGACCGCGAGATCGTGGTCATCTGCCGCTCGGGGGCCCGGTCGGCCCGGGTCACCGCCGCCCTGCAGGCCAGCGGTCGGCACGCCGTGAACCTCGGGGGCGGCTCGCTCGCGTGGGTCGCAGCGGGACTCCCGTTCGTGCGGGACGACGGGCTTCCCGGCAACATCGACTGACCCCGGGCGGCGCGCTCCAGAATCGCGCCCGGAGCTGCCGACAATCCCGGGCATGAGCACCCGGTCCCAACGCCGCCAGATCCGCAAGCTCGCGTCGGCGCGGGCCCGCCCGTTCGTGCTGGAGCACTTCCGGGCCCTGGCCGGGTGCGGGTTGCTCGTCGTGGCCGCGGGCGCCGGGCTCGTCATCGCCTCGAGCATCCAGTCCCGGATCGTGGTGCTCGCGCTCGTCGTCGTGATGCTGCTGCTCGCCTGGCTGGGCGTGGGTTCGTACTCCGACTCGTGGCGCGCCGATCTCCTTGCCGCCTACGCAGGCGCACGGACCGCGATCGAGCTCGACGAGATGGTGACGAGTGGCTGGCGCGTCATCGATCGGGTCGCGGCCGACGGTGGCGTCGTCGAGCACGTGGCCGTGGGACCCGCCGGCGTCCTGACCGTGCGGACCGCGGTCGCGACCCGACCCTGGAACCTCACCGCCGACGGCGTCGACGGCGCGGACGGCGGCCCGAACGCGGCGTTGCGACGCATCCAGATCGCCGAGATGCAGCGCATCAACGACGCGGTGCGGCAGCTCCTCGTGGACCACGGCATGGACGTCCCCGTCGTGCCGACCCTGCTGCTGTGGGGCACCGGCGCGCCCGTGCAGCCCGGCGGCCAGAAGGTCGTCGACGGGGTCGCCGTGCTCATGGGGAAGCAGGCCGAGATCTGGCGGCGCGACCTCCAGGACCGGCGGCTCGACGACGCGACGATCGCCGCGGTGTGCTCGGTCCTCGCGCCACTCGGGAACACGCTGAGCGTCGAGCCGGGCTGAGCCGCTCAGCCCCGGCCGGCGCCAAGACCGCCGCCCTCACCGAACCACTCCGCCCACCCGACGAGGGGAGCCGACGCGCCGCCGTCGTCGCTGCCGTCGACCGCCCGGATCAGGCCGCGATCCAATCGGCCCAACCGGCCCGGACCGTCGCCGCCTTCGATCGGCACGGGCGCAAGCCCGATGACCTCCACCTCGAGCTCCTGCCGCGGCATCACCACGCGCGCCGCCGCGGGCAGCCCGCGCGCATCACGACGGGTCTCGAGCAACCCGCGGTCGACGCGCTCGAGACGGTCGGTCTCCACCCCGCGCACCCAACGCCAACCGTGCAGCGCCTCGTCGACGCCTTGCGTCGCGGAGATCGCGGTGCCTGCGCTCGTGGCGCTCAGCCGCGCCGCGACTCCGGAGCGCCACGGAGCCGGTCCCCATTCGTGACGATGGGTGCCGAAGCCGTCGATCACGATGCGGAGCGCGCCGAGCAGGACCTCGCCGTGCACCAGGCCCGGCTGCACGTAACCGGTCGGCTCCGGGTCGGGGTCGGCGGGAGCCATGATCTCCCACTCGACGTCGAGTCCGACGGGCATGCGGGTGCCGATCTCACCGCGCGTCGCGTCGAGGGGATCGTCCAGCTGCACGCCGAACGCCTCGAGCCCGAGGCTCCAGTGCTCGAGCGGCGTCTCGCAGATCAGCTCGGCCCAGAGCCCTTCGGCGCGCACCTCGAGCCCCTCGCGGGGATACGGGACGTCGTGGTCGCGCACCGCCACCGGACCCTCGTCGGGCCGCACGACGTAGGCCCAGTACCAGGCCCGCCGGGCGCCGGGATGGAGCGCGAGACGGACCGAGACCCCGAGCGAGCCGTCGGCCGCGGCGAGATCGAACTGATGGGCGTCACACCAGCCCGTGGGATCCGCGAGCCCGGTTGGCAGCTCCCGTCGCCGGGTCTCGTCCTCGGGAGCGACACGGGCCATGCGCCACTCTGGCACCCTTCCGGTCCGGACCCCCTGACGGCTCTGGGAGGATGGGCCCGTGCGCGCCGTCGACCTCCTGACCCAACCGGTGTCGCGGTTCGTCGGCACCGTGGCGCCCGCGCTCGGGGAGCTCGCCGAACGGGCCCGGCCGACCGCCGGCAGGGTCGTTTCGGTCGACGCGTTCCGTCGCGACGCGGCGGCGGAAGCCCAGTCGCTGGTTGCCGCGATCATGAGCGCCGACGACCGGTACAGCGACGCCGAGCTCACCGCCTACGTCGTGGCCTTCGCGCCCTGGTTCGAGTCGCTCGCGCACGCGGACCTCCAGCGGCTGCGCGACGGCGACGTGTTGCGCGCGCAACGCGGGTGGATCGACGCGGCTTCGCCGATGTTCGGCCTGCTCGTCGACGCCGACCGCCGCTACGGCACGAGCCACGCGTGGGACTACTACGACGCGGCCACGCGCGTCGCCCACGCGGTGTGCGCGATCGACGACCTGCCGGGCCGCGAAGAGCTCCTCGCGCTCGACCGGTTCCGGGCCGCGCTGCTCGAGCGCCTCGATGACGCCCGCATCGCCCGCCCGGGCGACCCGACCCGTTCCGCGGTCGTCGTCACCAACGGACCGGCGGCCGACGCCATGGCCGCGCCCGCGACGGCCGGCTCCGCGCCGATGCCGATCGCGGTCGAGGCGCCTCCGACGCTCGATGCGCTCCTGGCGCAGCTCGACGCGCTGATCGGCCTCGAGGCGGTGAAGACCGAGGTCCGCCTGATGACCAACCTCATCCGGGTCCAGAACCTCCGGCGCGACCGCGGGTTGCCGGTCGTTGAGCAGAGTCACCACCGTGTCTTCGTGGGCAACCCCGGCACGGGTAAGACGACGGTCGCGCGTCTCCTCGCGCAGATCTACCGGGCGCTCGGCGTGCTGCCCGTCGGGCAGCTCGTCGAGACCGACCGGTCGGGCCTGGTCGCGCCCTACATCGGGCAGACGGCGGCCAAGGTGCACGCGGCCGTCGACGCCGCGCGGGGCGGGATGCTGTTCGTCGACGAGGCCTACGCACTGGTGAACGGCAGCGACCAGGACTTCGGCCACGAGGCGGTGTCGACGCTGCTCAAGGCCATGGAGGACCACCGCGACGACCTGGCGGTGGTGTTCGCGGGCTACCCCGCGCCCATGGCCGCGCTGCTCGACTCGAACCCGGGGCTGCGCTCCCGATTTCCCAAGACGATCGAGTTCGCCGATTACACCGACGTCGAGCTGGTCGAGATCTTCGCCGCCCTGTGTGCCGAGCACCACTACCGGCTCAGCCCGAGCGGGCGCGCCGCGGCGCTCGGGGCGTTCGCGGCCGAGAGCCGCGGGCCGTCCTTCGGCAATGCCCGCCTGGCCCGCAACCGGTTCGAGTCGGCGGTCACCCGGCAGGCCACCCGCGTCGTCGAGCTCCCCGACCCCACCGACGACGAGCTCACCACGCTGGAGCCCGCCGACATCCGGCCGGAGGCCACGGGTCCGCCCACGCGTGCCTAGGCTTGCGCCATGCTGCAGATGGTCAAGAAGTGGTGGAAGTACCTGACCGCCAAGGCCAACAGTGACTTCGAGGCCAAGGCCGACCCGAAGATCCAGCTGGAACAGGCGATCGCCGAGGCCCAGCAGCAGCACAAGGTCCTCGTCGAGCGGGCCGCCGACGTCATCGCCAACCAGAAGCAGGCGGAGCTGCGGCTGAACCGTGCGCTCGAGGACCTCGAGAAGGCGAACGGCTCCACCCGCCAGGCCCTGCTCCTCACCGACGAGGCGAACCGCAACGGCGACGCCACCAAGACGGCCGAGTACAACCAGGCCGCGGAGGGCTTCGCGCAGCGCCTGATCTCCCTCGAGGCGCAGGTCGACGAGCAGAAGGCGATGCTGCTCGAGGCGACCACCAACGCGTCCAACGCCAAGGCCGCGGTCACCCAGAACTCCGCGATGCTCCAGCAGAAGCTGCGCGAGCGCCAGAAGCTCCTCAGCCAGCTCGACCAGGCGAAGATGCAGGAGCAGATGAACACCGCGATGGCACAGCTCACCGCCAGCGTCGGCGAGGACGTCCCCACCTTCGAGCAGGTGCGCGACAAGATCGAGGCCCGGCTCGCCAAGGCCCAGGGCATGTCGGAGCTCACCCAGAGCCCGGTCAACGGCCGGATGCTCGAGGTGGAGCAGGCCCAGATGAACGCCGAGGCGCAGTCACGCCTGAGTCAGCTGCGCAGCGAGCTCGGACTCACCAGCCCGACCGCACCGACGGCCGCACCCGCGGCGGAAGAAGCGGCACCGGGCGCCGAGGGCCCCGCCGCCGGAGCGGGCGCCTAGCTCGACCGCGCCCCTCGAACCGCGCCCCTCGGCGGCGGCGCTCGGACGGCGGCGCGCTACCTCGACCGGGCCTCGGCCGCGAGATCCTCGCCGAGGTCGAGATCGAGCTCGCCGCCGTGCTCCTCGAGGTCGGTGAGCAGCAGCTCGCGCGCTTCGGACAGCTCGGCGATGCGTTCCGCGGCACCGCGCGCCTCGGCGCCCTGGTCGGGGTGGGCCTGGCGCAGCAGCCGCCGGAACCGGCGCTGCACCTCGGAACGGTCGAGGTGCACATCGACGCCGATGCCGAGCACCTCCATGGCCCAACGCCGCTCGGACGGCACCCCGAGCCAGTCGTCGACCTCCTCCGTCTCCCGCTGCCACTCGACGCCGGGCGCGTTCGGAGCCCGACGGGGGATCCCGTGGAGCAGGCGACGGATCTCGTACTCCTCGGGGAACCTGCCGGGGGACTTGACCGCGGCATCGATGGCGCGGAACGCGAGCGGACGCAACCGGTCGGAGTGGGCGGCGGCGGCCATGATCGTGCCGATCACCTGCGGGACCGCGGCGCCGTGGACATCGAGCTCGATGATGAGCCGGCTCCCGAAGTCGAGACGTGAGTCCGGCTCCTCCACGATCCGGTGCCGGGCCCGGTCGAGTCCGTGGGTGTCGGTCTGCAGGCGGTACCGCAAGGCGATGCTCGGGATCCGGAGCCGGCCTTTGCGGGCCTCGGCGAGGAACCGGGGCAGCGCCTCGAGCTCGTCCTCGGGGAGCTCCGGGAGGAACTCCGCCATCACCGCGCCGAGCAGCACGGCGCCGTAGGCGCGACCGGTGAGCGGCAGGAACCCGGGATCGACGGCGACGCGCCGCGTCGGCATGTGCCGACGCGTGCTGCGCACGTTCAGTTCCGCCAGTACGGGCACCGAGGTTCCTCCGCAGCGATGATTCGGAGCCGGCGCCCGTTCGGACGCCGTCGCTCCGCTACATCCGGTCGATCATCGCGGCGGCGAACTCCGATGTCTTGACCTCGGTGGCCCCTTCCATCTGCCGGGCGAAGTCGTAGGTGACGACCTTGTCGGCGATGGTCTTGTCGAGGGACGACACGACGAGGTCGGCCGCTTCCTGCCAACCGAGGTGCTCGAGCATCATGACGCCCGAGAGGATCACCGAACCCGGGTTGACCTTGTCCTGGCCGGCGTACTTCGGAGCGGTGCCGTGGGTGGCCTCGAAGATGCCGTGGCCGGTGACGTAGTTGATGTTGGCACCCGGAGCGATGCCGATGCCGCCGACCTGCGCCGCGAGAGCGTCCGAGAGGTAGTCGCCGTTGAGGTTGAGCGTGGCGATCACGTCGAACTCGGCCGGGCGGGTGAGCACCTGCTGCAACGTGATGTCGGCGATGGCGTCCTTCACGAGGATCTTGTCGCCCGGGTCACCGTTGCAGTCGTCCCAGCCCACCGCGACGTCGGAGAACTCGTCCTTGGTGATCTCGTAGCCCCAGTTGCGGAACGCGCCCTCGGTGAACTTCATGATGTTGCCCTTGTGCACGAGGGTGACGCTCTTGCGCCCGCGCTTGACCGCGTAGTCGAGCGCGGCACGGATCAGACGCTTCGAGCCGGTCTCCGAGACCGGCTTGATGCCGATGCCGGAGTCGGGGCGGATGGTCCAGCCGTAGGCGTCGTGCAGGAACTCGATCAGCTTGGCGACCTCGGGCGTGCCCTCCTCGAGCTCCATGCCCGAGTACACGTCCTCGGTGTTCTCCCGGAAGATGACCATGTCGACGAGGTCGGGGCGCTTCACCGGCGACGGGACACCTTCGAACCAACGGACCGGGCGCACGCAGGCGTAGAGGTCGAGGATCTGGCGCAACGCGACGTTGAGCGAGCGGATCCCACCACCGATCGGGGTGGTCAGCGGGCCCTTGATGCCGATGAGGTTCTCGCGAAACGACGTGACCGTCGCCTCCGGGAGCCATTCGCCGGTCTCGTCGAAGGCCTTCTGGCCGGCGAGGACCTCGACCCAGTCGAAGCGCTTGGTGCCGCCGTAGCTCTTGTCGACCGCGGCGTCGAGCACGGCCTTGGCCGCGGGCCAGATGTCGACCCCGGTGCCGTCGCCCTCGATGAAGGGGAGGATCGGCTCGTCCGGCACCTGGAGCACGCCGTTCGCGTCGATCGAGATCCGTTCACCCACGGGAGTACCTCCACCAAAAATCCGGTCGCACGGTCGTGCGAGCGGCCCGCATGTTAGCGGTCGGCGCGTCGACGGCTCTCAGCCGCCGCTAGCGCGCGAGGAGCACGATCACCAGCACGACCAGGTAGAGCGCCACGATCGTGCCGAAGAAGAGCAGTATCCCCTGCCGGGAGAATCCCCGGCCTTCACCCAGCCCGCGGTAGAGCCCGCAGGAGGGGCAACGAGGGTCGTCGTCGGCGAGCGGGCATTGGCACAGCGGGCACGCGGCGGCGGCCGGCTCGGGCTCCGGCGTCATCGCCGGCTCCGGGCTCACGACCGTCCGGCTCGGCGCTCGGCCAAGTCGACGGTGTTGGAGAGCAGCATCGCCCGCGTCGTGGGACCGACCCCGCCCACGCGGGGCGTGATCCAGCCGGCCACCTCACCGACCGACTCCTCGACGTCGGGGACGATCCGCCGCCCTTCGAAGGTCATCCCGGCGCTCACGACGGCCGCGCCCGGCTTGACCATCTCGGGCGTCACGATCCCGGGGCTGCCGGCGGCGACGATCAGGATGTCGGCCTGCCGCGTGTACTCCCCGAGATCCGCGACGCCGGTGTGGACCACGGTCACGGCGGCGTTGGCGTGAGGTCGCTTGAGGCTCAGCAGGTTGGCCAACGGGCGCCCGATCGTGAGACCCCGGCCGACGATCACCACGTGGCGGCCCTCGATCGGTACGCCGTAGTGGACGAGCAGGGCCTGGATCCCGCGGGGGGTGCAGGGCACGGGACCGTCGACGCCCATGACGAGCCGGCCGAGGTTCACCGGGTGCAAGCCGTCGGCGTCCTTGTCGGGATCCATGGCGAGGAGCGCGGCCTCCTCGTCGAGGCCCTTCGGCAGCGGCAGCTGCACGATGTAGCCATCGACCGCGGGATCGGCGTTGAGCTCCTCGATCACCGCGAGCAGCTCCTCCTGCGTTGCGGTGGCGGGCAGCTCGCGGGCGATCGACGCGATGCCGAGCTCGGCACAGTTCTCGTGCTTCAACCGGACGTACGAAGCACTGTTGGGGTCGTCACCCACCAGGACCGTTGCGAGACCCGGGGTCCAACCCCGCTCGACGAGGGCCTGCACCCGCGCGGCGAGGTCGACCTTCATCGCCTCGAAGAATGCTTCGCCGTCCAGGAGCTGCGCGGTCATCGACGCCTCGTCGTGGGGATCAGGATGGGCCGTGGGGCCGGCCGCAAGCATCGCGTGTCCGCACGACGTGGGCTACTGGTATCGCAAGGTTCGTGCCCCCGAAGGTGTGCCGGGAACAGCCCGCTAGTGGCGGAAGTGACGGTGGCCGGTGAACACCATCGCGATTCCGTGCTCGTCGGCGGCCGCGATCACCTCGTCGTCACGCACCGAGCCGCCGGGCTGCACGATGGCGGCGATACCGGCCTCGGCCGCGGCGTCGACGCCGTCGCGGAACGGGAAGAACGCATCGCTCGCGCACGCGCCCCCCTTGGCCCGGCCGTCCGCCTTCCTGGCCGCGATCTCGGCCGAGTGGACCCGGCTCTGCTGCCCCGCGCCGATGCCGACCGCCTGCCCGTCGATCACGAAGACGATCGCGTTGGACGAGACCGAGGCGCAGACCTCCCAGGCGAAGCGGAGATCGCGCCACTGCTGCTCGGTGGGGGCCTTCTTCGTGACGACGGGCCAGTCGCCCGCGTCGACCTCCATGTTGTCCGCCTCCTGTACGAGGAAGCCGCCGTCGATCCGGCGAAGCTCGAGGCCACGCGGGCCTGGGGGCTGCGTCTCGAGCAGTCGCGTGTTCTTCTTCTTGGCCAGCAGTTCGAGCGCGCCCCGCTCGTACGCGGGAGCGAGCACCACCTCGGTGAGCACCTTGCCGATGGCCTCGGCCACCTCGACCGTGAGCGGGCGGTTCAACGCGACCACGCCCCCGAACGCGCTGAGCTCGTCACACGCGAAGGCACGCCGGTACGCGTCGGTGGCGTCGGTGCCGAGCGCGACCCCGCACGGGTTCGCGTGCTTCACGATCACGCACGCCGGCTCGTCGAACTGGTTGACGAGCCGCCAGGCGGACTCACCGTCGAGCACGTTGATGAACGAGAGCTCCTTGCCCTGGTGCTGGACCATCGTGTCGGGCCAACCCGGCGCGACGCCCTTCTCGCGGTAGCGCGCCGCGGCCTGGTGCGGGTTCTCTCCGTAGCGCAGCGCCGCGGCCCGCTCGAGCGGTACCACCAACTGCTCGGGCAGCAGCTCGTCGGCCTGGAGCCACTGCACGATCGCGGCGTCGAACGCGGCGGTCGACGCGAACGCGTCGAGCGCGAGCCGTCGGCGGGTGTCGGCCCCGATGGTGCCGTCGTTGTGGCGGAGCTCGTCGAGGATCCCCGCGTACTGCTCGACGTTGGTGACGACGCTGAGCCAGGCGTGGTTCTTCGCCGCGCCGCGGATCATCGCCGGCCCACCGATGTCGATGGTCTCGATGCCCGGCTTCTCGACGAACGGGTAGAGGCCCACGACCACCAGGTCGAAGGGGACGATGCCGAACTCGTCGAGATCGTCGCGGTGCGACTGCTTCGATCGGTCGGCGAGGATCCCGCCGTGGATCTTGGGATGCAGCGTGACCACGCGGTGATCGAGGATCTCCGGTGCGCCGGTGACGTCCTCGACCGTGGTGACCTCGATGCCCGCAGCCTCGAGCGCGTGCGCGGTACCTCCCGACGATACGAGCGCGACCCCGAGCTCGGTGAGGCCACGCGCGAACTCCTCGAGGCCGGACTTGTCGTAGACGGAGAGCAGCGCGCGCTGCACCTTGGTGCGCATCAGAGGTTTGCGTCTCCTCGTTCGAGCAGAGCGGCCAGGACCGCGGGATAGAGCCGGCGCTCGACTTCCTTGATGCGCTCGTGCAGCGCATCCTCGTCGTCGGACGGCTCCACCACGACCGCTTCCTGGGCGAGGATCGGGCCGTCGTCGACCTCGACCGTCGCGATGTGGACCGTACAGCCGGTGACCTTGACCCCGGCCGCGAGGGCGTCAGGCACCGCGTGTGCGCCACGGAACGCAGGCAGCAGGCTCGGGTGCGTGTTGACCACGCGGTTCGGGAAGGCATCGAAGATGGGCTTCTCGAGGATGGTCATGAACCCGGCCATGGCGACCAGGTCCACGTCGTGCGCACGGAGCGCATCGACGACCGCTTCGGTGAAGGCCACGCGGTCGGGGAGGTAGGCGCGGCGATCGACCGCGACGGCCGGGACCCCCGCCGCCCGGGCGCGCTCAAGTGCGCCGCATTCCGGCCGATCACTGACGACGACCTGTACGGGGATGCCCCCGTCGAGAATCGCCTGGAGGATGGTGCCTCCACCGGAGGCAAGAACGCCGACCCGCACGTGTACGGACGCTAGCCGGTTCCGGCGCAGCGGCATCGGGCCGGGGATCCTTGCAATGGCGTGGTTCTCATGATCCACTCACCCCAAACCAACGGCCCAACGGAGGACAGATCCTTGGAGAAGCTCAACGAACTCTCGCTCGGCGAGAAGGTCGCCGGAGGGTCCGGGATCCTCCTGCTGATCTTTTCGTTCTTCACCTGGTTCAAGAAGGATGTCGGCGGGTTCGGCACGTACAACGGCCACAACGGGTGGGGCGGCTTCCTGAGCCTGCTCGGCATCCTGATCACGATCGTGGTCGTCGCCGTGGTGCTGCTCGCCCGCTTCGGCGTCATCACCCTGCCCGACAAGATGGGCAACTTCACCATCTCGCAGGTGCTGTTGGCGGCCGCGGGCCTCGCGTTCATCCTGATCCTGCTGCAGGTGCTCGTCGGCCAGAAGGTCGGCGGCCAGAGCCTCGACCGCTCGTTCTGGGCCTACCTCGGTGTGCTCGCATCCGCGGGCGTCACCGCCGGCGTGTTCCTGATGTTCCAGGCCGACACCAAGGCCGGTCCGACCGCATAGTCGTTCGGACCACACTGCGTGCAAGCCGAAGGCCCCCGCTCTGCGGGGGCCTTCGTCGTTCGTATCGGAGACGACGCCGGTGCGTACGCCCGGTCGTCGCGTTCGGGTGCGCCTACAGGCCCGCGACGACTTCCGCCATCAGCGGGCCGATCTCGACCGGGTTGGCCGCGACGCGCGCGCCCGCGTCCTCGAGCGCCTCGGTCTTCGCCGCCGCAGTGCCCTTCCCGCCGGAGATGATCGCACCGGCGTGGCCCATCTTCTTCCCCGCCGGGGCGGTGACGCCCGCGATGTAGGAGACGATCGGCTTGGTGACGTTGGCCTTGATGTACTCCGCGGCCTCTTCTTCCGCTGAGCCGCCGATCTCGCCGATCATGATGATCGCCTTCGTATCGGGGTCGGCCTGGAAGCGGCTCAGGCAGTCGATGAAGCTCGTACCGGGCACCGGGTCGCCGCCGATGCCGACGCACGTGGTCTGGCCGATGCCCTGGCGGGTCATCTCGTAGAGCGCCTGGTACGTGAGCGTGCCCGACCGGCTGACGATGCCGACCGGGCCGCCGGCCAGCGCGATCTCGCCCGGTGTGATGCCGATGTTGCACTCCCCGGGCGTGATGATGCCCGGGCAGTTGGGCCCGAGCAGCTGCACGTCGGGATAGTTGTTCTTGAGGTCGTTGTAGAAGCGCGCCTCGTCGTGGGCGGGAACGCCTTCGGTGATGACCACGATGAACTCGATGCCGCCCTCGGCCGCCTCCATGACCGCGGCGGCGACGCCGGGCGCGGGGATGAAGATGCACGACGCGGTGGCGCCGGTCTCGGCGACCGCGTCCTTGACGGTCGCGAAGATCGGCACGCCGTCGACGTCGGTGCCGGCCTTCTTCGGGCTCGTCCCGGCGACGACCTTGGTGCCGTAGGCGCGGTTGCGGAGACCGTGGAACGAACCCTGATTGCCCGTCAGGCCCTGGTACACGACCTTGGTGTTCCCGTCGACGAAGATGCTCACTGGGTCGCGCTCCTACTTTCCGGCCAGTTGCACGACGCGCTTCGCGGCGTCGAGCATCGTGGGTTGCGAGATCAACATGTCGGACTCGTGCGCCTTGATGATCGCCCGGCCCTCTTCGGCGTTGGTGCCGTCGAGACGGATGACGATCGGCGAACGGACGTCGACTCGGGCGAGCGCCTCGACGATGCCGTTGGCGACCTCGTCGCACTTGGTGATCCCGCCGAAGATGTTGACGAAGATCGCCTTCACGTTCGGGTCCGAGTTGATGACCTCGACCGCGTTCGCGAGGAGATCGGCGCCGGCGCCGCCGCCGACGTCGAGGAAGTTGGCGGGGGTTCCGCCCACCTGGTTCACGACGTCGAGGGTGCTCATCACGAGCCCGGCCCCGTTGCCGATGATCCCGACCGTGCCGTCGAGGCCGATGTAGTTGAGGCCCTTGCTCTTGGCCAGCTGCTCGCGCTCGTCGAGGTCCTGGCTCGCCTCGTACTCCGCCCATTCCGGGTGGCGGTACTGGGCGTTCTCGTCGAGGGTGACCTTGGCGTCGAGGGCGTGGACCTTGCCCTCGGGCGTGAGGATCAGCGGGTTGATCTCGGCCAGGTCGCAGTCGCCGTCGACGTAGGCGGTGTAGAGCTTCAGCAGCACCTCGAGCGCGCCGGCGTTCGCCGCCGGGTCGAGCTTGGCCTCGGCGATCCACGCCTTGGCCTGCTCCTCGGTGAGGCCGACGACCGGGTCGATGTGGATCTTGGCGATCGCGTCGGGGTCGGTCTCGGCGATGGTCTCGATCTCGACGCCACCCTGCGCGCTCAGCATGCCGAAGTACTTCTTGGCCGCGCGGTCGAGGGTGAACGAGGCGTAGTACTCGGCCGCGATGTCGGAGGCGTGCTCCACCCACACGACCTCGACGCGGTGGCCCTTGATGTCCATGCCGATGATGTCGCCGGCGTACTCGCGTGCCTGCTCGGGATTGTCGGCGATCTTGATGCCGCCCGCCTTGCCCCGCCCACCGACCCGGACCTGCGCCTTGATGACCACGGGGTAGCCGGCCTGCTCGGCCGCGGCGACCGCTTCGTCGACCGTCACCGCGGCGGCGCCGGGCGACACCGGGATGCCGTAGCGGGCGAACAGTTGCTTGCCTTGGTACTCCAAGAGATCCACGAAGGCTCCGTGACGATCGTCGGGCCGGCGTGCGCCGGGCGGGTCGAGGCTAGTTCCACGTGTTGTCGAACGGGCGGCGAACGATACCCACGCGCCGCCTCCGGGGGCCAAAACTCCCCCGACTGGACTGCAGGGCTCCCGGCTGCTGTCATCCCTGCGGGTCGAGGAGGCTGCGTGCGCAGAGACATACGACGCCTGTGGGTCACGGGCGCACTGGCCGTCATCGCCGGCATCGCGGTCGCGGGAGCGATGCTCTGGGCCACGAGCCGCAACAAGACACCGACGAAGCCGCAACCGTTCGCCGCGGGCGTCTCGCACTCGATCCGAGCGCAGCTGAACGAGGGACCCTTCTATTACCCGGACCCGTTCGGCGGCGTGCGCGACTTCTGGTTCGCGATCGAGAACGGCAACATCGCGGCCCTTTCCGCGAACCTCCCGGGCGAGAAGGGCTGCCGCGTGCGGTACAAGGGCGACAAGAAGGGCTTCGTCGACTGCCACAACGCGCGGGTGCCCGAGCGCGACCTCGCCCGCTTCCAGCTCAAGCTCGAGGTGGGCAAGCACAAGTACCCGTACCCGCTGCCCGCGAGCGGCCCCCGGCCGAGCGCGAAGAACGCCCGGGAAGGTGTGCTGCTCGTGTACCTCAACAAGCTGCTTCCCCCACCCGGCGCCACGACGACGACCGCCGCCGGCTGAACCGGCCGGAGGCCCGCGCGTCAGACCTTGCGGAGCGGCGCCCACGCGAGGAGGAGGCGCTTCTCCCCCACATCCGGGAAGCGGACCACGGCCTCGGCCTTGTCGCCGCTGCCGATGATGTCGGTGATGACGCCCTCGCCGAACTTGTCGTGCGCGACGTCGTCACCGACCCGCAGTCCGATGCCTTCCGCTCCCCGCGCCCCCGACGGCGTGCTCGCGCCCGGCATCGGCGCGAAGTCGGAGTCGCCCCCGCGTGACGACCGCCGGAGCGCGGCCGACACGACCGCGTCGCGGTGCGCGCCGATCCCTCGACCACCGCGCGACTCGCCCATGGCGTGGACGAGCTCCTCCGGGATCTCGGCGAGGAAGCGGCTCGGCGGGTAGTAGTCGGTGGCGCCGAACAGCGTCCGGCTCCACGCGTGGCAGAGGTAGAGCCGCTCGCGCGCCCGCGTGATGCCCACGTAGCAGAGCCGTCGTTCCTCCTCCAGCGCCTCCGGGTCACCGAGGCTGCGCAAGTGGGGGAAGATCCCGTCCTCCATGCCGGCCAGGAACACCGTGGGGAACTCGAGGCCCTTGGCCGCGTGCAGCGTCATCAGGGTGACGGTGCTCACCTCGCCGTCGATCCCGTCGAGGTCGGTGACCAGGCTGATGCCCTCGAGCAGGGCCTGGATCCGGGCCTCGCCGACCGGTGCCTCCACCGGGACGGCCCGGGCGCCGGCTTCGTCGGTGTCGCCGTCGCTCGCATCGGTGCCGACGCCGGCGATGCCGACCAGGCCCGAGAGATCGCCGTGGTCGAGCCGGTCGTCGAACTCCTTGGCCACGCCGACGAGCTCCTGCAAGTTCTCGATCCGGCCCTGCGCCTCGATCGTGCGCTCGGCCTCGAGCTCGGCGAGGTAGCCGGTGCGGGAGAGCACGGCCTCGAGCGTCGGCGCCACCCCGCGCGCGGACTCGAGCCGGAGCTCCTCGAGGACGTCGAGCAGATCGCGGATGCCGCCGAGGGCCTTCCCCGTGACCCCCGCGGCCGCGGCCTCGCGCATCGCGTCGCGGAACGTCAGCCCGGATCCTTGTGCGTACGCGTCGATCTTGGCCACCGACGTGTCGCCGACTCCTCGCTTGGGTGTGTTGACGATCCGCTTCCAGCTCACCTCGTCATCAGGGTTGACGAGCGCGCGCAGGTAGGCGAGGGCGTCCTTCACCTCGCGCCGGTCGTAGAACTTCACCCCGCCGACGACGCGGTAGGGGATCCCGCGCCGGACGAACTGCTCCTCCACCACGCGGCTCTGCGCGTTGGTGCGGTAGAAGACCGCGATGTCGGAGAAGCGGTAACCCTCGTGGTCGGTGAGCCGGGTGATCTCGTGGGTGATGAACGCGGCCTCGTCGTGCTCGTCCTCGGCCTGGTATCGGGTGATGAGCTCGCCACCCACCTGCTCGGTCCAGAGCTGCTTCGGTCGACGGGCGGCGTTGTTGGCGATCACGGCGTTGGCCGCGTCGAGGATGTTCTGCGTGCTGCGGTAGTTCTGCTCCAGCACGATCACGGTGGCTTCGGGGAACACCTCCTCGAACCGGACCAGGTTGCGGAAGTCGGCGCCGCGGAACGCGTAGATCGACTGGTCGGCGTCGCCGACGACGAACACGTTGCGGTGCTCCTCGGTAAGGAGCCGCACCAGCTCCCACTGCGCGATGTTCGTGTCCTGGAACTCGTCGACCATGACGTAGGCGAAGCGTTGGCGCCACCGGGCGAGGACGTCGGGGTGCTCGCGGAAGAGCTGCACGGTGAGGACCAGCAGATCGTCGAAGTCGACCGCGCTCGACTCGGCCAGGCGGCGCTGGTACTCCCGGTAGACCTCGGCGATGCGCCGCTCGGGCGGGGTCATGGCGTTGGCCACGGCCTGGTCCGGGCTCGTGAGCTCGTTCTTCAGCTGCGAGATGCGGGCGTGCAGCTGGCGGGCCGGGAAGCGCTTGGGATCGAGGTTCAGGTCGCGGCGCACATAGTCGGTGAGGCGCACCGCGTCGCCCTGGTCGTAGATCGTGAACGACGAGCGGTAGCCGAGGACCGCGGCCTCCCGTCGGAGGATGCGCGAGCACGCGGAGTGGAACGTGGCCACCCACATGCGCTGCGCGACCGGGCCGACGAGCGCGCCGACGCGTTCCTTCATCTCCCCCGCGGCCTTGTTGGTGAACGTGATGGCGAGGATGCGGAACGGCGAGACCTTGCGCTCCGCGATCAGGTGCGCGATCCGGTTGGTGAGCACCGCGGTCTTGCCCGATCCCGCCCCCGCGATGACGAGCAGCGGCCCGTCGGGAGCACTCGCCGCCTCGAGCTGGATGGGGTTCAGTCCGGAGAGGACGGGTGCGTGCGCGAGCTGCGAATGGGACGGTTCCGCGAGTCCGGCGAGGGGATCCTGCATCACCCGCATCGTACCGGTGGGTCCGCGCGCGCACCGCACAGGTGTTCGGGGTGCGCGCCCGCGCGCTTCGGCGCTGACGGGCCCGGCGCCGTGCTCGAGCTCGCGACGACGCGCGGCCTCAGTGGTTGCGCAGGATCTCGACCGACAGCTCGGTGGTCGCGTCCGACGGCGCCGCCGGCTCCGGGTTGACCTCGCGCCACGAGCGGAGCAGGCGGGTGCCCTCCTCGTTGAGGACCACGGTGAACGCGCCGCTCTCCTCGTCGATCTCGAGCCCGAAGTACGTCTCCCAATCGCGGTCCATCGACGGCGCTTCGAGATCCGTGCCCTTCGGAGCGCGCCGGAACCGCATGCGATCCGTATCGAAGAGCCAGATGCTGTGGGAGGTGTCGATGCGATCCACGATGGCGCTGCTTCCGTGCCGAGGTGCGTCGAGCGTACCCGGTCCCCCTGGAGATCCCCTGAGCGCGCCCGGCTACACCTCGACCATTAGCGTGACCGGGCCGTCGTTCACCAGCTCGACGTTCATGTCGGCGCCGAAGCGACCCGTGGCTACGCGGGCACCGAGCTCACGAAACGTGGTGACGAGCGCGTCGACGACGGGCCGGGCCTGATCCGGTCGCGCGGCAGCCGCCCACGAGGGTCGGAGGCCCTTGCGCGTCTCTCCGTAGAGGGTGAACTGGCTGACCACGAGGACCTCACCTCCGGAGGCGGCGAGCGAGCGGTTCATCCCGCCGAGCTCGTCGGCGAAGATCCGCAGGGTCCAGAGCTTCGTGGCCAGCGTGCGCGCCTGTTCGATGCCGTCACTGTGCGTGACCCCGACGAAGACGAGCAGGCCGGGCCCGATCGCGCCGACGGTCTCGGCCTCGGCTCCGGGCCCGTCCGTCGCGGCGACCGTCACCCGGGCCCGGGTGACCCGCTGTACGAGGGCGCGCATCCGCGCACCTTAGATTGCGATCCATGATCGACCAGAAGCTCAAACGGGCCCTCGGCCAGATGATCAAGGGGGTGCAGGTCGTCGCCACGACCCACGACGGCGTCGTGCGCGCCTATTGCTCGCACTGGGTGACCCAGGTGAGCTTCGAGGAGCCGGTCGTGATGGCGTCGGTCTCGCCCAAGCACGACACCTATCCGCTGCTCGCAGCCTCCGGCGTGTTCTCGGTCTCGGTGCTCGCCGGCGATCAGATCGACCAGGGCCAGTACTTCTCGTATCCCGGCCGCAAGTTCCGGTACATCGCGCCGGAGTACCTCGAGGAGGTCGACGGTCTCCCGGTCGTCGCCGATTGCATCGCGTGGCTCCGGTGCGAGACGTTCGAACGCAAGGAGATGTTCGACCACGAGCTGTTCTTCGCCCGTGTCACCGGCTTCGGGTACGGGCGCCTCAAAGAGCCGCCGCTCCTCTACTCCTCCCGACACGGATGGCGCGTGACCGGCGACCGCGCCCGCAAGCCCGGCGACTCCGTCCGCGACCGCCTCCTCGCCCGCCTCGCGGCGTCAGGCATCGAGGTGGACGACACTCCCGACGACGACGAGTAGTCACGGCCAGGGCCGGCTCATGACCTCGAACGACGCGAACCCGTGGCGCATCATCAGGAGCGGCAGCCACCTCACGTTCCACACACCTTGAAGCCGTAGCCGGTCAGGAACTCCTCGGAGTCGGCGTTCGACGACTTCTGGCTCGCGAGCGCTTTCTGGACGGCGATGGCGTTGCCCGCCTTCGCCGCGGCCGCAGCTTGCTTGGCGTACTCGGCCTGGATGCGGAGGTCGGAGACCACCTTCGTGTACGACGCCGAGTCGGCCGACGGAGGGGTGAGCGCTCCGAGCGCCAGGGCCTCCTGGTCCAGGATGTCCGCGAGCGCGGCGTACGGCTTCGCCCATTTCCGCACCTGCGCGGGCGGCGTCTCGTCGGTGACCTGCCCCGATGGACTCGAGATGCCGTCGATCTTCTTCCCGGACTGCGAGCAGACCTTGTCACCGAGCGCGATGAGCTCCGACTTGGTCAGCGGCTTGCTGCTGCCGCCGCCACTGCTGCACGCGGCCGCGCCACCGACGATGAGCAGCAGCACACACGCGAGCGATGGGATCCGCGAGTTCACGCCTCGCACGCTACGCGCCCGCGCGACCCTCGCCGTGCATCTTCGAGGGTCCACACATGGGGGCCCGGGAAGATCCGTGAACCGCCTATACTTAGGTCTTGACCTCAGTGATCGGGGTCGTTAGCTTCGCTTGCGTGGGGACTCGAGATCGACGTTCGGAAGCGATGGGCGGCGGACCATGGCGGTAGCGGCCGCGAGCGTCAACGCCGTGTTCCGCGCGCTGGCGGACCCGACCCGGCGCAGCGTCGTCGCCGCGCTCACCCGCGGGCCGGCATCGGCGACCGATCTCGCGGCGCCGTTCGACATGGCGCTGCCATCGTTCATCCAGCACCTGCGGGTGCTGGAGGAGAGCGGGGTCGTGCACTCGTCCAAGACCGGCCGGGTGCGCACGTACCGACTCCAGCCGAAACGGTTGCGGGTGGCGGAAACATGGCTCGCGTCGCAGCGTGACGTCTGGGAAGCGCGTATCGATCGGTTCGATCGCTACGTCAGCGACCTCCAACCGGACGCCCCGTGACCCCACGAAGCAAGCCCTTCGACCCCCGACTCGACCTGAAGGTCGAACGCGAGGTCCGCGCGTCGGCGGAGACGGCCTGGGCCGCCTGGACCCGGCCGGAGCACATCCGCCAGTGGTACGCACCCGCACCTGGAGTGATCGCGGAGTGCGAGATCGACCTCCGCCCCGGCGGGATCTTCCGCTTCGTTCCCCGACAACCCGACGGCACCGAACACGTGGTGACGTGTTGCTATCTCGAGGTCGACCCGTTCCGTCGGCTCGTCTGGACCGACGCGCTGCTTCCCGGCTACCGACCCGCCACGACGCCGTTCTTCACCGCGTTGATGACCCTCGAGCCGCGGGGCGACCTCACGTTGTGCACCACGGTGGCGATGCACGGCAGCGAAGGCAACCGCGATCTGCACGACGCAATGGGGTTTCACGACGGATGGGGCACGGTCCTCGACCAACTGGTTGCGTTCGCGCCCGGCATCTGAGCACGCGCCATGACCACCGACCGAAAGGACGCGAGGCATGCGGGATGTGGTGCTCCTCCAATGGCTCTCGCTCGATGGCGTCGCCGAGGAGCCGAGCGACTGGTTCCTCGACGACGGCCCGGAGCTGTTCGACCTGATCGGCCGGGTCATCGCGACCCAGGACGACGTCCTCCTGGGTCGCGGTACATACGACTACTGGGCCGGCTACTGGCCTGGTTCCGACGTCCAACCGTTCGCCGACTTCATCAATGCGACCGCGAAGCACATTGCGACATCGACCGCGCTGTCGCACGAGTGGGGCCAGACCGTCGTCATGGACGAGCCGCCCGCCGCATACGTCGCCGAGCTCAAGCGGACGCAGGGCCGCGACATCGGGATCCACGGCAGCACTGAGCTCGCCCGGTCCCTGATCTCGGCCCGGCTCGTCGACGAGATGCGGTTCGTGATCCCACCCGTCGTGGCCGGACACGGGAAGCGGCTCTTCGCCGCGGACGCCGCCGACAGCCTCCAACAGTTCGAGCTCATCGACGTGCAACGGACCCCGAAGGGGACGCTCTTCGTCGACTACCGAATCGCCCCGGGGTCGTGACGCCGGGTCACTCCCACTCGATGGTCCCGGGCGGCTTCGACGTGATGTCGTAGGCGACGCGATTGACGCCGGGGACCTCGTTGATCACCCGGGACGAGATCGCTTCGAGCACGTCGTACGGAAGCCGCGCCCAGTCGGCCGTCATCGCGTCGTCCGAGGTCACCGCGCGGAGGATGATCGGGTACGCGTACGTGCGGGCGTCGCCCATGACCCCGACGGTGCGCACCGCGGGAAGGACCGCGAAGCTCTGCCAGATCTCGCGCAGCAGGCCCGCACGCTTGATCTCCTCGAGCACGATCGCGTCGGCAGCCTGCAGGATCTCGACCCGTTCGGGCGTGATCGCGCCGATGATGCGCACCGCGAGACCCGGGCCGGGGAAGGGCTGACGCCAGACGATCTCCTCGGGCAGGCCGAGCTCCTCGCCCACCGCCCGGACCTCGTCCTTGAACAGGTTCCGCAACGGCTCGACGAGCTCGAACTTCATGTCGTCGGGGAGGCCACCGACGTTGTGGTGGCTCTTGATGTTGGCGTTGTCGCCGCCACCCGATTCGACGATGTCGGGGTACAGGGTGCCCTGGACGAGGAAGCGGGCCTCGCCGAGATCGGCCGCGGCCTCCTCGAAGACCCGGATGAAGGTCTCGCCGATGATCTTGCGCTTGCGCTCGGGGTCCTCGACCTCGTGGAGCAGATCGAGGAAGCGGTCGGCCGCCTTCACGTGCACGAGGTCGACGTCGAACTGGTTGCGGAACGTGTCCTCCACCTGCACCGCCTCACCGGCACGCATGAGCCCGGTGTCGACGAACACGCACGTGAGCTGGTTCCCCACCGCCTTGTGCACCAGGGCGGCGGCGACCGCGGAGTCGACGCCGCCCGAGAGCCCGCAGATCACCCGCTCGTCGCCCACTTGCGCGCGGATCTCGTCGACGGCCTGGTCGATGATCGAGAGGTTCGTCCAGGTGGGCCGGCAGCCGGCGGCGTCGTAGAGGAACGCCTTGAGGATCTCCTGCCCGCGGTCGGTGTGCATGACCTCGGGGTGGAACTGCACGCCGTAGATGCCGCGTTCACGGTGCTCCAGGGCCGCGACGGGCGTGCCGGGCGTCGTGGCGTGGACGGTGAAGCCGGCCGGGGCCGCGACGATGGAGTCGCCGTGGCTCATCCACACCTGCTGCTGGAGCGGCAGGTCGGCGAACAACACCGACGATCCGACGACCTCGAGCGGCGTGCGACCGTACTCGCCGCCGCCGGTGCGGTGCACCTCCCCGCCGAGGAGCTGCGCGACGAGCTGCGCGCCGTAACAGATGCCGAGGACCGGGATCCCGGAGTCGAACACCGCGGGATCGATCGTGGGCGCGCCCTCGACGTGCACCGACGCCGGCCCGCCCGACAGGATGATCGCCTTCGGCCGCTTCGCCAGCATCTCCGCGACGGGCATCGACCGCGGCACGATCTCGGAGAAGACGTGCGCCTCGCGGACGCGGCGGGCGATCAGCTGCGCGTACTGCGCTCCGAAGTCGACCACCAGGACGGGGCGAGGGGATGCCGGTTGCACCTGCTCAGTCTACGGGCGGAGGCTTTCGCCGCCGTCCAGTCCCCGCGGCGGCGCTGCAGGACGTTCGGGCCGCCGTCAGAGCAGATCCGTGATGGTCTTCAGCCCCGCCTCGTACAGCACGCCGGGCAGCATGCCGCCGTCGATCTCGATGGTGGTGCCGTTGATGAAGTCCGCGGCGCCGGAGGCCAGGAAGACGCAGGTGCGTCCCACCTCGGCGGGTTCCCCGCCGCGTTTCAGGGGCACCT
>JAODBH010000255.1 GCA_025463865.1 Actinomycetes bacterium | reverse complement strand
CGCACCGAGATCTACGAGCAGTTCCGCGACCTGATCCAGGCCCGGCCGGTGACCGAGCTCCACGACCTGCTCGAGCTGATCCCGTCGAGCGCGCCGATCCCGGTCGACGAGGTCGAGCCGGCCACGTCGATCACGACCCGGTTCTCCACCGGCGCGATGTCACACGGATCGCTGTCGGCCGAGGCGCATGAGACCCTCGCCGAGGCGGTCAACCTCATCGGTGGCCGCAGCAACTGCGGCGAGGGCGGCGAGGACCCGGCCCGCTTCCGGACCCGTGGCACCGCCCACGACAAGAACTCGAAGATCAAGCAGATCGCGTCGGGGCGGTTCGGCGTCACGCCCCAGTACCTCGCGTTCGCCGACGAGCTCAACATCAAGATGGCGCAGGGATCGAAGCCCGGCGAGGGCGGGCAGCTCCCCGGCCACAAGGTGAGCCGTGAGATCGCGCGACTGCGTCACACGCAACCCAACGTCGGCCTTATCTCGCCGCCGCCGCACCACGACATCTACTCGATCGAGGACCTCGCGCAGCTGATCTTCGACCTGAAGCAGGTCAACACCTACGCCGAGGTGTCGGTGAAGCTCGTCGCCGAGGAGGGCGTCGGGCAGATCGCCACGGGTGTGGTGAAGGCGCTCGCCGACACCATCCAGATCTCGGGCGCCAACGGCGGCACCGGTGCGTCGCCGTTGTCGTCGATCAAGCACGCGGGGATGCCGTGGGAGCTGGGTCTCGCCGACGCGCAGCTCGCGCTGGTCGAGAACGAGCTGCGCGACCGCGTGAAGCTGCGGGTCGACGGCGGCTTCAAGACGGGACGCGACGTGCTCGTCGCCGCGCTCATGGGCGCCGACGAGTTCTCCTTCGGCACCGCCGCGCTCGTCGCGGAGGGCTGCATCATGGTGCGGGCCTGTCACAAGGACACCTGTCCGACCGGCATCGCGACCCAGCGGCCCAACCTTCGGGCCAAGTTTGCGGGCACGCCGGAAGGCGTCGCGCAGTACCTCCTGTTCGTCGCCGAAGAGGTGCGCGAACTTCTCGCGTCGCTCGGGATGCGCACCCTCGACGAGGCGATCGGCCGGGTCGAGCTCCTCCGTCAGCGCAGCATCGGCGATGTCCGGGCCGACTCGATGGACCTCGAGCCTTTGCTGCGGGCACCGGAGGGCGACTCCGCCCGGCGGTTCGTCGCCCACAACCCGATCCAACGCCCGCGGTCCGCGCTCGACGAGCGACTCCTGCTCGACGGCTTCCGCGCCATGTGGGAAGGCGACCACGAGCGGTTCAGCTACACGATCAGCAACGCCGACCGCACGATCGGCGCGTCGATCGGTGGCGCGATCGGGCTCGAGTGGGGCGACGGGCTGCCGCCCGGCCGCGTGGATGCGACGTTCACGGGATCCGCGGGGCAGAGCTTCGGGGCGTTCCTCTCGAACGGCGTGAAGCTGGAGCTCATCGGCGAGGCCAACGACTACGTCGGCAAGGGGATGGGCGGCGGTCTGATCGTGGTCCGCCCGCCCGAGGACGATGCCGGCGATCCGGTGCTCGCCGGGAACACCTGCCTCTACGGTGCCACCGGCGGCAAGCTCTATGTCGCGGGCCGCGTGGGCGAACGCTTCGGTGTCCGGAACAGCGGCGCGACCGCGGTCGTCGAAGGCACCGGCGACCACGCGTGCGAGTACATGACCGGTGGCACCATCGTCATCCTCGGCGACATCGGCTACAACCTCGGCGCGGGCATGACCGGCGGTCAGGCGTTCGTCTACGACCCCGAGGGCATGCTCCAGGCCCGGCTCAACCGTCAGCTCGTCGACGCGGCGACGCTCGACCAGACCCAGGCAGCGGAGCTCGCGTTCCTCGTGCTGGTCCACCACGAGCACACCGGCTCACCGCTGGCCAAGGCGTTGATGGACGGCTGGGACACCGCGCTCCGCTCGTTCTGGCGGGTCGGCCCCGTCGACGAGGTCGCCCGCATCGAGCGCGCCAACGAAGGCGTGATCGGTTCGTCCCGCTGATCAGGTTCAGGCGTCGGGGTCGACGACCGGGACGGGACCGGTGATGTCGTCGGGGCCGAGGCCGCCCTCGTCGTAGTCCTGATTGTTGTGACGGTCGAGCTCCTGGTCCGCGAGGAAGCGGCCGTGGGCCGTGGCGTCGACGGGTAGGAGCGCCGCCAGCTGGGCGGTGAGCTCGCGCAGCTCGTCGCGGAGGTCGTCGGTGGTGACGACGTCGGCCAGCGCGATGCGCACCGACGCGAGCTCGCGGGCGATGTACTCGGCTTCGGCCTGCGTGCGCGCGTTCACCGCCCGGTCGCGCTCGGTCTCGGCCCGGTCGCGGTCGGCCTGGCGGTTCTGCGCGAGCAGGATCAGCGGCGCGGCATAGGCGGCCTGCGTGCTGAACGCGAGGTTCAGCAGGATGAACGGATACGGGTCCCAGCGATACCTGATCAGCGCGACGTTGAGCGCGATCCACACCGCGACGATGCCGGTCTGGAAGACGAGGAATCGGGCGGTGCCGAGGAAGCGGGCCAGCCGCTCGGCGAGCTGGCCGAAGGCGTCGGAGTCGTAGTGGACGTCGACGTGGAATCGGCCCGGGTCCCGGGGGACCGACAGGTCCTCGCGCCGTCTCACGCGCGGTCCCGCCAGTCCTCGGGCAGGGCGTGGTCGAGCACGTCATCGACCGTCACCGCGCCGACGAGCCGTCCGGCGGCGTCGCACACCGGGAGCGCGACCTGGTTGTAACCCGCGAGGCGCGCGGCCACCTCCTCCGTGGGCATCTCGGGGCCGACGGGCTTCTGGTGCTCATCCAGAAGCCCTTCGATCAGCGTTCCGGGCGGCTCGCGCAGCAGCCGTTGGAAGCCGACGGCTCCCAAATAGCGACCGGTGGGCGTGGCCTTGGGCGGCTCGACGACGAAGATGTGCGCGGCGAGGGCCACCGGGACGTCGGCGTCGCGCATGCGGGCCATGGCCTCGGCCACGGTCATCCCGGGCGTGGCGATCAACGGCTCGGGGTTCATGAGACCGCCCGCGGTCTCCTCGCCGTAGAGGAGCAGACGGCGCAGGGGAGCGGCCTCGTCGGGCTCCATCGCGTCGAGCATCTGGATGCGCTGCGCGCGGGGCATCTCGGCGAGCAGGTCGGCCGCGTCGTCGGGTGCCATCTCCTCGAGGATGTCGGCCAGGCGCTCGATGTCGAGCCCTTCGACCAGCGCGAGCTGCTCGTCCTCGTCGAGCTCCTCGAGGAGGTCGGCGAGCCGGTCGTCGTCCATCGCTCGCGCCAGGTACCGCCGACGTTCGAGCGGCATGGCGCGCAGGGCCTTGGCGAGGTCGTTCGGGTGGAGCTCGCGCAGCGCCGCGACCTCGGTGCCGAGCGGTCCGGCGTCGAACAGCTCGAGGACGTCGGGCGTGTACCAGGCGACGACGCGGGTGCGGGTCCGGCGGCGCAGCGAGCCGGTGTGGCGGAGCGAGACCGTCCCCACCTCCCAGCCCGGCTCGACCGGCATGGGCTTCAGCCCGATGTCGTTGACGAGCTCGTCGCCCAGGCGCCGGTTCAACAGCGCCGACACCAGCAGCTCACCCGAGCGGCGGCGGAAGTGGCGCAGGTCGATGGTGCCGGTGGCGAGGTTGACGCCGGTGGCGTCGACGCTTCCGACCCGTGCGGCGTTCACGAAGATCTGGCGACGCTGGATGGAGGCGACGAAGCCGATGACCCGCGGGGACTTGCCGAGGTGCGGCGGGACGAGGACGATGTCGACGATCCGCCCGAGCTCGGCGCCGTCGGCCGCGAGCAATGGGAGCCGGAGCAGACGCGCGGCGTAGATCAGCGAAGCCCCGGATTCCACCGCGCCACCGTACCCGCCGCCCACGTGCACGGCGTCAGCCCGTGGCGACCATGGCGAACGAGGGGATGGCGTCGTAGCCGAACAGCTCGGCCGGAACGCGGTCCCAGAAGCTGTTCCGGCTGTCGTTGTACCGCGTCACCGCGTCGTCGAAGCTGGTGACCAGAGCCGGCGGAGGCACCGCGGCCTTGAGCCCGGTGAGCGCCGCCTGCACCGCGGGGTTGCCGTTGAGCCGGGGCGAGTCGGGCACTGCCGCGCTGACCCGCCCGATCAGGCCTTCGAGGTTGTTGGCCGCGGTGACCTCGGCCGGGACCCGATCGCCTTTGAACGGCTGCTTCTGGAGACCGGTCCAGCGGGCCTCGGCCGTGTCGACCTGCGCGAAGACGGGCAGTGGCGGGTTGCGCAGCGGCCGGGCGGCGTTGACCAGTGCGGCGAGCGCGCCGTACCGCTGGGTGAGCGGCGCACGCAGCGGCTTCCACCGCGCTTGCGCGACGGAACGCTGGCGATCGAGCGTGTCGCGTCCGTTGCTCAGCGCGACGGTCCCGGCGACCACGAGAACGATGACGAGAACCAGCGCGATGAGCGCGGCGCGGCGACCCATGATGAGAGGACCCTACTGGCGCTCGTGCGGCGAACGGGTGACCCATCCCCGAACCCGGTAGCGTCGGACCCATGGCCCGTTCCCGGGTCGGTGTCGTGGCCGTTGCGGTCGCCGCCCTGCTCGGGAGCGCGTCCGTAGGGTGGTGGTTCGGCGGAATCGCGTCCCGGCCGACTCCCGCAACCGTGATCCGCGCCATCGACGGCGACACCATCGTCGTACGCACCGGTTC